>NZ_JBSFLI010000061.1:0-28016 GCF_053598955.1 Streptomyces sp. NPDC001056 | reverse complement strand
CTGGACCAGTGCTTGCGGCCCTGGAGCGTCTCGCGTTTGAACGTCGCGTTGAAGGACTCGGCGAGCGCGTTGTCCGCCGAGCTGCCGACGGCACTCATGCTCTGTATCACGCCGGCCCGGCGGCAGGCGTCGGCGAAGGCCCGGCTCGTGTACTGGGCTCCGTGATCGGTGTGCAGAACAGCGCCGGCAAGGCTGCCGCGGCACCTCTGGGCCGCTGCCAGGGCATCGGTGACGAGATCGGTGCGCATGTGGTCGGCGATCGCCCAGCCGGCCAGACGGCGTGAGGCGAGATCGATGACGGTGGCCAGATACAGGAACTTCCCGCCGTCCACGGGGAGATAGGTGATGTCGCCGACGTACTTCGTGTTCGGCTCGGCAGCGGTGAAGTCGCGGCCGATCAGGTCCGGGGCCTTCGCCGCGGCCGTGTCCGGGATCGTGGTGCGATGCCTGCGACGTAGGCGCACACCTGCCAGGCCGATACTCCGCATCACGCGGGCGACCCGCTTGTGGTTGATCCGCTCGCCGTCGGCGCGGAGTTCGGCGGTGATCCTCGGGACGCCGTAGGTGCCGTCCGATTCCCGGTGCACGGCCCGTATCCGGGCGGCGATACGGGCGTCGGCCGCCTGCCGGGCAATCCGGTCCGCGACCGTCGCGCGCCAGTGATAGAAGCTGGAGCGGGCGATGCCGAGGATGGTGCACAGCCGCTTCACGCCGTAGCGGCGCTGGTGGTCGGCGACGAACTGGAAGCGGTTCACCAGCGCGTCTCCCCGGCGAAATACTTCGCCGCCTTCCGCAGGATCTCGCGTTCCTCCTCCAGCTCGCGGACCTTCTTACGCAGGGCCGCGTTCTCCGTCTCCAACGGCGTCGGAGGCTCCGCAGACACCTCCGCCCGGCGTCCCCGGGGCCGGCTCGCACCGGCTGCCCGGACCCAGTTCCGCAGGGTCTCGGGATTGATCCCCAGATCGGCAGCAACCTGCCGGATCGTCGCCTCGGGCCGCGACTGGTACAGCGCGACCGCGTCCGCCTTGAACTGCGGCGGATAGTTCTTCATGACCACGAGATGTCCGTTCTCAGATCCTCAGGATCCAGTGTCTCGTGTGTCCAAGATCAGGGGTCAAGGCCCAGCCGACAAAGCGCCTCTGGACCGGCCTTTTCCGCTGCCCGCTCAGGCCGACATCTACCGAAGGCGTCAACACCAAGATCAAGCGGAGAGCCGACGCCCCCGCGTCGGGGACGGTTTCGGCGCGTCCGGGTCGGGCCGTCGGGCGCGGATGTCAGGTCGTCGCGGTGTCGGGGTTTTGTTCCGTCCAGGCGGTGCGGTTGTCGGGCAGCGGATCCGCCGCGGTCGGGTTGATGGCCTCTCCCAGGCCCTCGATCGCGGTGACCAGTCGCTGTCCGGGTACGAGCGGGCCGGCCGCGCGGGGTGTCCTTCCCGGTGTGCCGGTCAGGACGACGTCACCGGGTTCGAGAGTGAGGAAGGTACTGCAGTAGGACAGGAGTTGCGCCGGCGTGAACACGAGGTCGGCGGTGGACCCGCGCTGCCGTTCGACGCCGTCGACGGAGAAGGTGATGGTCAGGTCGCGGGCGTCGTCGACTTCCTCGGGGGTGACGAGGAGCGGACCCAGGGGGGTGGAGCGGTCGAAGACCTTGCCCTGGAGTGCTTCGGTCGTGCGGTGCTGCCAGTCGCGCATCGACAAGTCGTTGGCGACGGTGTAGCCGGCGATGGCCTCCGCCGCCTCCTGCGGGCCGGCACGGCGGAGGCGGCGTCCGACGACGACCGCCAGTTCCGCCTCCCCGTCGATGTGGTCGCTGACGCGGGGCAGGGTGATGGTGTCCCGTGGGCCGGTCAGGGTAGAGGCGAACTTGGCGAAGAATGTCGGATACTCGGGGGTGGGGAGCTGCAGTTCCCGGATGTGGCTGCGGTAGTTGAGGCCGATGCACAGGATGTGCGCCGGGGTGGGCGAGACGCGGGCGTAGTGGGCGGTGCCGGCGTCCGTCTCGCCGATGTCCCGCAGCCGGTCTCGGCGCCGGTACGCGTCGACGGCGTCGGTGGCGTCTACCAGGACGGCGCGGTCGCCCTCGATGCGGGCGGCGGTGAGGGTGTCGCCGGTGCGGATGGTCGCGAAGCGCATGCCGCTCCATCGTCGGGGAGTCGGGGCCTTACCGGGCCTGGAGCTGGACGGCGGTGCCCGGCGCGAGGCGCTGGATCGCGGTGCCGGTCAGGCCGTTCTCGCCCAGGAGGTTGGCGACGGAGTGCTGTCCGAGTTCGCTGAGCATGAGTTCGTGGATCTGGATGATGCGTTCGGGCTTGACGGCGCGGACGTAGTCGGCGGCTTCGCCGAGCTTTGTCCATGGTCCGCTGGTGGGGAGCAGCAGGGTGCGCACGGGGGCGTCGGGTGCGAAGTAGGCGTCGCCGGGGTGGTAGAGAGCGCCCTCGTCGAGGAGGTAGCCGACGTTGTCGGGGCACGGGATGTCGGCGTGGATCAGCGCGTGGCGGTGCCCGTGCACGGTGACGGGGATGGAGCCGACGGTGAAGGTGTCGCCGGCGGCGACGGTGTGCACACGGCTGTCCTGGCCGCCGAGGGCCGCCGCGACCGCGGCGGTGCCGTAGACCTGCAGTTCGGGCCGGTCGGCGAGTGCGGCGGCGACCAGCTTCTCGTCGAAGTGGTCGAAGTGCTCGTGGGTGATCAGGACCGCTTGGGCCTGAGCGACAGCGGCCGCCGCGTCCGGGGTGAAGGTGCCGGGGTCGATCACCAGACGGGTGTCGTCCTTCTCGACGGTGACGCAGGCGTGGGCGTGCTTGGTGAGCTTCACGGGGGTTCCTCTCGGGCCGAGCATTTCCTACAACCAAACTGTACACCTTGGTTGTATATCGCGCGAGGCGTAGCGGTCGAGGAGCGGCTGGAGGGGGAGGACTTTGTGCGAGAGGCAGCGCAACCAGGTTGTACAGACCGGTTGTGGAAATCGGGGTAGGTTGCCGCCATGGACGACGACAACCGACTCGCCGAGGAACTCCGGCTCACCGTCGGACAACTGGTGCGCATCGTGCGCACCGCCGACACCATGCCTGCGACCGAGTCCGCCGTCCTGGGCTGTCTCGACCGCGACGGCCCGGCGACCACCGCCGACGTCGCCCAGCAGCGGGGCGTCAGCCATCAGGCGGTCGCCAAGGCGGTCAAGGGGCTGGTGGCTCAGGGCCTGGTACGTACCGAGGCGCACCCCGCGGACGGCCGCAAGCTCCTGCTGCACCTCACTCCCGCGGGAAGCGAGCGCCTCGCCGAGGAACGGCGCAGGCGCGCGGAGACGCTCGGCGGCGCCATCAGCGACTCGCTGAGCGCCGAGGAACGCGCGACACTCGCGGCGGCACTGCCCCTGCTGGCACGGCTGACGGCGCGCCTGAGAAACCGGTGAGCGCGGATCGACGCCTGGGGGCAACCCGCCACGGGCGGCGGCGCCTGGACGGCAACCCGCCACGGGCGGTGGCGCCGGCTCACCCGCTCGGCATGGACGGCCGTGGCGCACAGGGCTGAGGTCACCGCGGTCCTCGGGCGTCCGGGCGCCGTACCCTGGCCTGCCGCAGCCCTCGTCGGTGACGGTGACGTCCTTCAGCCTCAGGCCGAGCGCGCCGGCGGCACTGTCCCGGCTTTCCCTCCGGCGCGACGAGGTGAGGCTGTCCACGCGGGGCTGCACACGGTCGAGTAGCGCCGCGGGGGCCTCCTGCTCCGGCAGCTTGATCCGCCGACGAGCTTCCCGAAACTCGGCGCTCTCCTGGCTGGTCACCCCGGGCTTGGTCCCGTCGTGGAAATCCGCGCGACGCATCCACTTCCACGACGTCATCGGATGGACCCCGAAGTCGGTGGCCACCTGCTCGACCGTCACACCCGGCCCGCGGTTCGAGAAACTGGGATCATCGTATGATTTGCGTCCGGGTAACTACGATGCGTATCGCGCTCGTATGGTGGTGCCTCGCGGGCAGGGCCCGCGGTGGCGATGACGACGTGCTGCGGAAGCGCTTCGCCGTTCGCTATGCGGGGCCTTCCAGGCCGTGGGTGCGGGTGCCCAGAACGCGTCGTGACACTTCTGCTTCCATCGTGCCGTCGAACGGCGTTGCCGATGCTGCTTCGCGGGCCTCGGTGGCACGTCGGGTGTCTTCTAGGACGAGGTCCATGTTGATGGCGGCACCTGCGGTGTTTCCGGCGCCGGCGGACTGGGGCACGGCAGCGAGGACGTCGCTGGCGTTCCCGGCGGCCCACACGCCCCGGACGCCGGTGAATCCGGAGTGGTCGACGGCGACCTGGACGCCGGGGACGGCGGGGTGGGGGTTGAGCGTGAGGCCGAGGTCTTCGAGGAAGCCGCCGCGGGCGGTGAAGGCGGGGGCGACGACGAGGGTGTCGAGGGGGATGACCGTGCCGGAGGCCAGGCGGGCGCCGGTCAGCTTGTCCTGTTCGGTGTCGGTCTCCAGGGCGGTGACGGCGCCGTGGATCACTTCGATGCCGAGGGCGGCGAGCTGTTCCCACTGCTCGTCGGTGAGTTCTGCCTGCGCGTGGTGGGCGAAAAGGGTGACCTGGGCGGTCATCTGACGGAACAGCAGGGCCTGGTGGAAGTTGCCCAGGACGCCGACCTTGGTGTCGCGGGCTTCCCAGCCGTGGCAGTACACGCAGTGGATCACGTCGTGCCCCCACCGCTCCGCCAGGCCGGGGATGTCCGGCAGTTCATCGATCAGGCCGGTGGTCACCAGGACGCGCCGGGCACGGGCGCGCTGTCCGTCCTGGGTGGTGATGGCGAACGTGCTGCCGCCACGCTCGACGCGCTCGACCCGTCCGTTGACGATTTCTCCGCCGTAGGAGGTCACTTCCTCCCGGCCTACGCGAAGGAGCTCCAGGGGGGAGATGCCTTCGCGGCCAAGGATGTTGTGGGCGCCGGCTCGCGCGGCGGGGGCGTTGCGGGGTTCGCCTGCGTCGATGACGAGGACGGAGCGCCGTACGCGAGTCAGCAGCAGCGCGGCGGACAGGCCGGCGACACCCCCGCCGATCACGACGACGTCCCAGGTACGGCCTTCGGTGCTCTTGAGCTCATAGGTTCCCATATCGGCACCGTCACCCCGCACCATCATTCATGGCAAACAGGCTTGCTGTTTCTGCAACGAATCGGATCACATGGTCCGGTCCGCGTCTCGCGTGCACGGCAAGTACGTTTGTCGCTTTTGGGCGATGCGGTGCACGGTGAGGCTACCCTCGAGGAAGGGGCAGGGCCGATGAATTCGCCTGCCGCGCTCTTCCGGGAAACGGGGACCGGTATCCGGCCGCCAGTGGTGGCCACCCGATCCGCCGACGGCGTATCGGACCGCATCGACCGAATTGCCGGTTCAGCAAGGGCATTTGCCGCTCATGGGCATGTGTGCGCAGGCTGTATCCAGAAAGTGCTGGCTCACAAGCCGAAGTCGGTATCTCTCGGGCTCGGCTCGGCCGTGATCCCCTCATTCGCCTGGAACCTCTCCGGCTGCGGTGCGTCAGAAGCCGTAAGTGCCTTACAGGACAGTGGAGCGGTAGATGGAAAATCGCCATGTCGTGATCATTCCGATTGAGATCGACGAGGAGAAGGAAGGCGCTTATCTTGACGCCTGGCAGGACGCCGCGGACGTGATGGCCGCTCAACCCGGTTTCATTCGGACGTACATGTTCCGCACGATCGTTCCGGGGAGAAAATTCCCTCTCGTCAACGTTGCGGAATGGGAGTCCACCGCTCACTGGGAACAGGCGATGAACGTCTGCCCGATGCTGGGACAGCGGATAGCCGTCGCGCATGCCTCGAACTACGAGGCGATCCGGACGGTCCTGCCCGCCGCACAGCAGAGTCCGGGCTCCGGCGACGGTCACACGCCCGCCGACCTGTCCCCTGCCGAGGCGCGTCGCCGTGTCGAGGACGGGGAACTCACGCTGGTCGATGTCCGCGAAGACGATGAATGGGCAGCGCGTCACCCCGCCGGCGCCGTCCACGCCGCGCTCAGCGCGTTGCCGGCCGCGCTGTCGGATCTGCCTGACGGCCCACTGGCCTTCGTATGCCGCACGGGCACACGCAGCATGCGGGGCGGCGCGCAGGCGATCCGCGCAGGCCGGTCCTCCGTCTACAGCGTGGCGGGCGGCCTTGAGGCATGGGAAGCAGCAGGACTGCCGGTCACCGGGCCTTCCCCCGTGAAGGTGGGCACGCGGTTATTGATCACGCGGCGAGCGTGAGTTTAGCGGTGTGGTGTCGGTGTTCGTATTCGTTGGGGCTGAGGTGGCCGTTGGCGGAGTGCCGGCGGCGGGTGTTGTAGCGGGTCAGCCAGGCGAAGACGGTCCTGCGGCAGGTGTCGGCGTCGCCGTAGTCGTGGGCGCCCTGGAGGGTCTCGCGTTTCAGCGACGCGTGGAAGCTCTCGCAGGCCGCGTTGTCGGCGCTGGTGCCGACCGCACCCATCGACCGTGTGACCCCGAACTGGTCGCAGAGGCCGGCGAAGGCCCTCGATCCGTATTGCGCCCCGTGGTCGGAGTGGAACACCGCGCCGTCCAGGCCGCCGCGGGTCGCAGCTGCCATCCGCAGCGCGTCCGCGACCAGGTCGGTGCGCATGTGGTCGGCGATGGACCAGCCGACGACCTTGCGGCTGAAGCAGTCCAGCATGGTCGCGAGATAGAGGAACTCCCCTCCTGCGAGCGGGAGATACGTGATGTCGCCCATGTATTTGCGCCCCGGCTCGGTAGCGGTGAAGTCCCGCTGGAACAGGTCCGGGACCGGTGAGGTGGCCGGGTCCGGGACGGTGGTGCGCACGCGTCTGCGCAGGCGGATGCCGGTGATGGAGAACATCCGCATGATCCGGGCGATCCGCTTCTCGTTGACCCGCCGCCCTTTCCCGCGGAGCTCGGCCGTTATTCGCGGGGAGCCGTAAGCGCCGCCGGACTCGCCGTGGACCTCGCGGATCTCCTCGGCCAGGATCCGGTCCTCCCGCTGCCGGGTGGCCCGGGCCTCGGCGCCGGCGAGCCACTTGTAGTAGCTGGACCGGTTCACGTCCAGGACCTGGCAGAGCCGCTTCACCTCGTAGGTGCTGCGATGGTCGTCAACGAACTGGAAGCGGCTCCTCACCAGTTCGTCTCTCCGGCGAAATACTTGGCCGCCTTGCGGAGGATGTCCCGCTCGGTGGCGAGCTTGGGCCTTCCCCCATGACGGCGGACACGCTTCGTTGATCACGCGGCGAGCGTGAGCTTGGACCGTGTCCTACGTGGTGAGGCGGACGAGTCGTTTGTAGCAGCACAGGGCGGCAGCGAGGCCGAGCCAGGCCAGGTAGTTGCGGGGATCGCGCTCGTAACGAGGGCTCAGGCGTCGGTAGCCGGAGAGCCGGGACATCGTTCGCTCGATGACCCGACGGCGGCGGCCCAATCGTTCGCCGGATTCGATGCCTTTGCGCGCGAACCGTACTCCGATGCGTTTGCCACGTAACCATTTCCGCAGGTCGGCGCGGTCGTAGGCTTTGTCCGCGTGGAGGCGCTGGGGCTTGAAGCGGCGGCGGTGATGAGGGTCGTGTCTCGTTTGGTGACCCATGACAGCGAAGGGCTGAAGCCCATGGTCGAGGGTCACCGAACGAGACCCCCCGACAGCCGCAGGCATGGCGCCGGTCATCAGGGTCGATCACTCGACAGAGCAACACGGCGTGGCCGGGGTGCAACTGTTGGCCGATCACTTCCAAGCCGAGGCCATCCAGCCTGCAGAACGTCGTCGGGTCAGCAGGGCAGAAGGTGGCGTCACGCACGAGCCCAGGGTGCAACCGCCGTTGATCGTCCGGTGGTGTTGGGTCGATCAAGCGCGGTCGTGGAGCGTGACCTGGTAGCCGTCGGGGTCGGCGAAGGTGAAGGTCCGACCGAAGGGGCCGTCGATCGGTGCGGAGACGATGGTGTGACCGTCGGCGGCGAGTGCGTCGTGGATGGCCTGGACGTCGGTGGCGTGGAACCAGATCGCGGTACCGATGCCGGGGTGAGCGACGGATGCGAGGTCGGTGCCGGGAATGACGTCGCGGAGTGCGAACGCGATCGGCTTCGTCTCGAAGACGACGGCGTGCGGAGGTCCGGCCGGCGAGCGGACGAAGCCCAGGTACTGCTCGTAGAACGCCTGCGAAGCGTCGAGGTCGCGCACTTGGAGCGAGATGAAGTCGGGGCCGGTGGCGGGCATGATGACGCTCCTTCTTTCCGTGTCAGTTTCCTGACATGCGTCAACCTATGTCAGAATGCTGACATGAGTCAAGAAGGTGTCGGCGTCGACCTGGAGACGTCACTGGGCTACCTGCTCAAAGAAGCGTCGAGCGCCCTCCGCGCGGCCATGGAGGAAGTGCTGCGGCCGCTCGGGATGAGCGTGACGCACTACTCCTGCCTCGAGCTGCTGGCGCAGCGACCGGGCTTGTCGAACTCCGAGCTCGCGCGGGGCGCGTTCGTGACACGGCAGACGATGAACGTGCTGCTCCACGCCCTGGAACGAGACGGCTACGTGACCAGGCCCGCGGAGGCACCCGTCGGGAAGGCGCTTCCCGCGCGGCTCACGCCTCGCGGCCGACGAAGCCTCGAGAAGGCGAGCGCGGCCGTCCGGTCCGTCGAGGCCGGAATGCTGGCCGGCCTGACCGAGACCGAGCAGTCAGACGCTTTCCGGATCCTGCAGAGCATGATCCATTCCCTGCGCGGTGACAACGAGGGCGCATAGCTCGTTCCGCGGGGCACGTCTCGTCGCGCTCGGACAGGAGTGCAGCCGAGCCTGAAACCGTGTCGGCGACCTCGAAAACCGACAGACCCCGACTCCGTCCGTGGCTTTCGCAACAGGGCCCTAGTGTGATGCACCAGAAATCCTGAGGGTTAGTAAGTGCCCTGCTGTCAAGTCGCATTCGGGGCCTTCTGCTGTGGCGATCACCTTGTCCGAGGCCGAGCGAGCCGAGTTGGTGCGCCGGACGAAAATGCCGCACCGGCGCTCGGCCGAGAAGGCCCGCATCATCCTGGCGTGTGCTGACGGCATGTCAAACGCGGGTGTCGCACGGCTCGTCGGAGTCCAGGCCAAGACGGTCGGAAAGTGGCGTCGGGCATTCGCCGCAGAGCGGATGGCTGGGCTCGAGGACGCCGGCTGGACAGGCCGGCCGAAGGCCGACCTGATCCTCGGCAATGCTGAACGCAAGCAACTGCAGCAGGGGGCGCGGCAGGCCAAGACCGCCCAGTTCCTCGCGTTGCGAGCCAAGATCGTGCTGCGCTGCGCGGAGGGCGGGACGAACCGGCAGACCGCTACCGACCTCGGCATCGACAGATCGACCGTTGACCGCTGGCGGGCCCGCTTCATCGCAAAACGCCTCGACGGTCTGCATGACGAGCCGCGCTCGGGCCGGCCACCCTCGATCCTCCTCGACCAGGTCGAGGAGGTCGTCGTGGCCACCCTGGAGTCGCTCCCGGGCCAGGACACGCACCGGTCACGCGCCTCGATGGCCCAGCGCACCGGCCTGTCGAAGTCGACGATCGGGCGAATCTGGAAGCGGTTCGACCTCAAGCCCCACTTGCGGGACTCCTTCAAACTGTCCACCGATCCGCAGTTCGTCGCCAAGGTCGTCGACGTCGTCGGCCTGTACCACCACCCGCCCGAGAAGTCGGTCGTGCCCTGCGTGGACGAGAAGAGCCAGATCCAGCCGCTGGACCGGTCCCAGCCGGTGCTGCCGATGATGCCGGGCATGCCCGAACGCCGCACCCACGACTACCTGAGGCACGGCATCACCAGCCTGTTCGCCGCCTTCAACATCGCCGACGGCACCGTCATATCGGCACTGCACCGCCGCCACCGGGCGATCGAGTTCAAGAAGTTCCTGATCCGGATCGACAAGGCGGTGCCCGCCGGGCTCGACGTGCACCTCGTCTGTGGCAACTACACCACCCACAACACCGCCGAGATCAGGACGTGGATCGGCGAACACCCCCGCTTCCACGTCCGTTTCACCCCCACCGGCTCCTCTTGGATGAACCAGGTGGAGCGGTGGTTCGGCCTGCTGACCGACAAGCTCATCCGCCGCGGCGTCCACACCTCCGTGAAGGCACTGGAGGACGACATCACCGCGTGGATCAACACCTGGAACGAGAACCCGCGGCCCTTCACCTGGACCAAGACAGCCGACGAAATCCTCGACTCCCTCGCCGACTACCTCACCAAGGTCGGAACCACCGGCCAGAAAACAGAGCAGAACCAACCCTCAGGATTTCCGGCGTATCACACTAGACGGCACAGACGGGGCGGAACCGGGCGAGAGGGAGGTAGCGGGCGCGTTCTCGGGGAGTGAGGTCCCGGTGCAGGGAGTGGCAGATCTTGGTGACGGCCGCAGCCCGATCAGGGGAGGCGACCGGCCAGAGCCACACCGTTTCGCTTCCGTCGTCGGTGGCCAGTGTGTGCCCGTCGGGGCTGAAGAAGACCACCGGGGACCGGCTGGGATCGGCGAAGGTCCGCTGCACCTGGCCGGTGGCGGTGTCCCACAGGCGTACGGTGCCGTCGTCGTCGGCGGCGACAAGGCTGCCGCCGGGGCCGAAGGCGAGGGACACGATTTTGCTGGTACCGCTCAGTGTGGTCCGCGGCGCGCCGGTGGCCGTGTCCCACAGATGCACGGTGCCGTCGTCGCCGCCGGCGGCCAGGATGTGTCCGTCCGGGCTGAAAGCCATCGATTCCGTGCCGGGCGGCACGGTGATGGCGGCAGCCAAGCGGCCGGTGGCGGTGTCCCACACGCGCACACGGCCGTCGTTCGTGGCCAGAAGGCTCGCGTCGGCGCTGAGGACCGCCATGCCGCCGAAGCCCGTCCGGTGTTCCCACAGCCTGCGGGGTGTGCCGGTGGCGGTGTCCCACAGCCGTACTGGCTGCGTCAGGTCGTCGATGCCTTCGGGGTCACCGACCGTCACCATCAGGCGTCCGTCGCGGCTGAAGGCCGTGGCCCAGTTGCCCGGCACCGTGAAGGCGGCGCTCCGCCGGCCGGTGGCGGTGTCCCACCGGTGCACGGTGCCCTTCTCGCCGCCCATGAGCAGTGTGCGTCCGCGGTCGACGAACGCCAATGCCGTCACGGCCTCGTGGAAACGGGCAGGGACGGCGCGCAGGCGGCCGGTGGCCGTGTCCCGGACACGTACGGTGCCGTCCTCGCCGCCGGTGGCCAGCAGACGCCCGTCCGGGCTGAAGGCCGGCGGGCAGGTGCCGCCGGGGTCGGGCAGCGCCAGCCGGGGCCGTACGGCAGTCATGTCCCACAGGCGTACGGTGCCGTCGTTGCTTCCGGTGGCCAGCACACGCCCGTCCGGGCTGAAGGCGGCGGACGTGGCCCAGTCGATGCGGCCGGGAAGAGTGGTGCTCCACCCGGTCGGCGCGTCCACCACACGGGCGGTGTGGTCGTCCCTCACGACGGCCAGGGTGCGCCGGTCCGGGCTGACGGCCATGGCCGTGACCGTCGTGTCCGGGCCGGGCGCCGCCGGCAGCGTGGCCCTCGGCCGCCCGGCGGCGTTGTTCCGCAGGTCCACGGCCCCGTCGGCGTGCCCGGCGGCGAGAGTGCCGCCGTCCGCGCTGAGCGCGATGGCCTCAACGCCGTCACCGGACAGGACGGGCCCGGGGACGGGCCGCTTGGCGGCGATGTCCCACCGCCGCAGTGTGCCGTTCAGCCGGTCCAGGACATCGGCGGTGCGACCGTCGGCGCTGAACACCACTTTCACGCCCCCGGATGCCACCGGGCCGCCACCGGACGACGCCAAGGACCCGGCGGGCAGGCTGAAGGAGGCGCGGGCGCGACCGGTGGCGGTGTCCCGCAGCTGTACGGTGCCGTCGGCGTCGGCGGTGACCAGGGTGCGGTGGTCGGGGCTGAAGACGACCGGCACCGAGCTTTCCTCGTGGTCGTCGATGCTGTTGCCCGTGCGCACCTCCCCGATGGGCCACCTCCGCAGGCCGCGGCCGGTGGCGGCGTCCCACAGACGGACCGTGCGGTCGGCCCCGCCGGTGGCCAGCAGGTGCCCGTCCGGACTGAACGCCACCGAGAACACGGCGCCTTGGTGTCCGGTCAGTGTCACGCGGGTACGGCCGGTGGCGGTGTCCCACAAGCGTACGGTCCGGTCGTCGCTCGCGGTGGCCAGGGTACGTCCGTCGGGACTGAAAGCCAGTGCCTCGACCAGACCCGAGTGGCCGGCCAGGCGCAGCGCGAGGGGGGAGGCGGCCGCCGTGTAGAGGCCGGCTGTCGCCTCGGCCGTGGGGCTGGTGCGGTAGGCGTGCACGGCGAGCAGCGCCGCCAGGTCCGGATCCGTGGCGGTCAGGGCGGCCGACTGCGCCGCGAGCTGGCGGGACAGCGCGGTCCGCCGGGCCGCTTCGGCCGCGCGCTGCTGCTCCCGGCTGGTGCGGCTCTGCTGCCAGGCGATCAGGCCGGCCGTGGTGGCCAGGGCCAGGAGCACAGCCAGCGTCGCAGTCAGCAGCCGCTGTCGGCGGGCGGTACGCGCCGTGGCACGAAGCTCCTGGTCGCGTACGGCGAGGGAGGCATCGAGGAACGACTGTTCCGCAGGACTGAGGTCGGCCTGCCGCTCGGGGCCGGCGAAGGCTTCCTCGGCCGCGGCCAAGCGGATGCCGCGGTAGAGGGCACCGGGGTCACGGCCCAGGTCGTGCCAGCCGCGGGCGGCCTCGGTGAGCCGGCGGTGGGTGCGCAGCCGTTCACGGCTCTCGTCGATCCAGGCGCGGTAGCGGGGCCACGCGGTGATCAGTACCTCGTGGGCGAGCTCGACGACGTCGCCGTCCAAGGTGAGCAGGCGGGCCCCGGCCAGGTGTTCGCGTACACGGCGGTCCTCTGGCCGGCCGGTGTCGAGTTCGGCACGGGGTACGGGGCGGCGGGTGTCGGGCGTGCCGTCGCCGGGCGTCACCAGGCGCAGCAGGATCCGCCGGGCGGCCGCGGCCTCGTCCGGCGTGAGGCCGCCGTACAGCTCCTCGGCACTCCGGGTGACGGCCTGCTCGACGCCGCCCGCCGCCTCGTACATCTCCAGGGTCAGCGTGCGGCTGCGGCGGCGGCGCCAGGTCTCCAGCAGGGCGTGCGAGACCAGCGGGAGACTCCCGGGCCGGCCCTCGGCCTCGGCGACGATCCTGGCGGTCAGATCGCGCTCGACCACCAGCCCGGCCGCCGAGGCGGGTCCGACGACGGCCTCGCGCAGTTCCGCGGGTGACATCGGGCCCACCAGCAGTGTGGCCTCACGCAGGGCGCGGGCCAGGGCGGGGTGTTCGGCGCAGCGGCCGAAGAAGTCGGCCCGCACCGCGATCACCGCCCGCAGCCGGCCGCCGGGCGCGCAGGCCCCCACCAACCGGTCCAGGAACACGCCCCGCTCACCGTGCTCGGCACCGAGGGTGAACAACTCCTCGAACTGGTCGACGACAACCACGGTGTCGCCGTCTCCGGCGGCCGGTTCGAGAACGTCGGCGCGCTCGGCGGGACGGCGGCCCGGAGTGAGGATACGGATCGCCTCGGGGCGCGGACCGGACGGTCCGCCATCCCGGAGGGCGGGGACGAGGCCGGCGCGCAACAGCGAGGACTTGCCGCTGCCCGACGCGCCCACCACGGCGACCAGCCGGTGCTCGCGGACCTTCGCCACGAGCTGCGCGGTCAGCACGCCCCTGCCGAAGAACACGGCGGCGTCCTCGGGCTCGAACCGGCGCAACCCCCGGTACGGCGCGTCGGTGTCGTCCTGGCCCGGACGGGGTTCCTCCACCACCTCACGGGCCGCCTGCCGCCAACGCCGCTCCCACTCCTTCAGATCCCCGCCGCACGCCTGCACGTATGCCAGCACGGTGGCCAGCGTGGGCAGCCGCTCGCCGGCGGCCGCCTGCGACAGGGTGCTGGCCCCGGCTCCGGTACGGGCGGCCATCCGCCGGTACGTCGGGCTCCCGGCGTCCGTACGGAGCTTGCGCAGGTCGAACGCCAGGCGCTGTAACGGGCCCTCGGCAGGATCCAGCGGCCTTTCGGGTCGTCCCGCCACGTGCCCCGCCCCCCGTCGCCCGCCGCTGTCCCGCGTACCACTCGGCTGCCCTGGTGAGGCGGCCCCGGTATGGGACGGCAACCGCGGGTCTCCGGTTCCGCCGCGCCGTGGCATTGATCCGGCTGGTGGGACGGGCCTGCCATTCAATGCCGCCGGGGGTGGACTCGGTGCCGAGGCCGTACCCCGGCGCCACCGCGGGGAGCCGGCCCGGGACATCCACCACCCCTACCGGAAGGAAACCGTCACCATGAACACCACCAAGCGCGTCGCGCTCGCCCTCAGCTCCGCGCTGTGCGGAGTCGCGGCCGTCTGCGGACCGGCCGCCCAGGCCCTCGACAACCCGGCGCCCGCGCACGCCTCACCCGCTGCCAAGGCCGTCAAGACCGTCAACAAGTACAAGTCGTTCAGCTGCGGCGGCGGACGTGTGAAGGTGTGGTACCGCGACTACGACAACAACCGCACCATGCTCCGTGAGACGTACCTCAAGGACGAGATCGGCCTGAAGTTCATGACCGCCTCCGCCATCTGGCGGGCCGACGGCGGCCGGACCACCATCCAGAAGCTCTGGATGGAGGAGCGTGGCTTCCCCACGGTTCACGACTCGCAGACCAAGGACGTCGCCATCGCCAAGCGCCGGCACCCGTACGTGAAGGTCACCATCCACACCGTCTTCGACACCTGCCACGGCTACATCCACCTGTACTGAATCCGGCGCACCACCACCGCGGCCGCACCGGCCGGGGCCCGAGCGGGCGGCAACCCGTCCGGGCCCCGGCCCGCGCTCACGACGCCGGGGCCTCCGGTCACCGGTCCAGGCCGGCATCTCGTGCAGGTGATGGTCCACGGCGACAACACCCTTGGCGGTGAAGGGACGTCGACCGGGCCGGGCAATGCCGAAGTCGACTCCTCCTCGACCCTGGGCCTCGCCTGAGTCCGCAGGTGCAGCGACGCGGTAAATCGCTGGAGGTGTCGCGTGGTTAGCGTATGGTGGATTCACCGACGCGGGGTGGAGCAGCTCGGTAGCTCGCTGGGCTCATAACCCAGAGGTCGCGTGGTTCAAATCCCGCCCCCGCTACGATCGAAGGGTCCGGCTGCCGCCGGACCCTTCGTCTCTTTCTGCGGACACCAACGCCTCTGGACTCTGGGCGGTCGTTCCGCTCCACCGATTGCTTCATACCCACTCCACGCCCAGCTCCCGTAGTGCGTGTCCAGGGGCGGTTTTTCTGATCAGTGCCCACGGCAGCGGGCATATGCCCGGAGTGCCGAGGGTGACCGGCAACTCCGGGGCGGGGGCATCCAGTTGATCGGGGGAGTGAGCGCAAGCGGTATCGGAGCGATCTGTCGGACGGCGGGTCACACGAGCCGTCGGATACTGCTTCGTGACCCTGACGTGGACTGTCTGCAGTCGCGGCAGATGCCATCGGGGTGTGCTGGACCGATCATGGGTCTGCCGCAGTCTTCGCATTCCGGCCTCCGCGGTCTGTTGCTCTCGCGAGCGGTGGTACGCGGCTGGGCGGCTGCCCGGTTGCGGTGATCGCTCCGGTGTTCGATGCATCGGCGGCATGGCTGGTCGGTGTCGATGATGGGGCCTTGCCCCTTGTTCTTCTTGGTCTCCTTCATTTTCCCCCATGAGCCGGGCCTGGTGACTCAGGGAGCCTCTGGCCCGCGAGCTTCCGCCCAGATGTTGCCCAACCTCCTTCATCCCGCGAGAGTGGTGAATCTTTCGTTGAGACATGGCGATAAGTCACGTCGATACGTGTACGCCCACGTACGTCTCTTATACCTTGCTGTCCGCTTGACCCACATCTGCTCAGGAAGAGGGGGAACATGAAGTCACGCCTTCGCTTATCAGGGATCGCGGCCGCTGTCATGCTGCTGACGGCAGGACTCACCGGGACGGCCACCGCTTCCGTCGAGACACCCGCTACTGGCGGCGTGACCACCAAGGGCGACCCACAGTACAAGTGGATCAAGAGTGCCTGGTCTGGCCAGTGCGTGGCTCTTCCCGGAGGAACCATGGATGCGGGGGCTCAGGTTATCCAGTGGCCCTGTGGGGCCTTCAACGACCACTTCTGGATTCTCAAGTACGCCTTCACTCAGGGCTCCACCAGCTACTACCAGGCGGTGAACCTGAACAGCGGTCAATGCCTTGGCGTTCAGGGCGGTAGCACGGACGCAGGAGCCCCCGTTATTCAGTGGCCGTGCGGGGACTATCACGACCACTACTGGGGTCTCGTGCCGGACAAGTACGGCTCCCGGCTCAAGAACCTCAACAGCCAGCAGTGCCTGACCATTCCTGGGGGAACAGGAGACCAGGGAGTCGGCCTGATTCAATGGCCCTGCGGAGACCAGATCGACCAGGTCTGGAACTGGACGGCCGCCACACCGTAGGCCATCCGGTAGGTCGTAAGCTGGCGGCCCGCGTCAAGTACCGGGTACGCAGCACGTCCTGAACGATCGTCTCGGCCTCGCCGCACAGCCGCCCGGCGCCTCGGCCATGCTGGAGCGGCCCGGCAACAGGCCCGACACCACCCCCTCACCAGCCCGCCACCGGCCAAGCAGCACGTACACCTGGTTGTTCGGGGTTCGTCCTGTCCGGCCGGATCCAGCCGGGCAGGGTCTTCGACCTCACCCTGCCCCTGGGCCAGGTCGCCGAGGGCTACCGGGCGATGGACGAGCGCCGCGCGGTCAAAGCCCTCCTGGAGCCCTGACCGCGCGGCCGCGGGGGATTACTGTCCGATCGGGTTGAGGTAGGTGCCCGGGCGGGTGGCGCCGTCCTGCTTCAGGATCTGGCCGCCGAACGGCCACTTCAGGGTGAAGTGCTTCGTCTCGTTCGGCGGGGTGACCAGGAACATCGCGGGGACAAACTTCTCCTTCTGCGGCGTGGACCTGGCAACGGGGAGCAGGTTGATGCTGAAGTCCGTCGTGTCCCCCCGCCCCAGGGTGATCTTCGTGGGCTTCTTGGCCGAGCGCACCAGGGACCAGGTGCCGTCGGTCCTCTGGGCGCCGACCATGTCGACACCGGCGAAGCCGGACAGGGTGCAGGTGCGGTTGCTCTTGTTGGTGAACCAGACGAACGCCTGCGTCTGCTTCCCGGTCCGCCCCATCTCCGGCTTCGCGTCGTCCCCGGTGGCGAAACCGGCCTTCAGGTCGGTGGTGTGGCAACGCGCCGGCGCGGCCTTGGCGGTGGCGGCCGAGGCCGGGACGGCGGCGACGGTGCCGGCGGCGACGATCGCCGCAAGGGCCACGGTGGTCATTTTGGTCTTCATGACGTGCTCGGTTCCCCTCGAATACGACTCGGTGCGCGAGGTCAGTGCGCACCCACGCACCTGTAGACGCTCGATGTCCGGCGGAGGTTCGTTGCGCGGGCAACCTTTTCCGCCGCACACGGTGGGGGCATGGCGCCGCCTCTGCCCGAGCTGCCGGCACATCTGGCCTGGGTTCGCGCCCGCCGGTTTCTATTCCGAAATCTGGTGAGCACTGATCAACGCTGGTTCGGATCGGTGCCCTGCCCCGAGTGTTCGGTAGACGTGCGCACGTGCCGTAGACCATTTACGGGACAGCCCTGAGGGACCCGTTGCTTCATACCCTCACAGTTACGGGCACCTGGGTACGAGGACTCACCCTCTGGCCAACCGAATCCGAACACCACCCGGTTGTCCACAACGCTCTCAGAAGTTCTCGGCCTCGCGCCAGCCGAGGAACCGGTGGGGCGTCCTCGCGAGCTTCCGGGCCCTGAGCGGGGCTGTTGCTCTCCCTTCGAGGACCGTCACAAGAAACTCCACCAGCCCCCCGTCGAAGACCGTCCAGGGCTTCTCCCCACAGAGCGCCTGCCGCCGGAAGACGGCGATCTTCCACGTGTCGGGCTCACCGATGCGCAGCCAGAGCAGCACATCCCCGTTGGTCGTGCCCCCGAGGACCAGGAGCTTCAGCGGGCCGCCGCCGGGGAAGTGGACCGCGAGCTCGGCCTCGTCCTCGGGCCGGAGGTACGGCGCGAACCCGTCGAGCAGGTCGCCGTACACCGACCCGGGCACCGGAGGAGTACTGATGCCGAGGTACTCGTCGATCTCTCCCCCTCCGTACACCTCGACGAACTCCCGGTAGTCCGACGGCAGCACGACCCCTTCCGTCCGGGCGAGTTCCTCCCAGTCCACGGTGTCTCCACCACTGGACGGAGGTGGGAGCACGTCACGCAGGCGGGTCACCAAGGGATGTGACACAGCCGGTTCCTTTCAGAGATGCGGGGGGTCACGCTCAGTCTCCCGCGAGCGGAACGTCGACGCCCGTCCTGCCGTCGACCGCGGTACCGAGGTTCTTCCAGCCGCTGCCGTCAGTTCTGACGAGGTTGGAAACCTTCTCGGAGTCGGCGCCGACCCGCACTCCGTCCTTGTTCCAGGAGATGTAGGACATCTGGAAGCGGGCGGGCACGGTCCGGCTGCCCTCGTAGACCGGGGCCACCTGGTAGAGAACCGTGTAACCGTCGTCGACCTGCTTCCTCACCTTGTCCTCGAAGTGCAGCATGCTGTCCATCGGCGCGATCGGCTCCTTGGGCTTTCCGACATACGAGTTGGCGTCCGTGCCGCAGGTGACCAGGTTCTCCAGCTCCTTACCGGAACCGCCCAGTTGCGCGCCCAAGAGGTGACAGGCGTTGACAGCGCTGGGTCTGCCGCCCAGGTGACGGAGGTACCGGCGTGCCCAGGCGTAGCCGGCAGGGTCTTCTTCCCTGTCTGCCGCGCTGCTGCCCGGGTGATCCTTGAGGTAGGCGCTGGTCAGGCAGGCCGACGCCCCGGTCGCCCGTCCGCCGTGCCCGACATCCCTCTGGCCGTACTTGATCCAGCCCGCCTCGCTGGACTCGTCGACAACGTTCGGCGGTCGCTGCGTCAGACAGGTCGGCCCGCCGGTCGGCCCGCTGCTGCTCGACGGGTCCGGTGACGCCGGAGTACTGCTGGAACCGCAGGGCGCGCCGAGCTGGCGCGGGGAGGTCCACTGGTGGGTGCCGGAGGCGTTGACGACGACGAGGCGGTCGACGCGGGGTCCGGCGCCGTTCGGTTCGCACAGGCTGTCCCGCAGGGGCTGGAACCGGGGGTCCGTGGACAGGGTGTGTTCGAGGTCCTGTGTGGTGGCCAGGTCCAGCAGCGGGCCGACGGACGCTTCGAGGTCGAGCCGCAGTACCCGTTCGTATCCGGGCCGCACTTTCTGGCCGCCGGTGGTCCCGGAGTCCGGCTGCTCGCCGTTCAGTTGTGCGGCGCCGAGGCGTGCCCGCGAGCCGAGTTCCGCCGGGCTCCGCACTGTTTCCGCCTTCACGGCACGTTTGACCTGCCGGCCTTGTTCGGTGGTGGTGTAGAGGTAGTCCGCCGGGGGTGCCGCTTTTCCGGCTGCGGCGGGCGCGGTCCAGGTGACGCGCGCACGCGGGTCGCTCTGGAGCAGCAGTGCGATCTGCTGCAGCACGCGCTGGTTGGCGACCTTCTCGGTGGTGGGGAGGATGTCGCGCAGGTCCTGCGGGTTGTCCAGCCGGCCGGAGCCGACGATCTTCCCCAGGTCGGGCAGCTCGCCCTGGTCGTTGGCCGTTTCGATCGCGTCGGTCGCCCTGCTGCCCGCCTCGGTGTCGCTCGTCGGCCGGTCCTTCGTCATGACGTCGAGCAGCCCTGCCACGGTGGGTTGCAAAGGAGTGCTGAACGAGAGATCGTCCGGCCGCAGGTTGCGGGCATGCAGCCGGCTGCCGACCTCGGGGTCGGGGCCGTACGCGGCGGTCGAGTACACCCAGGCGTAGTCGGTGAAGGTCACCGTCTTGCCGGGAGGGGCGATGTTGGGGCGGGTGCCGCTGACCGTCCTGGACTGCTTGGGTCGCAGGGTGCCCAGCGGGTGGGGGCCGGTGGGCACGGGCCTTGACCCTTGATCCTGGACACACGAGACACTGGATCCTGAGGATCTGAGAACGGACATCTCGTGGTCATGAAGAACTATCCGCCGCAGTTCAAGGCGGACGCGGTCGCGCTGTACGGTCGCGGCCGGAGGCGACGATCAGGCAGGTCGCCGCCGATCTGGGGATCAACCCCGAGACCCTGCGGAACTGGGTCCGGGCGGCCGGAGCGAGTCGGCCCCGCGGGCGCCGGGCGGAGGTGCCGGCCGAGCCGCCGACGCCGTTGGAGGCGGAGAACGCCGCTCTACGGAAGAAGGTCCGTGAGCTGGAGGAAGAGCGCGAGATCCCGCGGAAGGCGGCGAAGTATTTCGCCGGGGAGACGCGCTGGTGAACCGCTTCCAGTTCGTCGCCGACCACCAGCGCCGCCACGGCGTGAAGCGGCTGTGCACCATCCTGGGCATCGCCCGCTCCAGCTTCTACTACTGGCGCCGCACGGCCGCGGACCGGGCCGCCCGGCAGGCGGCCGACGCCGCTCTCGCCGCACGGATACGGGCCGTGCACCGCGAGTCGGACGGCACCTACGGCGTCCCCCGGATCACCGCCGAACTCCGCGAGGCGGGCGAACGGGTCAACCACAAGCGGATCGCGCGCGTGATGCGAACCATCGGCTTGGCAGGGGTGCGCTTGCGTCGCAGGCACCGCACCACGATCGCGGACCCGGCCGCGGTGAAGGCCCCGGACCTGATCGGCCGCGACTTCACGGCACGCAAGCCGAACACGAAGTACGTCGGCGACATCACCTATCTCCCCGTGGACGGCGGGAAGTTCCTCTACCTGGCCACCGTCATCGACCTCGCCTCACGCCGCCTGACCGGCTGGGCGATCGCGGACCACATGCGCACCGAACTCGTCACCGACGCCCTGGCCGCCGCCGAACAAACCCGCGGCAGCCTCACCGGGGCGGTCATACACACCGATCACGGCGCCCAGTACACCAGCCGGGCCTTCGCCGACGCCTGCCGCCAAGCCGGCGTCCGTCAGTCCATGAGCGCGATCGGCAGCTCGGCCGACAACGCACTCGCCGAGTCCTTCAACGCGACCTTCAAACGCGAGACGCTCCAGGGCCGAAAGCGCTGGTCCAGCGAGCCCGAGGCCCGCCTCGACGCGTTCCGCTGGCTGCACCGCTACAACACCCGACGCCGTCACTCCCGCCTCGGACAACGCAGTCCCCTCGCCTACGAGACAGCACTCGACACAACATCAACTACCCTGGCCCAAGCCGCATAGCCCGTGTCCAAGATTCCGGGTCAAGGCCCGGCCACTGCCCGGTGCTGCTTGAGACGGCTGATCCCGCACTCGACCGCATGCCGCTCGCGGTAGTCAATCTTGTCGAACTTCGGCGGTCGGCCACCTCGCGAACCACGCTTCTCGCGGTTGCGGACTTGATCGGCCTTCTCCGGGATCGTGCACCCGATGCCGCGTCTGCGCAGGTAGGCGCGGTTCGCGCGGGAGCCGTAGGCCTTGTCCGCCCGGACCTTGTCCGGCCGAGATCGCGGCCGGCCAGGACCGATCCGAGGCACCCGGATCGCCTCCAGGACCGGCTCGAACTGCGGACTGTCGTGCCGGTGCCCCGCGGTGATGAGCAGCGACAACGGCCTTTGACCCTGCTCGCAGGCCAGATGAATCTTCGTGGTGAACCCACCCCTTGACCGGCCCAGCCCATGGTCGTCCGGTTCGGTGGCGATGCCACCAGGCGACTCCTTCTGCCCTGCGCCGTCCCGGCGGGCGCCGGCCCCGCGTGCTGGTGGGCCCGGCAGACCGTGGAGTCGACGTTGACCTCCCAGGTGATCAGCCCGGCCGCGTCGGCCCGCGCCTGTAACAGCGTCAGCAGCCGGGCCCACACCCCCTGCCGCTGCCATCGCCGGAACAGCCCGTACACGGTCTGCCAGGGCCCGTACTCACCAGGCAGGTCACGCCACGGAACCCCCGTCCGCACCCGCCAGCGCACCTCGTTGATCAACCGACGCCGCCCCGGCCACCTGCGACTCACACCCGCCGCAGGCAGGAACGACTCCAGCACCGACCACTGCTCATCAGAAAGATCCCCACGCCCCACACGGTGATCATCACGGGACGAGACGTGGACCGGAACCCCGACCTAAAACACGGCCTAGGTTCGGGTGGGTTGTCTGGCAGTGGTGGGGGGCCGGGGCGGTAGCGTGAAACGCATCGGATCCGGACCGGACGGAGGGCCCCCGACAGGCTCGACGGACCGCAGGATCTCGACCTGTGTTCGATCCGAGACCGTCGGATTCTCCGATCCGCAGTGGACGACGGATGCGGGCATTGGCTCGGTCGGCGGAGAACGTCCGGGCTGAGCAAAGTTGTGGCCGACAGCTCGCGTAGGGCTGTCGGCCGCAGCACGTCTGGCAGTGTCCGACCAGTCAGGGCGTATCAGCAGCCGTCTCTCCTCCGACTCAGCCGCGACTGTCAGAGGCGCGCACTACGGTCCTGCTATGGCAGCCAGAATCGATCTGACCCTTGATTGCGCAGACGCGAAGCTCCTCGCCGAGTTCTGGAAGACAGCCCTGGGGTATGTGGACGAGCCGCCGCCCGCCCCCTTCCAAACCCGCGAGGAGTGGCTCGCGCAGTTCGACCTTCCGGAAGACGACTCCGAGGACGACGGCGCGTGGCTTTGCGATCCTGACGGCGCCGGCCCCCGGCTCAGCATCCTCAAAGTCCCCGAGCCGAAGACCGCGAAGAACCGACTTCATATCGACGTCCGGGTGCCGGGACACGGCAGCCCCGATGAGAAGTGGGCGCGGATCAGGGCGGAGTCCGAGCGGCTGGTCAAGGCGGGCGGGGTCGTCCTGGAGGAGTTTGCGGGGCACCACATGGTGATGGCCGACCCGGAGGGCAATGAGTTCTGCGTTGCCGCCGCCTCGGCTTGACGTTGACCAGGTGCGGGATCACCCTGCCGCCGACCGGCACGATCCGCTCATCGCCCAGTAGCCGACTCGGAGCGGCCACGGGTGGCCGGACCATGTGCTCATGCGCTGGCCGCCCTGACTGATCTTCGCTTGCCCTTTCGCTGATCAGGTCCTGCGGCGCCTTTTCTCCTGGGTCTGGGCCAGGCGGAAGCTGTCGGTGCCGGTCTCGATGATGTGCGCGTTGAACGTGACCCGGTCCACGATCGCCGAGCAGAGCCGCGGGTCGGTGAAGGTCTGCTTCCACTCCGAGAACGGAGCGTTGGATGCAACGGCGATCGCCCGTCGTTCCTCGCGCTCGGTAAAGATCAAGGCTGATTCCTCGTTTCCCTCCGAGCGCTGCACATCTTGTGCATCACTGAACCTGTCTCCCTTATACATGCGAGGCAATCGTCTTTGTGCAGCCATTTCCGGCCATCCTCGTCGCACCCGTCCGCGATTCACGGACAGAGGTGATCGCGTCGATAACCTCTTCTCCTTATCCGACGCGACAGAACGGGACATGACGACCGGTCACCCAGCGCGCCGGAAACAGGGAGGGAACCCGCCGCATGACCACCGCCGAGCCCCTGCGCTACGCCGTCGACGTCACCCCGGACGACGTGGCCGCGATTACCGACTTCCACGTTCCGTGTCGTGCGGCATCGAGCTGGAAGCGCCAGCCCCGCGCCTGGCTCGCCCGCGGACAACAGCGGCCCTGCTCGTCGCGGTCGCGGTGTGCGTGATACGGACGGCGGATCGGGAGCGGGTGAGAACTGAGGATTGCCACCCAACCTCAGCCACACATACGGTCCTTGACGTCCCGGGAGGGCCCCGGGAGGGAAGGGCAGCGATGCGGGCTTCAGAACTGGCCATAACGGCGGTACGGGTGATGACCGGAGGGGCCCCGGCCACGGCGGAGCGGAGGGCGGCGGTACGGGAACTGGTCCGGGGTCGCCTCGGCGGAGACCCGCTCGGCGCCTCGGCGCTGGCCCGGCTGGACGAGCAGCCCGGCGAAGGACCGGAAGGCATCGTGGCCTCGGTGCTCAACGACGCATTACGCGCGGACCCGGACTTCGCCGCGCTGCTGGCCAGGGCACTCCAGGCCCCACAGAGCCCACCGCCCCCAGCACAGCCGCCGAACCCAGCGCAGCCCGCCACACGCCCGCGCGCCACGACAGGACCTCCCCCGGGGCACCCGCCAGCCCCGGCTGCCATGCCCGCCGGGGCGCGCGTCCAGGTCCCGGCTGCGGCCGACGTGCGGAAGATCGTGCTCCTCGGGTTCCCCCAGATGATGCTGGCCTACACCCTGCTCTACATCGCGACACAAAACGGCGCGGGCTCGGGCATCGCGATCCTCGTTCTGCTTGTGTCGGCAGGCCTGACGGGCTACGGCATCTGGCTCGGCATCGACCTGCTCCGGCAGCACATCCGCAGTGGTGCGCTCGTGGCTGCGGTGGTGTTCGACATGCTGGTGCTCCTCAGGGTGCTCCTGTGGCTGCTGGACACCGCACGCAACTGACGTCCACGGGCGGCCGCTATGACCGGACATACCCTCTGGGACAACTTCCTCGCGCACGGCCGGACCGTCCTCCTCGCGGCCGCCGCCGGAGCAGGAGAGCTCGCCCGCACCCGTGCCACCGGCGCATCCGAACGTGCGAGCGTGATCGCAGGGTTCGGACCGGCCGCCCAGCTCATCGCGCGGGACCGGATCGCCAGCAAGGCGTAAGCCGCCACCGTCCGGGAACCGCTGTTCCGGCTGGCGACCGCGGCCGCCCCGCTCCTGCGGCACCCGGACACCCAGGTCGCGGACACCGCCGGCACGCTGGTCAACGTCACCCTCGACACCAAGAGGGACACCCGGAACCTCGACGCAGCGTTCACCGCGTTCCACGCCGCGGTGACCAACGCCGAGCACGAACCCGCCCCATGGTGGACGCGCCTCCGACTCCGGTCCGGCCAGAACACCCGTCACGGGGCCTGAGTGCCTGCTTCTGAGCCCTGAGTCAGCACCACAGGCAGGCCTTGCCGCAGTCTGGGCGGTACGGAACGGCCCCCGCCGTCGGCGGGGGCCGTTGTGCTGAACCGGGCCGGTGGTGCCCCGGCTATCCCGCAGCCTGTGCGGTCGTCGCCCATTCGAGGCCCAGGGACGCGAGGCGTTCGAGCTGCTCACTGCTGAGTTTGGCGCGCCGGGTGCGGGTGTTGGCCAGGAATACCCCGATTCGTACGGCTGTGCCGTCGGGGAGGGTTTCGGTGTGGGCGCGGCTGACGGGCCCTGCAGTGCCCGTGCGTTCCCGGTACTGGGCCAGTGCCGCACACCCCCGCTCGAACGCCGCAGAGCCGCTCCTGGGCGCCTTCGCGGGCGTCTTGGGCTCTGGCGGGAGGGGGGTCACGCCGATGCCCGTCAGGCGCTCACGCTGCCCAGCGGTGAGGCCCTGCCAGGTGACGTGTTCCCGCTGCCGCTTCAGCCACCGGCCGACGTCGGTACCGCCGGCGGTCACACCGGGCACGATCTCGTCCAGCTCGGCCCCCAGGGCGAGCAGCCGGGACACCCCGGCGTAGGCGCGCTGCCAGTCCAGGGGCCAGCCCGGCCGCCAGTCCGGATCGATCGCGGCCAGCTGCGCCGCGCGCCGCGCCGCCCGCGCCGGATCCTTGCCCAGACCGCCCTCCTTGCGGCAGTTGGCCAGCCACTGCCCGACCGGCTTGTCCAGCGCGGTGGCGGTCACCGGCGCCGCGAGCGTGCCCGCCGCGGCGTAGTAGGCACGCGCGGCCGCGAGGTTCTCCTCCCACGCCGCCTCCGCCGGATCCCACACCATCCCCAGCGCGTCCAGCTCCTCGGCCCGCTGCGCGGACAGGGCGCCGGCCGCCAGGGCGCGGCGCTGGTCGGCCAGCCACCGGCCCAGCGGGTGGGAGTGACCGTTCGGCATCAGCTCCCGGTGCTCGTACGGCACCGCCAGATGACCCGTCCGCTCCCGGTACGCGACCGCGGCCCGGTGCCCGGCCTTCCAGTTCTCGTGCTCGGGCTCCAGCACGTTGTAGCGCACGAGCCGGGCGATCAGCGCCGGATCCCGGTGCGTCCCGAACCGGATCAGTACCCGCTGCTCCTCCTCGCCCTCCGCCGGTTCCTCGCCCAGATACGACGGCTCTCCAGGGGTCCGGCGCATATCCTCCTGCGGAGCCGCAAGCATTTCCACCGCACGCTCATCATGCGCACGCAGCCCGGACAACACCTTGATCAAAGGCCGGTACGAAATCGAATACGGCATTTCCTCTTCGGTCTCATCCGCCCGCAGAAAAATGGGCACGATCAGCGTGGCAAGTTTCCCCTGACCCGGTTTCTGCCGCAACGCCCGACCGATCGCCTGCACGATATCGACCGCACTTCCCTTCGGGTCGATCAGCGCGACCGAATCCACCGACGGCACATCCACCCCCTCACCCAGCACCCGGCAGTTGGACAGCACCGCCCGCCCCGCCCGCGCCCCGAACCGGGCCAACCGGTCAGCCCGTTCATCCGGCGCGTGCTCACCCGACAGCCACCCCGACCACACCCGCTCCGGATACCGCTCCGGGTCCTCGGCGTACAGCCGGCCCACCACCCGCCCAAGCCCCTCCGCAAAGGCACGCGCCTCGATTGTGCGGTGATGGAACGTGATGCACCGCGTCAGAGAGTGCGCCGCCATCGTCTCCAGCAGCGCCGCCTGGAGCACCGCCAACCGCTCCCCGCGCACCTCCTCCTCATGCCGCCGCTCCCCGTACAGGCGCTGCGGGGTCAGGCTCGCATCCCGCACCTCCGCCACCACGATCTGATACCGCGCAAGCAACCCCCGCGCGATCGCCTCCGACAGATCCAGCTCATGAAGGACAGGCCCGTAGATCGCCTCGTCATCCATCGAACAGGCCAGCTCCTCCGGCAGAGGATTCCGCCCTGCCCCCGCCTGCTCCTGCCCCCGCCGCGCCGGCCGCTCCATCCAGATACGCGGCGTGGCCGTCATGTACAGCCGCCGCATCGCAGGCAACAGCTCCTGGTCGTGCACGGCCGCCCACGCCTTCCCCAGCGAACCGCTCGTCCGGTGCGCCTCATCGACCAGCACCGCGTCCCACACGTCCATCGGCAAGCCGTACTCGCCCCGGTGCGCCTCGATGAGCACCGGCAGCGACGCGTAGGTGGCGTACACCGTCACCGGGCCCCGCCCGTGCCACAGAGCCAGCTGCGGCGCGCTGGTCGTGCACCGCACCCCCAGGGAGTACAGCCGCGGGTCGTCCTCCAGGGAGCACACCGCAACCGCCGGCCCCGAGTGCCCGAACGTCCGCCATTCCTGGACCGTCTGTGCCAGCAATTCGAGGGTCGGGACCAGCACCAGCACACGGCCGTTGGGCACGAGACGCTGCATTGCGGCGGCACCGATGAAGGTCTTCCCGGTCCCGCACGCACTCACCACAACGCCGCGCAGCCCCTCGGCCGGAATCCGCTTTCCCGGAGGGATATCGAGCCCTCGGACAATGGCCTCCACGGCCTCCTCCTGATGCGGCCGGAGATGAATCTGATCCGTCATGCGCGCGTCTCCATTCGGGAGGATAGGGGGCCGGGATTCGTTCGTGATCCTACCCTCTGCATCACTTGATGCAGAGGGTGCTTGCTGTCAGGACATCAGTTCGACTGACACTCGCCCCTGGTGACGGGTCCAGCGTGCTACGAGCGGGGTCCGCACAGGGGTTATGGTGGACTGGTGAGTGAGTGTCCGCTGGCGGTTCGGATGGCCTGTCAGGTGATGGTGGATCAGTTCGTGCGTTGGTCCGGGTGGTGGTTCGGGTCGAGGCTGCGGGCTCGGCCATCCCGATGGAGTGGTGGTCCACGGTTCGTGAATCTACCTGGCGGGGGAGTTGATGCACCACCAGCCTCTTCTTGCTGCTGCCCGGCGTAGCCGGTTGGGCGGGAGCGCAGCGGACGCCCTGCCCGGGGAGCGCAGCGGACCGGGCCGGATTGAAGCGCAGCGGAAATCCAAATTCTCGCGCAGCGGGAATTTGTAAACACGCGGAGCGTGTTTATCAGAAAGGCGCGCAGCGCCTTTCCAGGATTCGCGCAGCGTGCGGACCTTGTCGGCCACGTCCTGGGAGTACAGCTCGGCGACCTTGGCGCGGATGGCGGCGCAGACCTCCTGGGCGTCGTCGGCGCCGCAGACC
>NZ_JBSFLI010000060.1:0-30422 GCF_053598955.1 Streptomyces sp. NPDC001056 | reverse complement strand
GCAGGCCACCGGCATCGGACCGGCACGTTCCGCCTCCGTCCACACCATCAGGCGACACCAGAATGACTCATATACTCACGAACCGCCCACTGAGATCAAGGCACTTGGCGGGAGAGAAAGAGGCCAACTCGGTCGATACCGTACGAGTCGTCGTAGTCGAGCAGCAGATACCCGGCAAGCTGCCCAGGTCGGCACTCCCGGCGAACACCGGCCCGCACACCCGCTGCTCGTCCGGTAACCGCCGAAATGGCGTGAATGGTTGCTCAGCGAGTTCCATCTGCTCGGCGATGTCCTCCAACACGTGCGTCAGCACCGCCGTGGTCAGGTGGTCCAGGGTAGTGCGCGCATCGGCAAGAGTGAGCAGGTTCCGGCGCCTGGAGAAGACACCATTGCGGTAAGAGCCCCGTCACAACCCCTTGTCAAGGTCGGCTACCGCCCCGACCGTCACCGCAATTCTCCTCGGCCATGCTCGCTACCGCTGCGGATAGGTCCCTCTGCACGCTGCTCCCTCGATCACCGCCCACCAAGGGCGGCCCCTCGCGAAGGAGCCAACGCGATCAACACGCACCTACACAGGGAGATAGCCTGCGGCTCCGCAGTTCCGGTGGGGAGCTGTGTTCGAGTACCGGTCAGGGATGTGGCACGTCCGTGCTTCGGATGCGCATGCCCGCGACCGAGGGAAGAGGAGAAGATGGCGCAAGGGGTTCCTTCGCCGCGGCGTTCCGCGGGCACCGAGACCGCGGTGGACGTGCTGCTGCGATGGACGTAGATCCGTCGGCGCTCGCCTGCTCAGGACATGGAGGACTTCAGGAACGGGCAGCCGTTGCAGGTCGTCGGATTCACCAAGAGCATTGGCGGAGCGGTGATGACGTCGATCGGCCAGGGCACGAAGATCGCTCGTACCAGGAGCGGATTCTTGCGGTGCGCCTTGGGAGAGACGCCGGTCTGGACTGACCGGACAGGCGAAAAGAAGAGCACTCCTCTGAGACCTCCTTTCGCGCTGAAGCCTGTCGAGGGCAAGGTGCCCATGGCGCCGAAGTTCGAGCGCTACGAGTTGAGTACTGGGGACGGGACCTACGACTTGGCGGTGCCGAAGAAGGACGCGGACCTCGTGCGATACGTCTTCGGGCAGACAGGGGACTGAGAGCCCTGCCCGATCGGCTGCCCGGTTCCGACATGGAACAGGGCGGCCGATCGATCGAGGGCCCACTCCGCCGCGCTGGCGGCCATTGTCCCGGTTGTACCTACTCGCGCCGATCGCTGCGGCACAAAACGGTTCAACCATCCGGATTTCTCCACCTTGAACCTACGCTTCGCCTGCCGCACGCAAGTTATCCGGGGCTTGGTCGGTTTCCTCGGGAAGTGGCGGTCGCCTGCTTGATTGAAGAGTTGGCGGTGCCGTGGCAGGCCGGACTCGAGGGCCGACGCCATGCTGCACGAGGAGGAGTCCGGAAGCGGGCCGCGGGTGCCGGCGCCCGCCACCAGCTGGTGTTCGTCGACCGGCTGGTGGCCACGCTGATCCATCTGCGGCACGACCTGCCGCATTCGGTGCTGGGGCTGCTGTTCGGCGTCGACCGCTCCACCATCACCCGTGCGATCGCAGAGATACGTACGCTCCTGGCTGAGGTTCCCCCGCAGTGCGGGAGTGGCTGACTAGTTGTATTGACCCGTGAGACACCTCAGGCGGTTAGCACGTCAAGTTGCCTGCCGGAGGCGGTCGAACAGACGGATCCCTTGCTGAGGGGAGGAGTGGGATGATCTCGCTGTGGAGACTCCTGATTCCTCGTTTCGCCAGCGCCTTCTGATCGAGGCGCTGGTGGTCGTGGCGGCGTCTGCGCCGGACCAGACGATGTGGCTGGAGAAGCACGGTGTCACGACGGACGAGATTGCCCTCGACTTCGAGCACGCATTCCGCATGGTCGAGCGCCTCGCGGAGGAGGGGCTCCTCGGCCGTGACGCGCTGCCCGACCTGAGGAACGGTCACGCATCCCCGCCTCGCCGCACTGCCGGTAGCGCTCGGCCCACCGCTGGGCCGTGGTGGGCGCGACCTGGAAGCGTTCGGCGGCCCGGCGCAGGGGCCAGCCCTCCTCGACCACGCGACGGGCCAGACGCAGGCGACCGGTCTCGGTCAGGGGTGCATTACGGTGGACCACGAGGGCCTTTCTGTTGGTGTAGACGTCGCAATCCACACCGAACCGGAAGGCCCTCACCTGTTCAAGATCCCTCAGCCGAGACCTGGCTCACCCGTCCACAACCTCCCCGGACAGAACAACTAGTACGGCAACGGTCTCCGCCGTGACGGTTGCGCAGGTGGTTCGTTGGTCTGGCCCTGGGTGGGGAACTGTCTGACGCCCGGTCGTGGGACCTTCGCCGCCCGGCACCGGTCCGCATCCGCGGTCCAGGACTTCGGCAGATACAACTCCCGGTCTACCAGCGCTCTGCCCTTGACCGAGACGTAGACGGCGAAGACTCCGATCTGGCAGTTCTCCGTCCGGCCGGCCGTGCCCGAGTACCGCCTTTGCACCCCAGCGGACGTGGTGCCCTTTCCGAGGAAGCCGGTGCCGTCCATGATCAGGACCCCGCCCGAAGCGCCGAGACGCTCGGCTACGTACTGCTGCAGTCGTCTCTCACCGCGTCGACGTCCCAGGACGCACCGTTCAGCAAGTGCTACAAGCCTGCCGGCCTGCGGAGTGCCATCGCCCCGGCGGGCCGTACGACCCGCGAACCAGACAAGCCCGGGGGTCTGCGGCAGCCCTGACGGACGGGTGGCATGAAGCGGGAGCGTCGCGACACCCTGCTGACACGGCGACGCACGCAGCCCGCACTCCTGGCTACCGGGCACTCGACCCGAAAGCCACCGGGCTCGACCGCCTCCGTGACATCACCCGGCACTGCGACGCCCCGCGAGCCGTACCAGGCGCCCCGGCCGCGGGGGTAGGCCCTACGGAGACCGGCGGGGCGGCGCTCCGACTCCCGGCCGGAGCCCCCGGACCACGCGGCCGGCCCAGGTCGTGGGCGACCACGTTCTGCCGGCCGCTCCGTAGGGAGCGCCTTGTTGCCTGACAGCAACGCCGGTGTCAGTGCCTGGGCGGCTCCGGTGACGTCACCTCAGGCATCCACCGAAGCCGGCGCCGCCGAGCCCGTCCTCGGAGTACTGCTCCCGGCGCGCCGGGCCGCGCCCGCCCCCCGTTCCGGCATCCGGCCTGGGACCCGGCTGGCACCACGTGTGAGACTCAGGGCATGATCCGTACCGCGACACCCGCCGACATCCCCATCATCCACACCCTGATTCGCGAGCTCGCAGAGTACGAAAAGGCACTCGACGAGGCCAGGGCGACGAAGGAACAGCTCACCGAGGCCCTGTTCGGCGAGCGCCCGGCCGCCTACGCACACGTGGCCGAGGATGCCCACGGCGACGTCGTGGGCTTCGCGCTGTGGTTCCTCAATTTCTCCACCTGGCGGGGCGTGCACGGCATCTACCTGGAGGACCTGTACGTCCGGCCCGAGGCCCGCGGCGGCGGCCACGGCAAGGCCCTGCTGACGGAACTCGCCCGCATCTGTGTCGCACGCGGCTACGAGCGCCTGGAATGGTCGGTCCTGAACTGGAACCGGCCCGCGATCGACTTCTACGAGGCACTGGGCGCCCGCCCCCAGGACGAGTGGTCGGTGTACCGGCTCACGGACGAAGCGCTGAACGCCATGGGAGACCAGGGCGGCCGGCCGTAGCCGAGTCCCTCCGGCCGGAACTCGTGAGTGGGTGCCGACGCCCGTGCCAGTGGCACGTCCAAGAGCGGAGCCGGTTCGTCGAGCCCCCCGGCCTGGAGGAGCAGCTTGACGAAGGGGATCAACGTCGAGCGGCTCGTCGCACTTGACGGCTTCGGCGACGGTGGCGAACGCCTCCGCCTCGAGGTCGCGCAGTTCTCCGGCGGGCGGTTCGCCCTCGTCATGGACTGTCCGTTCGTCCTGGCGACGTCGTACGCCCGGCCCCGCGTGGCGACGATGGAGCGCAGCTTCTCACGGACCGCAGCTCCGGCGAGGACGGCCCATTCGTACTGCAACGGCATACGGGGTATCTTTGCCGACTCAGGGGGATCGCGGCACCGGGGCTGGGGAGTCGGACGGGTGCGCTTCCCTTTCGCGCTCTCGGGGAGGGACCGTTTTGGTCGGTCACGATTTGTCATGTTCCCGTCTGATATCGCGCCGTGTGGGCTTCGCCGTCGTGGCGACCGCGGCTGTCGCGGGGGTGATGAGTCCTGCGGCGTCGGCCGAGCCGGTGCCGGCGGCCGACGAGGTGGTGATGGCGCCGTACGGCAAGTCGGTCCTGCCCGAGTACCTCTATTCCGCGGGACAGACCGGATTCCTGCACCGCGCGTACGGTCGGGGGTGGCGGTGGACGGACTACGCGACCGGCGAGTCGATGACACCGGATATCCCGGCGGACGGCAGCGCGGGACGGATCTTCGACACCCACGCCGACACGATCGCTTATCAGACCGGCACGAACGGTGTCGTGCTGATCGACCCGGCCGACGGCGCCAGGCGCACCCTTCGGCTGCCGGAGGGCGTCACCCTCCGTTCCGTGCAGGGCGACACCGTCCTCGGCGTCGCGAACGGCGAGTGCCATCTCTTCCGTCTCACGTCGGAGGGCTCGCTGGACGACCGCCCGGTGACGGACGTGCCCAGTGGCGCGACCTGCGGAGCGTCTTATCTCCCGGACGCCGGTGACGGAAACGGTGTCGTCGTGCGCTACCGGTCGGCCGCCGGTGACGGCGTCGGCCTGGTGGACCTGTCGACAGCCCGGATGAGCGTGCTGCCCGTGCCTCAGAGCTACATGATGAGCCTGCAGATCACCCCTCAGGCCGTCGCCTGGTACGACTCCTCGGCCGGCGCCGAGCAGATCGTGTCGCGCGACGACCCGCAGGCCACGCCGTGGAGCGTGCCGAACCCGTCCGCACCGAACAGCAGCGTGTTTCGCCTTGCCGGCTCCCGGGTTCTGCGGATGACCATGGATTCGGACCTGACCGTCTCCGTCGTGTCGTCCGACGGGGTCGTGACCAAGCCCTTGGACCACGGCGGAGCGGCCTTCGCCAACTTCGTTCCCGGCCCGGACGGCGATCTCCTCGTGAGCGGTGAACTGAACGGCGAACACGGGGTGCACCGCTTTTCCGAATCCCCCGACGGCGACCTGCGGCGCAGCGCCGTGCTGGACATCCCCTGGGCACCCTCGCGGACCGGCTCGCTCGCCCTCTTCCAGGGACGCCTCGACACCGCGGACACCTACACCGACAACCTGACGGCCTATCACGAGCGGAAGTTGGTCGTGTCCGGCACACCCATGGTCGTGAGGAACGAGAACCTCGGCGCCGCCGACTTGTGCGGGGCGAGCGGCTGTCCTCTGTATCCGACCGGTGACGGTCGCGTCCTCTACCCGACCGTGTACGAGGGGAAGGCCGTCCTGCGTCTCGTCAGCGAGGCGCATCCGGTACCGGGCACAACGATCGCCACGGGCCTGACCGACCTGACCGTCGAGAGTGTCTCCGGACGGTACGTCGCCTATCGCACCGCCACCGCGACCACAGTGCGCGACCTCGACTCGGGCGCCGTGGTGCGCACCGTCTCGGCCGCGCCCGGGGCGCTGTGGGGCGCCACCCTGTGGCAGGCGGCGGGGGCGGGCAAGATCACGGCCACCGACGTGCGTACCGGCACGGTGAGCCGGACGCTGTTCGTCGGCACCTCGTGCACCCCGTCGTCCGTGCAGGCCACCGGCCGGTACGTGTACGTGGAGTGCGGCGCCGGCGGGGACACTGCCGTCCTGGCGAGCCTCGCCGACGGGAAGGTGCGCGTTCTGCCCACCGGCTCGGCACCCGGGCTGCTCGGTGATGGCTTCGTCGTACACGTCGGCGCCGACCGGCAGGTCACCCTCACGGACGTCACTTCCACGACGCCGGCGACCCGCGTACTGGGCACCGCGCGCGGTACGACTGCCGGCATGGATTGGACGGTCGACGCGTACGGCGGTCAGGTCGCGTACGTCGACGCGGACGAGAACGTGCACGTCGTCCCCACGGGCATCGCCGCCGGGGCGCTCGGCGTGACGGACTCGTCGGTGCCGGCGAGCGCGTACGTCGCGTTGGACGGACCCGCGTGGAAGCCCCGCTGGTGGACCTCCAAGCCCGTCAGTCGCTGGCAGCTCACGATCAAGAACCGGACGACCGGGAAGACGGTTCGTACGCTCACGGGTGGCGAGACGCGCGGCCAGATCACGCCGAGCTGGGACGGCTGGACCGGCGTGGCGGGCGTCGGTGCCCCGGACGCCACCTATGCCTGGACCCTCACCGCCTGGCCCACGGACGGGCAGGGACCGGAGGTGACGAAGTCCGGTTCGGTGAAGATCACCGGCGCCCAGGCGGCGTACCACGACTTCGTGGCCCGCGACCGCGGCGGCGATCTGCTCACCCTCAACTCCGCCGGCGCCTTCACGTTCCAGCAGAGCACGGGCACGGGCACCTTCTCCGGCAAGACCTCCGCCAGTGGTTGGCCGACCTCCGCCGTCGCGGTGCCGTTCGGGACCGGCGACGGCCAATGCAACAACGTGCTGGTCCGGCTCAGCGGCGGGGAACTGCGCGGCTACCGCCCGGGGTGCGGCGCCCTCAAGCCGAGCACGCCGTACACCTCGCTCGGCACCGGCTGGGACGCCTATGACAGCCTCACCGCCCCGGGCGACCTGACCGGCGACAGCCGCCCCGACCTGCTCGCCCGAAGGAAGTCCACCGGTGACATCTACCTGTTCGCCGCGCGGGACGACGGCTCGCTCGCGGCGGGCAAGAAGATCCGTACGGCCTGGACCGGCTACACGAATATCGTGGGCGCGGGAGACCTCGACGGCGACGGCTACGGCGATGTGCTGGCGCGGGACAGGGCCGGCACCCTCTACCGCTACAACGGCACGGGGACGGGCCTGTTGAAGGACCGTGTGAAGGTCTTCTCGAACTGGGGCGGGTCGTACAACGCCATCGTCGGCGTCGGAGACATCAACGGAGACGGGAAGAGCGACCTCATCGAGCGGGACACGACGGGCAATCTGTACCGCAACAGCGGCGACGGCAAGGGATCGTTCGGGGCGCCCGTGAAGATCGCCACCGGCTGGCAGGGCTACAAGGGCATCTTCTAGGTGTATTGACCCGCAGTGTTTCCTGTCGTCCGCGGTCGGCGTGTCGGCCGTCCGCGCACCGCGGCCCGACTGGCTGCAGGAGGTGCCCGCGGCCGGCATCCTGCGGGCAGTGTGGCTGCGGCAGTTTCAGCGGACGGTCATGGACGGGGTGCAGGAGGTGGCCTGGCGGGGGAAGAATGATCTCCCGCCCAGCAGAGCGAGGATCACCTCGCCTTACGGCCCCGACTCCCGCAACGCCGTCAAGCGCGGCTCAGCTTGGAACGGCTACAAGGTCCACCACACCGAGACCTGCGGCGCCCTGGAGAGCGGCCGGCCCCACGTGATCACTCACGTGGTCACCACGGACGCCACGGTCGGCGACCCCGTGGTCGTCGACACGAAGTCCACGACCGGCTCCATGCCAAGCACTTGCTGCCTGGCGAACACCTGATGGACGCCGGATACATCTCCGCGGAGCTCCTGCTCACCGCGCCCGCTAGGCAGGACTGCGGAAGCCCCCCTCGCACACATCTTCACAGCCACCGCCATCAACCTCATCCGCATCGACGCCTGGTGGACCGGGCAACAACTCGCCCCCACCCGGACATCACACCTCGCTGCCCTCGACCTTGCCGCATCAAGCGGTTGGTGCTGCCCACCGGGCCGCGTGCTCCTGAACGAACTGGGTGAAGGTGCGCGGCGGATGGCCCGTCAGATCGAGCACCGCGGTGCTGACCTCGTCGTCCCGGCCGGTGCGGGCGCCGACGTCGGCGGCGGCGAGGATCGCGGCGAACTGTGCGGGTATGCCCGCGGCCCGCAGATCGGCCGCCTGCTGGTCCTCACTGGCATGGATCACCCGGACCGGGCGCCCGGTGCCGGCGGTGATGATCGCTGCCGCCTCCGGGTAACTCAGCGCCTGCGGGCCGGTGAGCAGGTAGTCATGCTGATCGCCGGGAATGGCGTCAAGGTCGGACAGCAGGGCGGCGGCGGTTGCCGCGATGTCCCGCGCGTCGATCCAGCCCACCCGGCCGTCACCGGCGGCGGTGCGGATCTCACCGTCTCGCCGGATCCGTTCGCCCAGCGGGTGTGGGCTTAGGAAGTTCTGCATGAAACCGGACGGGCGCAGCACGACCCAGCCGGGCTGGGCCCGGACCTGGGCGGCCAGTTCCGCCGCGCTGGGGGCAAGGGGGATGGCGGAGCCGAGAAGCACCACCTTGCGCACGCCGAGGCGCTGCGCCTTGGCCAGGAACGGCCCAACCGACGGCATCGGGTCCCCGCTCTGCACCGGAGGCACCAGGAAGACCCGGTCCTGTCCGTCCAGGGCGTCCGGATGGGTGGCCGGATCGTCCCAGTCGAACCGGATCGCGTCCGGGTCCTCGGCGGCCGGGCTGCGGCTGGCCACTCGAACCGGCACGCCTCTGCCACGCAGCAGTCTTACCAGTTCGCGACCGGTTTTCCCGGTGCCGCCGGTCACGAGTACGCCGGTCATCGGGTCGGCTCCTCGAACGTACTGGGCACGGTGTCTCCTTCGATCAGGGCTGACACGACGTGCCGACGGCGAGGACGAGCAGCCGCACCGCCGACAGGTCGTTTGATTCTTGTCGAATCATCACGGGATGCGACGGTAGGATAAAATTCGATGTACGTCAAACAATGAGGAGGCGACGAATGCCGCGTGCACTACCCGAACCCTCGGTCGACTCCTTCGACCTCACGGTGATCCTCAGTGCGCTGGCCGAACCGGGCAGGCGAGCGTTGATGACCGAGCTGTATCGCGGTCCGGAGCCGATCGACTGCGCGGTCATCGCCGAGAAGGCCGACCTAGGCCTGAGCAGCCCGACGATCTCCCATCACTACCGCGTCCTTCGGGAAGCGGGCCTGATCAGGACCGTCGCAGAAGGACGCAAGCGGATCGTCACAGTGCGCCGCGGCGACATGGAGGCGCGTTTCCCCGGCCTGCTGAGCGCAGTGCTCACGGAGCGATAAGCGAGTCTTGTGCCGTCTTGCTCTTCGGCCTGGATCAGGATCGCTGATCGGCGGGGGCGGTCGGCGCGTGTGGGCGGGGCTGTGCGAACAGCCCGGGTTCGGTCTCGTCGAGGAAACCGAAGCTGACCAGGCGTTTTAGTTTCGCCCGGGTGCCTTTGACGTGCCTGGGTATCACGGGCAGATCCAGCGCGAGGCACAGGTCGCGGGCGCGCAGCGGCCGGCGTTCGTGGTCGAAGACGCCCGTGATCTGCTGGTAGGCCTCGCCCTCCGGCAACACCGGGGCCGACGGCTGCTCAAGATCGAGGTCGGCGGCCATCGCGCGGACGGTCTTGGCCGTGGTCGCCAGCGCCTCACGTTCGGCCTCCGCCTCGCGCAGACGCATGGCGAGTGTGCCGATCTGCGCAGCTAGTTGGCGTTCGCGCAGCTCGATTCCATCCAGGAGTTGCTGAATGACGGCGTGGGTCATCACGCGTCCCGCCATCGGGCGGGCTCGGGGACGAACCCGGTGGCAGCCGGGTTGCGTGCAACGATCTGAACGTCGATGCCGAGTGTTCGGCCGTGGTCGACCACGCTGGTCTTGAAGCCCTGGTCGACAAGCGCCGTGCGCACTGTGCCCGCGGAGACCTTGTTCGGCAGCGCGGCGCCGATCGCGTCGTCGTGCGCCGATGCCGCGACGACCACGACCGCGACGATCAGCTCTATGACGTCCACCGCGAGCCCGCGCCGTCGGCCCGGGGTCTTCTTGGCTGCATCCAGGCCCGTCGTCGCCTTCGGCGCCCCGGCCGCTGCGCGCACCGACTGCGAGTCGAGCACCACCAGGCTCGGATCGGCCGTGCGCCCGGCCCTCTCGCCCACCACCATCCGCAGCACGTCATTGATCCGACGATCCAGCCTGTCGCGTTTCCAGGCATCGAAGGAGTAGCGCACCGCACCGGTCGGCGGCAGGTCGTGCGGCAAAAGCTCCGACTGGCAGTCGGTCCGGTTCTGGTACCGCAGCGCATTGACGATCTCGCGCAACTCGTAACGCCCCTGATGGCCGGAGACCGACGGATGCTTCGCCTTCCACGCCGCGACCAGCGGCTCGATCACGACCCACTCGGTATCCGTCAGGTCGGTCTTGTACGACTTGCGCTCACCCGCCCTCCCAGCCCGACACGGCCCACCCCCGCCGACGAGCCCAAACCCACCAACCCCACACGATCTGCCTGATACTCCAGTGTGATTTCGTGATCTATCCGGTTGAAGGACTGTCGAGCCGTCGTCGGTAGTGGCTGCGACGGGCGGTGACCTGGTGGTGTCCGCGCCAGTTTGACCAGTACAGCAACCTCCGGTCTTGTGGTGATCTTTCCCAATTGGCGGCCCCGGCCTATCCTCCTGCTTGCAGGAACATGGGGGAGGAGGGCACATGACGACGAGTGGGCGGGCCGGGGCGAGCGAGTTGGTGGAGGAACTGCCGCAGGCGCGTGGAATGGCCGAAGCTGAGGACTTCGGCGCTTACGTCACTGGGCACAAGATGCCGCCCAAGAAGGCACCTTGGTGGGTGGGGCTGCCGTTGCTCCTTGTGCCCATGGTCGGTGGGTTCGCGCTCGTCCTGCGCGAGCCCGCGCCCGGGAGCGGGGCCGGCGGGCGGGTGGTAGGTGCCGTACTGCTGCTTGTCGCCGTGGCGCTGGGAGCCGCCCTGTTCCTCCAGGAGAAACGACACAGACGCGACATGGCCAACGCGCCCACCGTCTACGGGTACGAGCGGGGCATGGTCATCGTGTCAACACAGGGCTGCGATGCCCACCCCTGGCACGCGGTACTCCCTTTCGAGTACGCGATGACCCGCTCCATCGGCAGCTCAGGACGTAACGTCTCCATTTCCCTGCTCGATCTGCGCACCCTTGGTGGCGAGAAACTCCTTACCTTCAATGGGCGTGGAGGCCATATCGACTGCCTTGCCGACCTGATCGCCGCATACGAAGTCCCGCGTGCCCGTGCGCGCCTGGAGCGGGGCGAGTCGGTGACCTACGGCAGCTTCACCCTCAGTGCGGACTCGGTCACCGTGGACGGCCGGAGATGCTCATGGCAGGACGCGCGGTCGATGGCGGTAGCCCACGAGACACCGCACCTACGCGCCCTTCACGTTCTCATCGAGGAGCGGGTCACGCACGGCCACACCCCGTCGTAGTGGAGCCGATGGGGCGGGTGTGACGGAGTGCCGAAGAGCCGGCTCAGTTGCCCTGGGGCCGGCCCTTCGGTTTCTCCCGTGTGACTTCGCGATCTTGCGCCGAGCCGGGTGAGAACTGGAACGGCCACCGCGTGATCATCAAGGGTTGTGTGGACTCATGACGATCACGCGGTGGCCGCGGATCACAGCATAGACGGCGCCCGTTGGCGAGCGATGTTCGACCAGGCCATGGCCCGGATCGCGGGCCGGTTCAAGCGGGTGGAGCCGCGGACGACGGCCCGTGCCTTTGTGCTCGCCCTGCTCTCCGGTGACGAGCGCAAGAACTGCTGGCGGCTGGCCGAGCAGGCCGGCCACGCCCGACCCGGGCCGATGCAGAGGCTGCTGCGAACCGCCCGCTGGGACGCGGATGCGGTACGCGACGGCATCCGCGCCTACGTCCACGAACACCTCGGCGCCGACGACGGCGTCCTGATCGTGGACGAGACCGGCTTCCTGAAGAAGGGCACCGCCTCGGCGGGCGTGCAGCGGCAGTACACCGGCACCGCCGGCCGGATCGAGAACACTCAGGTCGGTGTCTTCCTCGCCTACGCCTCCAGCAGGGGACGGGCGTTGATCGACCGCCGGTTCTACCTGCCCGACGCCTCCTGGTGCCAGGACGCCGAGCGCCGCACCCAAGCGGGGGTGCCCAACCAGGTCGAGTTCGCGACCAAGCCCGCCCTGGCCGGTCAGATGATCACGGCAGCACTGGACGCCGGAATCGGCGCCTCCCGGGTGGCCGGCGACGAAGCCTACGGCCAAGACCCCGGCCTGCGCGCCCTGTTGGAGTCCCGCCACATCGGCTACGTGCTCGCCGTCGCATGCAGCACCCGGGTGCGGATCAACCAGGGGCGGACCATCATCCGCGCGGACGCCGTCGTCGCCCGCCTGCCCGCCTCGGCCTGGCACCGGCAGAGCGCCGGAGCCGGAGCGAAGGGACCACGCTACTACGACTGGGCCTGGATCGAGATCGGTGCCGACGATCACCGGCACCTGCTGATCCGCCGCAACCCGCACAGCGGCGAACTCGCCTACCACCTGTGTTGGTCCCCGAGGCGCGTGCCGCTGTCCGAGCTGGTCAAGGCGGCCGGGACCAGGTGGTGCATCGAGGAGTGCTTCCAGGCCGCAAAAGGCCAGGTCGGACTGGACCACTACCAGGTCCGCCACTGGACCGCCTGGCACCGGCACATCACCCTGGCCATGCTCGCCCTGGCGTTCCTCGCCGCCCTCGCCGCCGACGCGAGGCCGACGAGACCGGCCCAGCCGAACAGGCCCGCCCGCACCACCGACCCGATCGACCTGACCGTCCCCGAGATCCGTCACCTGCTCGGCGCCCTGCTGAACCCGCCCCCCGTGTCCCCGACGACTTGCCGCTCCTGCAACCGGATAGATCACGAAGTCGCACTGGAGTACTAACCCGAAACAGTAGAGACCTGTGCGCGGCTTCCGTTTGAGGTCGCCTGCCTGGCCAGCGTTTGCAGAGCCCGCGAGGCGGGTGATCCGGGGTCGGCTGTGATCAGGACGACTTCCTGGTCTTCCTCGGGCACGAGCAGGATGTCGCAGTTCAACCGCAGTGCGCCGGCTTCCGGGTGGTCGAGGGTCTTGGTGCGGTGCCCGGGTGCGTGGACCGGACGTGTCTGCCAGATCTGCCGGAACTCCTGGCTGCCGGCGTGCAGTTCGGCCAGCAGGGCGGTCAGCTGCGGGTCGTGCGGGTAGCGGTCGGCGGCCCGGAGCAGTCGCGCCACCACGATGTGCCCGAACTCCTCGCTACTGGAGCTCTCGTACATGCGCCCTTGGCCCAGGAAGCGGCGCCGGGCCAGGTTCGTCGTCCCGCGTGCGAGGTCGCCCCCGAGAAGTGCCTGGGCCAGGGGGTTCCAGGCGACGACGCCATATGCCGCGTCGGTGACGATGGCAGCGGTCTCCGGTAGCCGCTCCAGCATCCTGGCCACGTGCGGGCGGACCTGCCGCACGGCGTTGCTGCCGGGCGGTGGGTTCGATCCCGCCAGGTGGAACAGATGGCTGCGCTCGGCCGGTGTGAGCCGCAGCGCCTCGGCCAGCGCCTCCAGGATCCGGGCCGATGGTCGCGGTCCGCGGGCCTGCTCCAGTCGCGTGTAGTAGTCGACCGACATGTGGGCGAGCCCGGCCACCTCTTCGCGGCGCAGGCCCGGCGTACGGCGGGCGGTGCCCGTCGTTGTCAACCCCGCCTCGTGCGGGCGCAGGGCCGCCCGACGGTCCCGCAGGAAGCGAGCCAGTTCCTGCCGCGCCATGCCACCTCCGGCCGCTTGCCTGGTACAGGTTGTCCCTGGCAGGGCGCCCACCGCCAGGGGACCGTAGTTGCCATGAACGATCGCACAGCTTTGGTCACCGGTGCCAACAAGGGCATCGGCAAGCACATCGCCCGGCTGCTCGCCGCAGAGGGCCTCACCGTGTATGTGGGCTCCCGCGACCCGGGGCGCGGACAGCGGGCCGTCGAGGAGATCGGGGCTGGCGCCCGGCTGCTGGTCCTCGACGTGACGGATCCCGATGGCATCGCACAGGCCGCGGCTCGGGTGGACCGCCTGGACGTGCTGGTCAACAACGCCGGCATCTCACCGTCACTCGCCCCGCCGACTGACACCCTCGTCGAGGAGTACCGGCGCACGTACGAGACCAACGTGTTCGCGGTCGCGGCGGTGACCAATGCCTTCCTGCCCGCCCTGCGCCGGTCCCCGCACCCGCGCATCGTCAATGTTTCCAGCGGCACCGCGTCGCTGACCTGGAGTACGAATCCCAACCCCCAGTTCCCCCCGGGAAGCGGTGGCGCCGCCGCCTACCGGTCGTCCAAGGCCGCCGTCAACGCCCTCACCGTCCTCTACGCCCAGACGCTGGCCGAGGAGGGCTTCAAGGTCAACGCGCTCGCTCCCGGCATTCGGGCCACCGACCTCAACCCCCGGGCCGCCGCAGCCGGGGGTGACCCGGCCGAGGCCGCGCAGGGCGCACTCCGCCTGGCCCTGCTGCCGGACGACGGCCCCACCGGTGGCTTCTTCTCCTGGGACGGAACGCCCGTGCCCTGGTGAATCGGTGATGAGTCATGGGCAGCGCCGGGGGCGGGTGTCCCAGCGGTGGGTGGTCCAGGCTCGGCGGATGAGGCTGCGGACGGTGGTGATCGTGTCCGCGAGGTCAAAGAAGGCGTTGACGACGGTCGAGCGGCGCTCGTAGCAGCAGCAAGGCGGTGGAAGGCGTTCTGCCGGTCTGTGCGGCTGCGGCCGGAAGGTCTTCGGCCGCACCAGCAGGGACACACTGGGTGCTGTCCCACTCCGACAAGCCCAGTGGCGCCTGCGGGTCGATCTGGGCGCCCTGCTCGGTCTGGTCACTGAGTGGGACGGCCCGCTTCTCTCCTTGCACAGGCCGCCGCTGATGGCGCCACGCCGCCCGCTTCCTGAGGGGCTGCTCATCCATGGTGCGTTACCCCCTTCTGCGCTCGGCGCCAGTGGATGCTCCGGCCCTGCGGGGGCACGCGGACGGCGGCCTCTTCCAGCGTCGGCGTACCAGCGGCGTGCCAGCGGCCGAGGTGGTCCTCGACGGCATCCCAGAGCGCGTCAGGACCGCTCTGTCGGACCACCCGACGGCTGTCCTCCTCATGCAGTGCAGCGAACGGCCCGGTCTCGGCGTCGACGAGGATCTCTTCGTCGTGCCGGCCGCTGCGGAGTTTCACCAGTTGCGCGGTCGGCACAGCGAACTGGGTGACGAACCGGGTCGTCCAGTCGGTCAGGACGTCGGCGCCGACGACGGCTTCGCGTTCCGTGCCTCCGCTGATGTCCGGAAGCAGGCCGAGCGGGGGTGCCAGCTGGGGGCGGGCGAGCATGAAACGACCTGTCCGCCCAGCACCGGCCCGGAGGCCGTGCCGTCTTCGTGGACCGACAGGCGTACCAGCTCGGATGCGTTCAGCCAGCCACCGATGGTCGTCAGGATCTGCCCGCCGGGCCGCGTCTGCCCGAGCCAGGCCGCAGGCACGGTGCGTACGGCGCACGTGGCGATGATCCGGTCGTACGGTGCGCCTTCGCCGGCACCCGCAAGGCCGTCGCCGATCAGAAGGTCGGGGTACGTGCCGAGCCGGCCGAGCGCCTCCCTGGCCCCGGAGGCGACCTCCGAGTCGTACTCGATCGAGGTGACGCAACTCATCGGTGTAGCAGCTAGCCAGCCGCTCTCACCTTCCAGGGCCGGGGCCCAGGCGGTAGGCGCCGAACCGGGCATCAAGCGGAAGAAGCCGGTGCGCAGGAACTCGTGCCGAGGTGTTGCCGCGGCGGCGTCCTTCCACGGCTTGCGTGCGCAGGGAGCCACTGGCGGTCTTGCTCTCGATGAGCTGCGCAAGGAGCTTGCCGTGGCCGCTCACGGCTTCCTTTCCAGTAGGTCGGCGAGGGCCGCGCACATCGGCAGGCCCGTCTCGTGTTCGAGCCAGTGCCATTGGCCGGACGGCTTGCACTCCAGGAACCATCACTGCCCTTCCGCGTCGAGTGCGAAGTCGAACGCGGAGCAATTGTCAAGAACTGTGGATCACTGAGGAACGTTGCCGGAGCAACAACTACACGCCATAGGCGGGAAATGCCGCGACTTCCTCGTGGAGCTCAGTGGCCTTGGCGGCGGTGTGCGTCGAACCGGAGCAGTACCGACACCAGACGCCATATCCCGGCAGCTGCGCCGACCAAGGCACCTCCCACGAGCATGGCCTTCCCCGTCGGCTCAGACACGCCGAGGAGCAGTGCTGGGATCAATGCCACCGCAGACACGGCCGCAGCCAGCAGGGTGCCCGTCACGAAGGCAAAGACGATCTCCACCGTCAATGCGTCCTTCTCCCAGCGTGACTCCCGGCCCATGTCCATGCCGCAAGTCTCACACGATGCGCATCGCAACCGGGCAGTTGCCAGTTCCTTTGACACGGCAAGGCGTTCACGCCGCTGCCTCCGCGCGCTCGACCAGGGCGCCGTTCTCGAACCGTGCCTCAGCCCGGACCAGGGGCACGAGGTGGGCGCCGGTGATCGCGCGCCAGCGTTCCTAAGCGGACTCGACGAGCTTGAACACCATGGCCAGGGCGGCGGCCGGGCTGCCGGCGCCGCGGGTGACCTTGGTTCGGAGCTTGACCGTGGAGAACGTCGACTCGATGGGATTCGTCGTGCGCAGGTGGACCCAGTACTCCGCCGGGAAGTCGTAGAACGCCAGCAGTTTGTCCGCGTCGTCGGTGATCTTCGCGACGGCCTTGGGCCACTTGGCACCGTAGGTCTTCGCGAACGCCTCGATCGCCTTCTCGGCGTGCGCGCGATCCTCTGCGTTGTAGATCTCTTGCATGGCCTTCGTCGCGCCAGGCTGTGCGGACTTCGGCAGAGTGTTCGATACGTTTCGGGATTTATGGACCCAGCAGCGCTGATGCCGTGTTGCGGGGAACACCTCGGCGAGCGCCTTCCACAGTCCCATCGCGCCGTCGCCACACGACCAGCTCGGGGTCGCGCATCCCACGCCGGCGGCAGTCGCGCAACAGGTCGGCCCACGACTCGGTGGACTCGCGCAGGCCCTCCGCGATGGCGATCAGCTCCTTGGCGCCGTCCAACCGGACGCCGAGCAGGACCAGCACGCGCGAGTGGGCCTGCCCGAGCCTCACCTTGGGGTGGACACCGTCGGCCCACACGTACACGTAGTCGGATCCGGACAGGTCCCGGTCCTGGAAGGCGGCGTGGTCGTCGCTCCACTGCTTGGTCAGCCGGGTCACCGTGGCCGAGGAGAGTCCAGCGGCCGAGCCGAGGAACTGTTCCATCGCAGGCACGAAGTCGCCGGAGGACAGACCGTGCAGGTAGAGCAAGGGCAGGAACCTCGCTGATCTTCGGGGGCTCAAGCGGCTGTAGTCGGTGCGCCAGTCCAGGAGACCTGAGTCGATGCGTACACTGGGCGCGCGCGGGCCGATGACGGTGACCCGGATGTCGGCTGTCCCCGGTACGCGCTGCTGGAACAGGTGGGCGGTGCCGGCCACTCGGTCGTCGATCTCCTCGGCCCTCACCTCGGCGATCTTCACGACGGAGGAGACGCTGTCGACCCGGTACACCGGGTTGGACAACGGCTTGTAGATCACCGAGCCGTGCCGCTTGATGAAGGTTCGGGCGGCGTCGGGGTTCGACGTGATGAGCGTGCGGGGCACCCGGAGGCCGGCCTCCACCGCGACGGCCAGACCGGAGGGCTTGAATTCGGCGTCGCCGGTGCGGTGCGGGTGGTTCACATACAGGCATTCGGGAAGCGATGCGATGACGCCTCCGAGGCCGTACCGCGCCTGGGTGACGAACTTCTCGCTGAGCTTGTCGAAGACCTGCCTCAGCTTCGGTTCGGTGCTGGCCTGGGTGTCGGCATCGTGCGCGCATCCACGTTATGCAGACCTGCCGCCCGCGTACTGCCGGGCGTTGCGCTCGGCGGGACGGTGGTCGGACCTCTGAACAGCGTCTCCAACGGCGCCTCTCGGGCCCGGTGGCACCACCCCCCCAGGTCATCGGTTCGACAGCGGGGGAGCGGCCATGTCGGGCCCGGAGGCCAGAGGCCCTCTTGCAGGACCGCGGAAATCATAACGGGGGGAACAGCGGTAGGTTGGTCCTTGGCAGCCCTCCGGTGGGGCCCAGGCGATGACTCTGCCTACGCTGTAGATGTCGCTGGACGCCGTGGCCTCAGGAGGTGTTCCGAACAGTTCCGGGGCGGCGAACCCCTCAGTGCCTATGCAGAGGCCGGTGCGGCCTACCTTGGTGGTCCAGTGTGGCCGGCGGACGATGCCAGGCGGCCAGGCGGCCGTCGAAGTAGAGGATGTTCGAGGTTTGATGTCGCGATGCAGCCAGTCGTGCTCGTGCGCGGCGGCCAGCAGCTATGCCAGGGCGTCGATCAGGGCGCGCAGCTCGGCCGATTCCTGCAGCAATTCTTCGCGTTGTACGGCGGTCGCGTCCGCCCAGGGCATCGCGAACCAGGTGTGGTCGGCGCCGAAGTCGAGGACCGGCACGGTGTGGGATGACCGTTCAGCAGCTGGCATCTCGATCTCCCGCCGCATGCGCGCCACTTGGCGTTCGGCCCAGGACATGGGTCGTCTGGGCCTTCACCGCGTCGGTGTCGGGCTGCTCGAACACGGTCCGCAGTAGCGTGGCCATCCACGGCTGGGCCGACTTCGGTACCTGGCTCAGCAAGTTCCTCGCGTAGTGGGTCCGGCAGCGCTGACAGGAAGCGCCGGGCAGCACCGCGCCGATCGCGTCCACCAGGCCGGCGTGCGCGTCGGAGACGACGAGCTGGACGCCCGACAGGCCGCCGGGCGATGAGCGAGTGCAGGAAGGCCAGCCGGCCGGCGCCGTCCTCGGCGGTGGCGACATCGATGCCGAGGATCTCGCGGTGGCCGTCGGCGTTGACACCGACCGCGATCAGCGCATGCATGTTGATGATGCGGCCGCCCTCGCGGACCTTCCGGGTCCGTGCGTCGACCCAGACGAACGAGTACGGGCCGGAGTCCAGGGGCCGGTTACGGAAGGCTGTGACCTGCTCGTCCGCTTTGGAAGTCAAGCTCCCAGGGACGACAGTCCACGTGGACGCCGCCCAGCACGACCTGCTGGCCTTTACCGCCTGCCCGCGGAGATCTGGCGGCAGATCTGGTCGGACAACCCGCAGGAGAGACCGAACAAGGAGATCCAGCGCCGCACCGACGTGGTCGGCATCTTCCCCGACCGCACCACCGTGATCCGCGTGGTCGGCGCCGTGGTGGCCGAGCAGAACGACGAGTGGACCGAGGCCCGCCGCTCCATGGGCCGCGACCTCCGTCGCCCAAGCCCGCCTCCACCCGAGCGAGTCACAAACCGACGAGACCGTCGTGCCCACCGAACTCACCGCATAGCCTCAAAGAACGAGATCACCGAGCCGTCGATACACCACTTGAACGGACGTGACCCGGGCTCCGCCCCCACGTCAGACAGAAAGAAAAACGGGAGGAACGATGTACGTGCGCAAGCGCGTGGTGGCAGTGGTTCTCACTGCCGCTGCTCTGTCCTGCACGGGCGCGACGGCGGCCCACGCCGACGAGGCCGGGGCCTACCTCGGCTGGACGGAACAACTCGGCGGGGACTGCACGGACAAGACCCTCAACGTGCCCGACGGGGCGCCGATCAACGTAGCTCCTGAGGCCCACTTGTCCCAGCTGTACGCCACCGGAACCGATTCGGACGACAACGGCAATATCGGCGTTCTGCACTGGGTGCAGAACGCCGTGGACGGCGCCGTACCGTTCAAGGGGTGCGACGGTTACCACTTCATCCGTCGTTGGTCTCCCACGGGCTATGTGCACCGGACCGTTGACCAGTACGCGGTGTGCAATGGCGGCGGTTGCGCACTCGGTCCCATGATCTACGGGAGCTGGCAGCCCGGCTCGGTCTTCCCCTAGCCTCGACTGCGTCAGATAAGGACCCTGCTACTGCAATCACATAGCCGGGTTTTACACGGTCTTCTCAGCGGTGAGGATGCGGGCCGGGCGGGGGCTGGGGAACTGGAACTCACCGGCCTGGAGGGCGGCGAAGTCGGCGTGGGCTGCCGACCTCCGGGGTGCTCGGGGATGACTGCGTCGACGGAGGCGGTGGCGTAGAGCGCGACATCGACGGTACCGGCCGGGCTCGTGCCGAAGCGGACTTCGATCGACTGCGGGGAGCGGACCCTACCGAGCCGCACCATCCAGTCGAACTCGACCCTGCGCTTGCGAAAACGGCACCGGACCATGTGGCCGGATCGGACGTTCATGGAAAAGGGCTTCTGAGAGTCGGCTGGAAGCCGACCTTCTGCCCGCGAAGGCCCGGCGTCACCGGCGGCGTGATCGCGGGCGCGCTTACCTTCCCCGTCGAGGTGTCTTCCCGGCAACGGCCGTACCGACGTTCTCCCAAGCGGAGAGCGGCGCCGGCGCATGCCCTCGCACAGCCGTGTGCGGTCCGCCACCGTCCGGTGGCGGACCGCACACGGTCGCTCCTCGCTTGCGCGGCGTCGGTCAGGCGCCGGGTCGTACGGGGCCGATCTGGGTGCCGAAGTCGACGGACAGCTTGCCGTCGGCCTCCTGATTACCCGGGATGATCCCGCCGCCGGGAGTCCTCAGGGTGAAGACGACCCGGTTGGCCGTCGCACCCTTGGAGGCGCTGGGCACCTGGATGTCGAAGTGGACGGGGTGGCCGGGGCCGAAGGTCACCTTGGTGCCCTGCGGACCGTAGGGCTTTGCGGTGACGCCCTTCAGGGAGCCGTTGTCGTAGAACTTCACATCACGGGGAGAGCCTGCCAGTTGGCAGGGGCTGGTCTTGGGAGCGGCGGTCAGCGTGACGCGGTAGTGGCGGTGCCCGGAGCCGGCGGCGTCCGACGAGATCTTCGTCGTGAGGTTGGCAGGGCGGCACGAGGACGGCGCGCCGGAGTCGGCCGAGTGCGCGGTGGTGGATGCCTGCGCGACGCCCATACCGGCGACCCCCGCCAGTGCGACGCCGGCGACTGTCATCACGAACTTGGTGGACTTACCCATGGTCGACTCTCCGTGTCTGGCTGACGTACGTGGGGCCGCGCCCCGAATTCCTACCAGCACAAAGCCTGCTGATCCCCTTCGATGTGCGCGTCACGGCGATGTAACGCCTTCGCCACAGGGACCGGAGTGTCGCCCTCACCGGTCCGTACAGCGCCTCCTCATCATCGGCTTCTTCGTGATCGCCGCGCACCGACGCAAGTGACCCCTTCACTCTCCGACGGGAGCTTTCGTGCCGATGCTCTGGCAGTGGATTGTCCTCGCCGCTTTCGCTGTCACTCTGTTGCCCGCCGGCGTTGTCCTGCTCGCCGGCCGTGTACCACAGCGGCTACGCCCTCGCCGGGCCCCGATGCGTCCGTGCGGCCTGGTGTTTCTCGCGTTCTACGCCGCTGCGCCGCTGCGCCGCTGCGCCGCTGCGCCGCTGCGCCGCTGCGCCGCTGCGCCGCTGCGCCGCTGCGCCGCTCAACGTCATTCCCCGCCTGTCCAACGCCTCGCCACCGATCACGCTGGGCGCCACGGTACTGGCAGTGGTGGTCACCCTCGCGGGATGCGTCGTGGTGATCACCGCCGCCCAGCGGACCAGGCCACCGGATGGCCAGTCGTACACGCGTGGTGCGGCATGCCTGTCCTTGACAGCCTTGCGAGGACTGGCTGCGCCGACGCTCGGCAACTCAGCGCGGACGACGGAGCCCGTTGCCGAAAAGGTCCCGTTCAGGGCCAGGGTGGTTTCAAGTTCCTTGATCCGTGCGGGTGTTGGGGATGTCGAGGATGGCTCGGGTGGTCTTGGCGATGCCGTCGGCTCCCAGGATCTTCAGGGCGCCAGTGGCGAGGTTGCGGAAGGTGGCCATGGCTCGGGGTGCGGTGCCGGTGTACACGCGGGAGGCGTCCTCAGCGAAGGTGACATCTCGGATGTTGTGGGAGAAGTTCTCGATTCCCCAGCGTCCGGGGATCGCGTTCGCTGGGCCGGCGGGGCTCGTCTGGTAGGCGTCGAGGCTGGTCACGGCGTAGACGGTCGTACGAGTCTCCCGCTGGCCGGCGGATCGTCGGCGACGGTGCAGGCGCACAGCGAGGCGTGCGTGGGGGAAGTTGATGCCGCCGGGGTTGTCGGCGATGGCGCAGGTCTTGATGGAGCGGGACTCGTGCCGGCCGTGGGCGACGGTGGAGGGGGTGTGCTGCACCGGGATCGCGTTCCAGGGCAGGCGGCGAACTGCCGGCGGGTCGTGGGCTGGTTCGTCTTGATCACGGCGATGTAGTGGGCCTTCTCGGCCGTCACGAGCCAGGTGATGGTGGCCTTGACCGAGTGCAGCGCGTTGAAGGTGACGTTGGTGCCCGCGAGCTCCAGGGGCGCCGGCAGCGGGCGGAAGTGCCGGGTTTCTTCGTCTTCGACCCGACCTTGACCTGAGCGATCGTCGCGACGGGGGAGTGGGTGACGGCCGACAGCTGATGCCCGCCCGGGGCGCCCGAGTGGGCCGAGCCCTTGAGGGTCCTGCCGTCCACGGCGATGACCCGATGCGAAGGGCCGGTCGGCCGCGGACTCGGCGGCGCGGTGCTGACCGGCGAGGTAGGCGCTGACCGCCCCGGTCGAGGGCGTCACCGTCGAGGGCAGCGAGGACGCGTCCGATGGTCACCGCCGAAGGCGAGCGGCGCCAGCCCAGCAGATGCCGGCGCACCCCGAGGGCCGCCAGCACGCTCCGGCAGGCCCGCTGACCGAACTCGGCGACCTCCTCGATGCTTCTGGCCCGGAGACCGCTGCGCAGGCGCACCTCAGCAAAATCGCCGTCAGCGGGTACCACCGCCCGCGCCGTGATCGCGGATCCGGAACCGCCCCGAGGTGAACGCTCAGGTCAGCGAACCGGCCCTCGTCCAGCGGACCCAGGTTCTCCAGCACGGCAGGGACAGGGGAAGCTGCAACAGCAGGCACGGGACACTCTCGTGATCACCGAGCTTAGACGCCGGCCCAATATCCTGCGCGAAGTACGGACTGGAGGTTCCGGTCGGCCGCGGAGCCCAACACTAATGATCGTCGGAGTCACCAGGGAGCCCGCAGCATGACCGGCACCACGGAGGCCCTTAGCGGGTCGGCTGCAGTCGACAGTGCAGCACGAAGTGTCACGCGCCCGTTCTACGTATACGCCGTGCTCACCAACACGCTGTTCCAGCGCGGCGTGTTCGTCCTCTTCCTTCAGCAGCGAGGCTTCTCCGCCGGGCAAGTGGCCCTACTGCAGACACTGCTCTACCTGGTCAGCGGACTTGCGGAGTTGCCGACGGGAGTCGTCGCCGACCGCATCGGCAGGCGTGCCAGCATCGTGATCGGCCAGACGCTGATAGCTGGATGTCTGCTCGGTCAGGTGGCGTTCTCCACCTACTGGGTGTTCCTGGCGCTGTTCGTCGGACAGGGCGTGGGCATGGCATGTGTGTCCGGTTCGGACACCGCCCTGCTGTACGACCTGCTCGTGCGTCGTGGCGCAACGGCCGGCTACGTCAAGATCAAGTCCCGGTTCACCATGCTCGGGACGATCACCTCGGGAGCCGCCATCGTCCTCGGCGGCCAACTGCAGCAGATTTCCTGGGGAGTCGTCTACGTCGGTTCGGCGGCGTGCCTCGCCCTGGCCGTGGTGGTGCTGATGTCACGGGTGCCCGAGGTCCGCGGCGCGGACGCGGTGGACGAGCAGGACGGGGCCGAGGAGGAGCACGGCGACGCCACGGCATGGCGGGCGATGCTTCGGGTCGCCACGCCGGCGCTCGTGACGCTTGTCGTGGTGTCCGGATTGATGCATGCGACTTTGACGCCGTACATCATTTTTACGCAGAAAACCCTCTCCGATCAGGGAGCGGGCACCGCATTGGTCAGCGTGGTCATATCGGCGGGATTCTTCGCTGGCGGGCTCACTCCGCTGCTGTCGGACCGCGCGGACCGGCGCATCGGGTATCGGGCCATAGTCCCGGTGTCTCTCCTGACGCTCGCCGCGGCACTTGGCCTGAGCGGCCTTGGCCTTGTCTGGGTCACCATCGCCGCGTTCCTGGCCCTGGTCGGGATTCCCGAGATCACCGCCGTGATAGTGGACAACGTGTTCAACGAGGCCGTGCCGTCGCGCCACCGGGCGAGCCTGCTGTCGTTGATCGCATTCGTGGAGTCGGCGCTCATCGGCATCGGCTATCTCGTCCTCGGCGCGCTCATGGACGGGCTGGGCTCCAGTGTGGGCATGGCCACCTACGCCGCGGTCCCCCTGCTGGCATGTCTCCTGTGGCTTCCGGTGCTCTTCCGAGGGGCACGGGTGACCACCGAGATCGAGAAGCCCGCCGACCAAAAGGCATCCCGAAACAGACCATCTTGAGCAACGCCCTGCCCGATGGCAGGGGCGTTGCTGGGACGGGGCTCGGGCCGGGTATCGATGGCGGGCATGACCTGCTACGAGCTCGGTGAGCGGTCCCGGCTCATCTACTCCGTCCGCGAGCACACCGGACGCAAGGAGCAGCCCAAGGGCTTCGGCCGGCGTGACTTCCGCGACCTGCTGCTCCGCGCCCGCATCCAGCTCGGCGGCCCGATCGTCCTTGTCTGGGACAACGTCCGCTTGCACCTGACCAAGTCTCTGCGGGAGTTCATCGAAACCAACGCGGACTGGCTCATGGTCTTCCAACTGCCTGTCCATGCCAACGACCTGAAACCGCAAGAAGGTATCCGGTCTCCGGTCAAGCGCGACATCGGCAACCTCACCGCCGCCGACCTCAGCCACATCACCCGCGCTGTGAAGCGAGCGCAAGCTCAAGATGTTGCAGTACCGACCGGAGGCCATCGACGGCTGCCTCGCTGGTACCCCCCTCGTGCTGGACACGCTTCGACCAGGCCGTCTCCGCGCGGGAGAGCCGGGCGCGCACCAAGATGCGCGACGAGCTGGCCGTGACCAATGACCGCGACAAATCAGCGTCTGGTTCATCCGAGATTGGCGCATCTTCCGGTGAAGGACGAGCGGCTGCGTCGTCGGTGGCACCGGCGGGATCCGGTGCCACCGAACGGTCGCGGGAGGAGGTGTGCGTCGCAGAGCGCCGGGACGAGCGACCGCGGGCGGTCGGATGCCGAGTCAGCCGATCTTGCGGCGGACCAGCCAGATGGTGGCGACGGCCAGTAGCAGGGCGAGCAGGCCCATCCAGCCGGCCTCGATGAGCTGGAAAGTCCAGAAGCGGCCGGCGGGGTGGTAGCTCGTCACGATGGTGTAGTGCCGGGCCTGGAGCCAGTCCCTGTAGGTGGCCGAGGGAAGCCCGTTGCCGGACGGAAGTTGCGCCACGTATTTCATGTACAGGCTGTGGCTCTGGGAGTCGCCGAGCGGGTGACCGGTGGGATCTGCGTATGCCGTGCCGATCACCCAGTCACGTGGGCCGGGCTTGCCGAGGGTGGTCAGCGGCGTCATGTAGTGCTGGCGAAGCTTGAAGACGGTCGCCATGAGCAGGCCGAACACGCCGAGGAAGACCGTACCGACCGCGACCATCGTGCGGCGGATGAGCAGGCCGGCGAAGACCCCTGCCGCGAATGCCAGCAGTGTCTGGACCGGGAAGACGATCCCTTCCAGCTCGAAGCCGAGGTAGTCGCCGAATCCGACAGGCAGGACGTGGTCCAGCGGGGCGTTGTACCACGTGTACAGGACGCCGAATGCCTCCGTGACCGCGACCAGCGCCACCGCGACCAGGGTCAGCTTGGTCAGCAGCCAGCGGGTGCGCCCGGCCGCCTGGGTCCAGGCGAACCGGTAGGTGCCCGTCTCCAGCTCCCGTGCGATCAGAGGACCTCCGAGGAAGGCACCGAATGCCCCTGGCAGCAGAAGGAGGAACAGGAAGGGCCACTTCGTCGCATACGAGGTGAACAGGTCGTCGGCGAGCTGCTGGCAGCGGCCGCTGGAGTAGGACGTGCACTGGGCCAGTCCCAGCTGGTCGTAGGTTGAACGTGCCTGCAGACCTCCGACCACCATCAGCGCGGCGAAGCAGGCCAGCATTCCCAACAGGCCGTAGAGGGCGAACCGGTGCTGGCGCCAGGCCACCCAGGCAAGTCCGAGCCGGGGCAGCGAGCTGCGGCGGGCCAGGGACGGTGCATCGGTCATCGTCATCAGTGGAGCACCTGTTCGCCGTGTAGGGGTTTCGGGCCGGGCAGGGCCGAGGCAGAGGGTTCGCGCATGTAGGCAAGCACCAGTTCCTCCAGGCCGACTGGATGCCGTTGCCAGCCCGGCAGCGCGGCCGACCAGTCGGGGGTACGGACCAGCAGGTGCGCCTGGGCGGCAGTGCGTCGGTCCCGGACGACCGGAAAACGCTGCGTGACGGAATCGGCCTGCTCGGCCGGACCGGTCAGGACATGATGTCCGGCCACCAGTTCCTCGACCTCACCACAGACCTGGATCCGGCCGCCGTGTACGACGACCACGTAGTCGCACACCCGCTCCAGCTCCGCGACGACGTGAGAGGAGAACACCACCGAGATGCCGTCCTCCGACACGGCCGTCATCAACGCCGACATGAAGTCGTGGCGCGCAACCGGATCCAGCGCGGCCAACGGCTCGTCCAGGATGAGTAACTCCGGGCGCTTGGCGAGCGCAAGGGTAAGCGCCACCTGGGATCGCTGGCCGCCGGACAGAGCGCCGACCTTCTTCGCCAGGGGAATGCCCAGCTCCTTGAGGCGGTTTAGGGCACGGTCGGCATCCCATCGCCGGTTCATGGCGCGCCCCATCCGCAGCATGTCGGCCACGGACAGATTGCGGTAGAGCGCCGCCTCCTGGGCCACGAAGGCGACTGCGTCAAGTGCGGCAGCCGACCCGGCAGGCCTGCCGCCGGCCACCCGCACCTGCCCCGTCGTCGCCCTGGCCAGGCCAACCGCCAGGCTCAACAGAGTTGTCTTGCCCGCACCGTTGGCGCCGACCAGGCCGACCACGTGCCCGGCCGGAACCGTCAGCGAACAGTCCCGGAGCGCCCACGCGCGGCCGTAGCGCTTGCCGAGTCCAGCTGTCTCGATCGCCCCGCTGCTCATGCGACCACCCCCGCCCGGCCGCTGCCGCCTTCGTCGTCCGCGCGGCCGGCACGGCTCTGCCGCAGATCGTGCAGGGCCGCGACGAACAGGGCACTCATGCCTTCCTCGTCCACCCCGGCCTCGCTCGCCGTGCGCATCCAGGCCAGCAGGCTCTTGTGCAGGGCTGCCTGTTCCCGCAGTCCCACACGCTCCACGGTGCCCTCGACGAACGTCCCAACACCCCGTCGGCCGACCACCAACCCCCGGTGTTCCAGCTCCCGGTAGGCCTTCAACACCGTGTTCGGGTTGATCGCCAACCCGGCGACGACGTCCTTGACCCTCGGCAGCTGATCGCCATGCCGCAGATACCCCAGCCGCACCGCCTGTTCCACCTGCTGGGCCAATTGCAAGTAGGTGGGCACCCCTGACGCCAGATCGAGACGGAACTCGATCGGCGACGGCGAGCCATCTTTATCTACATTCATAGTTATTGAGTTAAAGCAGATTGCTGACCCCGTGTCAACTTCTCAACGTCGATCGGGCGCCGGGGTCGACAACACCCCCGCGCCTCGGGGGCGGACATGCGGCCGCGGAAATGTCGGATTTGCTGCGGCGGGCCCTCTGTCGTGCCCGTCGCGATCTGCGGCGGGTTCTCCGGTCGCCGCGGGCAAGGTGTACGCGTTTACTGCGGCAGAGCAGTCGGGAGGGTGGGACCGTGTCGGTCGAACTGGCGAGCGCATCGGGTGATGGGGCAGACGTTCGGGGCGCGTTCGCTGTGCTGCGCGCCCGGTTGGTGCCCCTGTCCGCCCCACCGGGCCTGTACACCGCGGCGGTCGAGAGGTGCCTCACCGGCACGGGGATCACGAAGTCCTCACAGCGGATCTACCGGATCTCGTTGACGACGTGGGGATGGATGGTCGCCGGGCAGCCGGCGCCGACCGGGCGTGCCCGCCGTGGCGCGAGGCCGCCCGCCGTCCCCGTCTCCGTGATCGACGACCACGGCCTGCCGGATGTGCTGGCCGAGCTCGCCGCCGCGCGGGCGGACGAGATGGACGCCGACACCGTCAACCGGGAGCTGTCCATCGCGCGCAAGGCGATCGGTTGGTGGCAGCGTCAGGGCTTGATCATCTGCGACCCGACGAACGGCATCGAGCGGCGCCCCGCACCGCCGGACCGCACCAACGCTCTCGCCGAGAGCCGGATCGCCGCCCTGCGTCGGTCTTGCCATGAGTGCGTTCTCGGTGGGATAGCAGGTGTTCGTGGACGACGACCAGGGCGCGCCCGATTGCAGGGGTGACGACGGTAAGCATCAGGGCGTGGTAGCGCAGCCGCAGGTCGTTGTCGGCGACCTTCGTGCCGGGCGGTGGGCTGTCGGCCAGGTCCGACCGGGTGCGGTCCAGCGGCGAAGGTACGCCAGTTGGTCAGGGTATTGAGCCATGGCGACCGGGGCGCGGTGAACTGAGGCGTGGGGACGGGGGAGTCGACCAGCACGCGGATGTCGTCGTTCTCGATGACCGGCGGCTGCATCATTAAAGATCCTCCTGCGAGGGATCAGTGTCGGTGGCCAGGTGCAGCAGGAGACGCGCGGCGTCGTCGAGGCCGTCGTCCAGGTCGTCCAGATCCGCCAGGAGCGAGGCCTCTTCGTTGCCTGCGTGGCCGGCAGCGTCCCACCCGGCCGCAGGTCCGGGGCCGGCTGCTTCTGCGGGTGACGGCGCATCGGGGGCGTACAGGCTCGTCTCGTCGAGTTCCAGCACCGTCAACGGTTCCAGCGCGTACAGGTCGAGCGCGGTCGCACCGGCGAACCGATCGAAGTCGCCTTCACCCGGCGGCGTCCACCCCGCTTCCAGCCCGGGTAGGGGCCCATAGCCGTCGGGCAAGCTGACCACGCCGGGTGCGTCCGGGCCGTGTTCGGTCCGTTCCAGCAGCTCGGCCAGGACCTGGGCGATGCTCTGGTCGTCGGTGTGGCGGCCGCCGCGTGTCACATGTTCGGCGGTGGCGGTCTCCCGCAGGTGCCGCGTCCACGGGGCACCGATCAAGCGCGACGAGTGGGAGCTGCGCTACAAGGCTCCCCCTTGTAGTCGTCGTAGGTGCGGTTCCGAACCGGATGCCCTCATCGCGCACACCGGCCCCGGCGGTGGGCAGCAGTTGCAGACAGTCCTTGGATCCCAGCGGGATCGGCACGCATCCGGTCGCCTGCCCCTTCTTGAGGAAGCCTGTCTCGTCGACGATCGGCACACCGTTGTCGGCGCCGGGGTGCTCGTGGACGTGGGCGCGCACGTCGTCGTCACGGAGGGCGTCGGCGTCCCGGTAGGCGGTTCGCAGCTGCCGCTGCATCGGCCCGGGGCGGCCATGGCCAGCCTGTTCGGCCAGCTGCCAGCAGTTCTTCCGCTCGACGCCGGACAGCAACCCGAGCACGAACGCGCGGGCCGTGGCGCGCGGCTCAACCCGCCTGAACCGGCCTGCGATCCGGGCCATGGCCTGGTCGAACAGCGCCCGCCAACGGGCGGCTTCTCTGCTGTGGCCCACGGCCACCGCACGATCTTCAGGAGTCCACACAAACCCCCGATGATCACGCGGGCCGTTTCGGCGCCCGCTTCGGTCCCCAGGCGGTGCCAGGCATGCCCGCACCCGTCAGCACAGAAGCGGAGCCGCCGCCGCTCATCAGCGACGCCAAGAAGTGCGACCAGCAGCCGGAATGCCTTGACCCGCTCGTCCTGCGGAAGGTTGATGATCTTTGTCAGTTGCTCGGTGAGGCGTCCGCGCGTGACCAGCACGGCCGGGGTGTGGGTGGGCCGGATGCCAGCTCTGCGGATGCTCTCCGTCCGTCCTCGCTGGTTGCGCGAGCCTGGATACAGAACCCTGCCAGGTCGCGCAGGACTTTGAACTGCTCGGTGTCGGCGAGGCCCTCGAACCAGCCGACGCCCTGGGGGAGCGGACGGATGCCTTGCGCCAACTCGTTCAGGATGACCGTGCGTTCGTCCATCCCGCCCCACCTCCACAACATGCCTGGCTGCGTACCCGCAAGGTCATCGAACCAGATCACCAAGTCGCACTGGAGTGCTAGTCAGCTACTCCCGCACGGTGGGGGAACCTCAGTACCGCCTCGTGTCGCCGTGTCGTGTCCCCGCTCTTTGACGCCTGTCGTGCGTCGGGGCTTTGCGCCAGCGGCCTTGGTCCTGCCATAGGTCACCGCACCGCACCGCACCGCACCGCGCACCGTGCGCCCGCCCCTGTCGTCTCTTCGTGTGCGGATGGACTGGTGTGGTCGGGGTTTTCGGTAGGTGTTTCTTCGTTTCGTGTCGTTGTTGGTGTGGTGTCGTGTTGGGGGTTTGTTTTCCCGGTGCCGTGTGTCTGGTCCTGTCATCGGTGTTATCGCCGTGCGGGTTTCGTGTTGTCTCTTTCGTCGTGTCGTGTCGTGTTGTTTGTTTTGTGTGCGTGTGTCGGTGCTGGGGGCCGGTGGGTGTGTCAGTTCCGGGGCTGGGGTTGGGGTGTGGGGGTTTTGGTGGGTGTGGATTGATTTGCTAATCACGATTGACGTGGGGTTGGGGGGGTGTGGAGACTGGTTCGTGGTCAA
>NZ_JBSFLI010000059.1:0-30935 GCF_053598955.1 Streptomyces sp. NPDC001056 | reverse complement strand
CGGGCGCCGAGGTCAGCGTGGTGGCGGTGTCAGCCCGGTCGACCGTCTGCGTCCCGGTGCCCGTCGAACCGGTGAAGTCGGCATCACCGTGATAGACGGCCGTGCCGAAGTAGACACCGGCCGGCAGCGCGACACTCGCCGTCGCCACCCCGCCGACCAGCGGCACATCGATACTGGTTCCGGTACTCAGCGTGAAGGTGACCGTGCCCGTCGGCACACCCGCACCCGGCGCCACCGGAGCCACCACCGCGGTCCCGGTGAACGCCTGCCCCGACACCGACGGGTTCGGCGTGTTGATCAGGGTCGTGGTGGTCGCCGACTGGCCCACCGTCTGGGTGGCGGTCCCGGTCGACGTGGTGAAGTCCGCGTCACCGCTGTAGACCGCGGTGACGGTGTGCCCGCCGGGCGCCAGCGTGTTCAGGGTGAGCGTCGCGACTCCGCCGGAGAGCGGGACGGTGGCCGTCTCACCGGTGCTGAGGGTGAAGGCGACGGTGCCGGTCGGAGTGCCGGCGCCGGGCGGGTTGGCGGAGACCGTCGCGGTCATGGTGACGGCCTGCCCGAACACCGACGGGTTGGGCGAGGTGGCCACCGCCGTGCTGGTCGTCGCCCGGCCGACGGTCTGGGTGTGGCTGACCGTGGAGGCGGCGAAGTCCGGGGCGCCGCTGTACGTGGCGGTGACGGTGTGGTCGCCCGCGGGCAGGGTGGAGACGCTCAGCGTGGCCTGCCCGGAGGAGTCCAGCGTCACGTCGACCGGGGCACCGCCGTCGATGACGAAGCTCACCGTGCCGGTGGGGACCCCGCTGCCGGGCGCGCTGGCCGTGATGGTGGCGGTGAACGTGACCGCCTGGCCGAACACCGAGGGGCTGGGCGAGGCGGTGACCGAGGTGCTGGTGGCCGCCTGGCCGACCTGCTGGGTGCCGCTGCCGGAGGAGGGGGTGAAGTTCGCGTCTCCGCTGTAGGCGGCGGTGATGGTGTGCGGGTCGGCCGCCAGGGTGCTGGTGGTGACGGTAGCGGTGCCGCCGGCGTCCAGCGGTGCCGTCACGACGCTGCCGCCGGCGCCGCCGATGGTGAAGGTGACCGTGCCGGTGGGAATTCCGGCACCGGGTGTCACCGGGGCGACCCTTGCGCTGACGGTGACCGCCTCGCCGAAGACCGAGGGGTTGGGCGCTGAGGTGACGGTCGTGGTGGTGTCCGCCGGGTTGATGACCTGGGTGGTGCTGCCGGTGGACGAGGCGAAGTTCCCGTCGCCGTTGTAGGTGGCGGTGATGAGCTCGTCGCCCGCGGAGAACGGCACACTGGTGGTGAAGGTCGCCACTCCGCTCGCGTCCAGCGCGACCGTACGGGTCCGGCCGCTGCTGGAGGTGAACGTCACCGTGCCGGTGGGGATGCCCGCTCCGGGTGCCACGGGGGCGACCACCGCGCTGATCGTCACCTGCGCCCCGTACACCGACGGGTTCGGCGCGCTGGTCACGGTCGTGGTCGTCGCCGCCGGAGTGACCGTCTGACTCGTACTGGCCTGCGAGGAGGCGAAGTTGGGGTCACCGCTGTAGGCGGCGGTGACGATGTGGGAACCGGCCGTCAGGCCGGCGGTGGTGAAGCTCGCAATACCGTCGGACAGCGGCACGGACACCACCTGCCCACCGCTGAAGGTGAACTGCACACTGCCGGTGGGCACTCCGGCACCCGGTGCGGAGGCGGCCACGGTCGCGGTGACGGTGACCGGCTGTCCGAAGGCGGACGGGCTGGGCGAGGAGGTGACCGCGGTGGTCGTGGCGGACTGGGTGACCAGGTGGGTGGTACTGCTGCTGGACGGGCCGAAGGTACCGTCGCCGCCGTAGGAGGCGGTGACGCTGTGGGTGCCGGCTTCCAGGCTGCTGATGGTGGCGGTGGCCACGCCCGCGACGAGGGCGGCCGTCACCGTACCGCCGCCGGACCCGGTGACGGTGAAGGTGACGGTGCCGGTCGGGGTGCCGATGGCGGGCGGCACCGCGGTCACGAGGGCCGTGAGGGTCACCGTCTCACCGAAGACCGACGGGTCGGGCGAGGCGCTCACGGTGGTGGCGCTGGTAGGCGTGCCCACGGTGTGGGTGGTGGTGCCGCTGGAGCCGCTGAAGTCCGCGTCGCCGCCGTAGGCCGCGGTGACGTTGTGGTCGCCGACGCCCAGGGTGTCGACGGTGACGGTGGCCACCCCGTTGGCGTCCAGCGTGCCGGTGAAGGTGCCGCCACCGGTGCCGTCGACGGTGAAGGTGACCGTGCCGGCCGGGGTGCCGGCACCCGGTGTGGCGCGTGCGACCGTGGCGGTGAGGGTGACCGGCTGGCCGAGGCCCGAGGGGTCCGGGGAGGAGGTCACGGTGGTCGTGGTGGCGGTCGTGCCGACCGTCTGGGTGTCCGTGCCGGTGGACGGGGCGAAGTCGGTGTCGCCGCTGTAGTCCGCGGTGATGGTGTGGGTGCCGGCGCCCAGGGCGCTGGTGGTGACCACCGCGGTGCCGCCGCTGCCCAGGGGCGCGGTCTGGGTGAATCCGCCGGGCCCGTCCACGGTGAAGGTGACCGTCCCTGCCGGGGTGCCCGTGCCCGGCGACGAGCGGGTGACGGTGGCGGTGAGGGCGACCGTCTCGCCGAAGTGTGAGGGGTCCGGCGCCGAGGCCACCGTGGTGGACGTCAGCGCCCGCTGCACGGTCTGGGTGCCGGTGCCGGTGGAGCCGGTGAAGTCGGCGTCACCTCCGTACACCGCGGTGATGTCATGGCTGCCGACCGACAGCGCGCTGGTGGTCAGGGTGGCGGTGCCGCCCGCCAGGGGCAGGTCCACCGACCCGGAGCCGTCGATCGTGACGGTGACGAAACCGGTGGGCGTCCCCGCCCCCGGCGCCACCGGCGCCACCGCCACCGCGACGGCGACCGCCTGACCGAACTGCGAAGGATCGGGCGCCGGGGTGACCGTGGTGGTGGTCGCCGCCTTGTCGACGGCGTGGGTCTCGGTGCCGGTGGAACCGGTGAAGTGTGCGTCACCGGGGTAGGTGGCGCTGAGGAGGCGGACACCGGCGGGCAGCGCGGCGGTGATGGTGGCCACCCCGCCCACCAGCGGTGCGTCCACGGTGGTCCCGCCGCTCAGGGCGAAGGTGACGGTGCCGGTGGGGGTGCCCGCGCCCGGCGCGACGGGGGCGACGGTGGCCGTCGCGGTGAACGACTCGCCGGACAGCGTCGGGTTGGGTGAGGTGACCAGGGTGGTGGTGGTCGCCGCGGCGTTGACGGTCTGCGTCTGCGTGCTGGTGGAGCCGGTGAAGTCGGCGTCACCCGGATAGGTGGCGGTGATGTCGTGACTGCCGGTGCCCAGCGTGGCGATGGTGAGGGTGGCCCGGCCGCTGCCGTCCAGGGTGGCGGTGAACGTGCCGCCGCCGTCCCCGGTGATGGTGAAGGTGACGTCACCGGTGGGTACTCCGGCCCCCGGTGCCACCGGCGCGACGACGACGGTGACGGTGACCGGCTCGCCGAAGGCCGAGGGGGTGGGCGAGACGGTGATGGTGCTGGCCGTCGTGGCGGCGGTGACCGTCTGGCTGCCGGTGCCGGTGGACGGGGTGAAGTCGGCGTCGCCGTTGTAGTCGGCGCTCACCGGGTGGGTACCCGGCTGCAGGGTGGTGAAGGTGGCGGTGGCGACACCGCCGGCGTCGAGCGTACTCGTCACCGAGCCGCCGCCGGGCCCGGTGACAGTGAAGGTGACGGTCCCGGTGGGCACGCCCGCGCCCGGGGCGGCGGCGGTGACCGTCGCGGTGAGGGTGACGGGCTGCCCGAAGACCGACGGGTCCGGCGAGGAGCCCACCGTCGTGGTGGTGTCCGCGGGGTTGACAGCCTGGGTGGTGCTGCCGGTGGACGGGTTGAAGTTCGCGTCTCCGCTGTAGGTGGCGGTGATGGTCTCGGTGCCGACCGGGAACGGCGTGCTGGTGGTGAACGTCGCGGTGCCGCTCGCGTCCAGCGGGACGGTGAGGCTCTGGCCGCTGCTGGTGGAGAACGTCACCGTGCCGGTCGGCACGCCCACGCCCGGCACCACCGGGGCGACCGTGGCACTGATCGTCACCGGCTGGCCGAACCGTGTGGGGTTGGGCGAGGAGGTGACGGTGGTGGTGGTGTCCGCGAGGCCGACGTCCTGGGTGAGCGTCCCGGTGGAGCTGGTGAAGTTCGCGTCGCCGCTGTAGACCGCGGTGACGGTCTCGCTGCCCGCGGGAAGGGGCACGCTGGTGGTGAAGGTGGCGTGCCCCGTGCCGTCGAGCGCCACGGTCCGGGTCCAGCCGGCACTTGAGGTGAAGGTGACGGTCCCGGTGGGGATGCCGGTGCCGGGCGCCACCGAGGCGACGACGGCGTCGAAGGTGACCTGCTCGCCGTAGGTGGACGGGTTCGGCGAGCTGGTGACCGTGGTGGTGGTCGCCGACTGCGTCACATTCTGGATGGCGCTGCCGGTGGACGCCTCGAAGTCGGCGTCACCGCTGTAGGCGGCGGTGACGGTGTGGGCCCCGGCCACCAGGGTGCTGGTCGTGAGGGTCGCGGTGCCGCCCGGTCCGAGCGGCACGGTCACCGTCTCGCCGCCGGTGCCGCTGAGGGTGAAGACGACGTTGCCGGTGGGGGTTCCGGTGCCCGGCGCGGTGACGGCCACGGTCGCGGTGACGGTGACCGCCTCGCCGAAGGCGGAGGGGTTGGGCGTCGTCGTCACCGTGGTGACGGTGGCCGCCTGTGCCACCAGGTGGGTGGTGCTTCCGCTGGACGGGCCGAACGTCCCGTCGCCGCTGTAGGCCGCGGTGACGCTGTAGGTACCGGCGCCCAGGACGTCCGTGGCGACGGTGGCCACCCCGTTGGCGTCCAGTGTGCCGGAGAAGGTGAAGGTACCGCTCGGCCCGGTGACGGTGAAGGTGACCGTGCCGGTCGGGGTGCCGGTGGCGGGCGGCACCGCGGTCACGACGGCGGTGAGGATGACCGTCTCACCGGTGACGGAGGGGTTGGGTGCGGTGGTGACGGTGGTGGCGCTGGTGGGCGTGCCCACGGTGTGGGTGGTGGATCCGCTGGAACCGGCGAAGTCCGCGTCGCCGAGGTAGGTCGCGGTGACGTTGTGGGTGCCGGTGTCCAGGGTGGCGACGGTGACGGTGGCCACCCCGTTGGCGTCCAGCGTGCCGGTGAAGGTGCCGCCACCGCCGCCGTCGACCACGAAGGTGACCGTGCCGGTGGGGGTGCCGGTGCCGGGGGGCGCCGGGGCCACGACGGCGGTGAGGGTCACCGGGTCCCCTGGGACCGTCGGGTTCGGGGAGGTGGTGACGGTGGTCGTGGTCGCGGTCTTGTCGACCGTCTGGGTGTCCGTGCCGGAGGACGGCGCGAAGTCGGCGTCGCCGCTGTAGTCCGCGGTGACGGTGTGGGTGCCGGCGCCCAGGGCACTGGTGGTGACCACCGCGGTGCCGTCGCCGCCCAGCGGCACGGTCTGGGTGAACCCGCCGGGCCCGTCCACGGTGAAGGTGACCGTCCCGGTCGGGGTGCCCGTGCCCGGCGACGAGCGGGTGACGGTGGCGGTGAGGGCGACCGTCTCGCCGAAGTGTGAGGGGTCCGGCGCCGAGGTCACCGCGGTGGAGGTCAGCGCCCGCTCGACGGTCTGGGTGTGGGTGCCGGTGGAGCCGGTGAAGTTCACGTCACCGCCGTAGACCGCGACGATGTCGTGGCTGCCGACCGACAGCGCGCTGGTGGTCAGGGTGGCGGTGCCGCCCGCCAGGGGCAGGTCCACCGGCGTGCCGCTGTCGATGGTGAGGGTGACGATGCCGGTGGGTGTCCCGGCTCCCGGCAGCACCGGCGCGACCACCACCGTGATGGTGACCGTCTCGCCGAACTGCGAGGGTTCCGGCGCCGAACCGACCGTGGTGGTGGTCGCCGCCCGGACGACCTGGTGGCTGTCGGATCCGGTGGACGGGGCGAAGTTCGCGTCGCCGTGGTAGGCCGCGGTGCTGGTGTACTGGCCCGCCGGGAGGGTGTCGGTGGTGGTGGCGACGCCGTTCACCAGGGTGACGTCGACGGTGCCGCCGCTGCTGAGGGTGAAGGTGACGATGCCGGTCGGGGTGCCCGCGCCCGGCGCGACGGGGGTGACGGTGGCGGTGAGGGTGAAGGCCTGGCCGGACTGCGACGGGTTGGGCGAGGAGGCCAGCGTGGTGCGGGTCAGCGACTGGCCGACGGTCTGTGTGGCCGTGCCGGTGGAGCCGGTGAAGTTCACGTCACCGCCGTAGACCGCGGTGACGGCGTGCTCGCCGGTGGCCAGCGAACTGGTGGTGAAGGTGGCGGTGCCGCCCACCAGGGGCACAAGCACCGGCGCCGAGCCGTCGACGGAGAAGGCGACCTCACCCGTGGGCGTTCCGCCGGGCACGGTCGGGGTGACGGTGGCGGTGAAGGTCACCTCTTGCCCGAAGACGGACGGGTTGGGCGAGGAGGTGACCGTCGTGGTGGTCGCGGTCTGGCCGACATGGTGGCTGATGCTGCCGCTGATGCCGTTGAAGTCGGAGTCGCCGGTGTAGGCGGCGGTGATGGTGTACTCCCCCGCGGTCAGGGCGCTGGTGGTGAGGACGGCCTGCCCGGAGGCGTCCAGCGCGACGGTGAAGTTCCCGATGCCGCTGATGGTGAACACCACGTCACCGGTGGGCGTTCCGGCGGCCGGTGGCACCGGGGTGACGGTGGCCCTGATGGTGACCTGCTGTCCGGAACCCGAGGGTTCGGGTTCGGCGGTGATCGCGATGGCGGTGTCGGCCTTCGTCACGACCTGGACGGTGCTGCCGCTGGAGGGGAGGAATTCGGCGTCGCCGCTGTAGTCCGCGGTGATGGTGTGGTCGCCGGCGCCCAGCGGGGTGGTGAGGGTGAAGGAGGCGGTGCCGTGCGCGTCGAGCGTCACCGTGCGGCTGCCGCCGTCGTAGGTGAAGAGCACGGAACCGGTCGGGACGCCCGCGCCCGGTGGGACCGGGACGACCGTCGCGGTGACGGTGACGGGCTGACCGTGGACGGAGGGGTTCGGCGAGGTGGTGACGGTGGTCGTGGTGGACGCCTGCCCGACGGTGTGGACCTCCGTGCCGGTGGACCCGTTGAAGAAGGCGTCGCCGTGGTAGACCGCGGTGACGTTGTGCGGGCCGACGCCCAGCGTGCTGAGGGAGATGGTCGCCGTCCCGCCGCTCAGGGTGGCGGTGAAGGTGCCACCGCCGGTGCCGTCGACGGTGAACGTGACCGTCCCGGTGGGCGTCCCGGTGGCCGGCGGGACCGGGGCGACATGGGCGGTGAAGGTCACCGACTGCCCGGGAGCCGAGGGGTTCGGCGCGGAGGTGACCGTCGTCGTGGTGTCGGCGGCGCCGCTGACAAGGTGCGGGACGCTCTGGCTGATCGGCAGGTAGGTGGCGTCGCCGGTGTAGCTGCCGGTGATGGTGTACTCGCCCGCGGTGAACGCACTGGTGGTGAGGACGGCCTGCCCGGAGGAGTCCAGCGCGACGGTGAAGTTCCCGATGCCGGTCAGGGTGAACACCACGCTGCCGGTGGGCACCCCGGGGCCCGGGGTCTCCGGGGTGACGGTGGCGGTGATGGTCACGGGCTGCCCGGGGGCCGAGGGGTTGGGCACGCTCGTGATCGTCATGCTGGTCGGGATCTGGGCGAGGGTGTGCACGTCGGTCGAGCCGGCGAAGGCCGCGTCGCCGTGGTAGGTCGCGGTGATCTCATGTGTGCCGGAGCCGGGGGCGCCGGTGGTCACCGTGGCGGTACCGTCGTCGTCGAGGGACCCGGTCAGCGGCTCGCCGTCTGCGCCGACCACGAACGTCACGGTGCCGGTCGGAGTGGTCCCGTGCGGCGCGTCCGGAACGACCCTGGCCGTCAGGACCACTGTCCGGACCTCGTCGGAAAGGCTGACGGACGAGGTCACCCGGGTGACGGTGGAGATCATGGTGCGGCCCTCTCGTGACTCCGATACAGGAAAGGGCCGCACAGTGGACTGGCTGCCCGGTGCCGCGGTCATGTGGTACGCGAGGGCACGCGTGGGACGTCTTGCGGCACGGTTCACGATCAGGGCACATCGGAACGCGGCCGCCGACGGGGTAGCCCGCGGTCAGCGACACCAGTAGGCAGGCGCGGGATCCCGGGAGGCCAGGGCCGGTACCCGAATCACCCCGAATGGAGCAGCGCCGGCCGGAGCCCGCGGCGCGCAACTCCTCGCGGTGTGCCGCCCCGGCGCACACCGACTCCTCTTCGGTGCGGCGCTTCCCGGCGACACGCACTGGCGTGCACCGGCGCGCGCGGCATGACCGGCACGGGACGCGCACACGCGTGTGCCGCGCCTCCCGGACGTCCGGGAGGCGCGGCACACGTGTACGGGCAGGTCCGCCGGGATCAGGCGGAGCGGCTGCTCTTCGGATGGTCGTTCACCGGGTGGCTCTTCTCCTACTGGCCGGTCGGCGGGGCGCCGGTCTTGCGCGGCTGCTGTCCGTGCGACGGCACCCGCAGGGACCGCGTGGGACCCGCCAGCGGCGTCCAGACATTGCTGCAGCTGAGCGTCGGCGGGGTCCCCTGAATCACCGTGCAGGCCATCTCCCACACCTGCCCACCGGTGGTCATCACCTGCACCGCGATGTTGTTGGCGAGGTTGTTGACGGTCACCGTGCACGTGTCGGTGGGGTAGTTCAACCCGGTGCTGAGGTTGTACCAGTGGAACGGGCTGACGGTCGGCGAGACCGACCGGATCCCGACGAACGTCTGCCCGTTCCGGACGGAGGCGGCCACCTCCTGGCTGACGCTCGGGTTGTAACCGGTCATCTGGAGGCACGGGCCGGGAGGACCAGACGGACCGGCAGGACCCGTAGGCCCAGGAGGACCGGACGGACCCGCAGGACCCGTAGGCCCGGGAGGACCGGACGGACCGGCAGGACCCGTAGGCCCGGGAGGACCGGACGGACCCGCAGGACCCGTAGGCCCGGGAGGACCAGACGGACCCGCAGGACCCGTAGGCCCAGGAGGACCGGACGGACCGGGAGGACCGGGAGGACCGGGAGGACCCGGGTGGTGGCAGAAGCGGCCGTCAAACCAGTCCGGCGGCAGGCACCAGGTTTTCCGTGACGGCTCGCTCACGCTTGCGGCCGTCCGGGGGTGTTGGTCATGAGCCAGCGCGGTCCCGGCGAGGCCCGACAGCACCAGAGCGAGCAAGGAGACGGTGCCACCGGTCAGCCAGGCACCCCGCCGCGGTGGCGCTCCTTGACGGGATCTTCGGTATCCATGACGCACCTGCATCGCCCTTTCCGGTTCTGAGACAATGAAGACACGGGGGTGTTCCTCCGTTGCCTTCCTTGTCCCAGAACCCGGTGAGCAAGCGGACCAACAATCCGATGAATCACCTCATCGCTCTGTCAGGACCACCCGGACGACCGCGCCCGGCGCCCGACCGGGCGATCCGCGGACCGGCCCGGGCACCGAAGGCGCATCGACGGCGAGAGAAGGTCGTCACCCGGCGCCGGTCGCACTCCGGCCGTCCGTGTCCCACTCGTATCAGCGGCCGTCCGAGGCACGGCTCGAACACCACGGCCTGCCGCGCCCGGGTGGGCGGGCGCCTCGCGGCCACCACCGCGTCGGCTGACGGGTGAACAGGTCGAAGGCGCTGTCCGCCGGGCCGGGCACGTCCACGGACTTCCGCGCCGGTGGAACCGCTTGGGTCCCGCCCTGCGAGGAGCGTCGCCGAACCGGTTCGACCGGACGCGCGGCGTCCCCTGCCGCCCCGCTCCTCTGCCGAAGAACCGCACACCATGCCGATCGCCTACCCGCGCGTCGGCGGGCGAGCGGTCTACCCCAGCAGGGTTTCGCCGATCCAGCCCCCGGGAGTGCAGCCGGGCGGGACGGCGAAGACGGCGGAGCCGATGGGGGTGGTCCACTGGTTGAGGAGGTCGGAGGCGGCAAGGTTGCGCTGGATGGGCAGGAACTGTTCGCCGATGTCGCGCTGGAAGGAGGCGAAGAGCAGCCCGGTGTCGGGGCGTCCGTCCGCGGCCGGGGCGTCGTCGTAGTTGTAGGGGCGGCGGAAGATGCGCTGCCGTTCCTCGCTCACGCGGGCCAGCCGTATGTGCGCGAACTCGGAGATGACCGGAAAGCCGAGTTCGTCCTTGGCGTCGAAGTCGGGCAGGTCGGTCTCGGCTGTGCCGGTGAGCGGGGCGCCGGTCGCCAGGCGTCGGCCGACAGTGAACTCCTTGGCCCTGATGTCGGCGGCGTCCCAGGTCTCCAGCTCCATGCGGATGCGCCGCAGGACGAGGGTCGTGCCGCCGCCCCTCAGCCAGTCGGGGCCGGCGTCGCTCCACACGGCCTGGGTGAAGACGTCGCCGCCGGGTGCCGGGTTGGCGGTGCCGTCGAGCTGGCCCATGAGGTTGCGCTGGGTGGCGCCGTCGTCCTGGATGCCGCGTCCGCGGCGGAACCCGCGCTGTGTCCAGCGAAGTCGGGCGAACGTGCGGGCATCCTTGGTGAGCATCCGCTGGGCGTGCGCGACGGTGAGGGGGTCGTCGGCGCAGATCTGGACCAGCAGGTCGCCGCCGCTGAAGCGGTCCTGCAGCCGGTCCATGGGGAAACGGGGCAGGGGGGTGAGCGAGGCGGGCCGCTGGTCCTCCAGCCCGGCCGCCTGGAAGAGGCCGGGGCCGAACCCGAACGTGACGGTCAACCGGGCCGGCAGAACGGCGAGTTCCCCCTCGGTGTCGGCGAGGGCCGGCTCGCCCTGGGTGAGCCGTGCGGCGTCGTCGGTGAGCAACCGCATCATCCGGCCCAGTCCCGCCCGGTCCACCTCCCTGGCCAGGTCGAAGCCGAGGAAGACGGCGTGTGCCTGGGCCGGGGTGGCGATCCCCGCCTGGTGCCTGCCGTGGAAGGCCACCTTCTGCGTTCCGTACGTGACGTCCTCGCGCCGCGCCGCGCCGGAGGACCCGCCGGAGTCGGTGGCCGCGGCGGCGCCGATCCCGGCTCCGGCCAGGGCCGAGCCGACGGTGAGCGCGCCCCCGGCCAGCAACCGGCGGCGGCTGACCGCGGCCGTGCCACCGGAGGCGGCGGCCGGCCTGGTGGGTTGGGTGGGACTCTTGTCCATGGCGGGCCCTCAGCCCTTCTTCATGCCGGGGCTGTAGTTCTCCTTGCCGCCCGCGAACGCCTTGGCGACGGCGGTGAACCGCAGCGTCCGGCCGTCCTGGAACGTCAGGGTCACGGCGATCTCGTCGCCCGGCTTCACCGCCTTGGCCAGGCCCATCAGCATCAGATGGTCGGCACCCGGCCGGAGCTGGTGGCTGCCGCCCGCGCGGATCACGAAGCCGCCCTCCTTCGGGCGCATCACCGGCTTGCCGTCCACGTCGACGACTTCGTGCAGCTCCGTCTTGCTGGCCACGGTCGAGGTGGCGGACACGACCGTGACCTTGCTGCCGGTGGTGTTGACCAGGGTGCCGAACACGGCCGTCCTCCCGGAGTCGGCGGCCTTCACCCACGGGTCCTTCATCGTCACCGGTGCCGCCGCGGCCTTGGCGGGCGTTGTGGTGGGGGAACCCGTGCCGGAACCGGAGGCGGAGGACCCGCTCGTGCCGCAGCCGACGAGGCCGGTCAGGCATATGGTCGCTGCGGCCGTGGTGGCGGCAAGGACACGCAGACGGGCGCGGCGCCCCGGGTTGGTCTTGGTTGTCGTGGTGCGCATGGCTTCGTCGGCCTCCGGCTCGGTTGCGGCATCGGTCCCGCAGTCACACAAGTAGTCGTGCCGCATCGGCGGTGAGTTCCCGGACGGGCGCGGTGGAGTCCCGGGAACTTTCCGGGGGCCGCGGCCGACGTACTGGTATGTGAAGCACCGAACCGTCTCCCGCCCGGCCTGCCTGAGGCTCCTCCTCGTCCTGCTGCCGGCCGCACTGGGTGTCCTCCTGCCGGCGTCACCGGCGTGGGCGCACGCACAGCTGCTCGGCTCCAGCCCGGCCGCCGACTCGGTCATGGCCAAGGCGCCGAGGACCCTCACGCTGAGCTTCGACGGCCCGGTGAAACAGCGGTACACGACGGTCGTGGTCACCGGCCCGGACAAGACGTCGTACAGCGACGGAGCACCAAGTGTGGTGAACGGCGACGTACGGCAGAAGCTCAGGCCCCTGCCGACGGGCAGGATCCAGGTGACCTGGCAGACCGTCGCGGCCGACGGGGCTCCGCTCCAGGGCCGGTACACCTTCACCAGCACGGACACGGCGACAGCCGCCTCCGCCCGGCCCTCGTCCTCGCTCACCGCGGGGACGTCCCCGCCCACCGCGAGAACGTCCCCGTCCACGGCGCCGCAAGCGTCTCCGCCCGCACGATCGGTGGCGCGCGCGGGCTCCGGCGGCACCGTCGACTGGCCCTGGTGGGCGGCGGCGGGCGCGCTGGTGGCGACCTCGGTGGCGCTCCTGGCCTTCGGTGTCCTGCGCTCTGCCCGCTCGGCGAGCCGAAGCGACCGCCGGCGGCGCTGAGCTTCGGCCCCGGCCGGCCGTAGTGGCACCGGCGCTCGGCCGCGGCACGGAGGCGGGCCCGCCCCTGCCCCTCAGGCGACGGCGGCCGGCGGCTTCGCGGGTGGTTCCGCCGCGCTCGTCCGAGGGCACAAGGCACCCGGCCACGTGCCGACGTCGTCACCCCTCGCACACCACGAATGCCGGATGGGCCCTGCTCGAAGGGCTGAAGGGCTGTTACCCGGCAATGCGTGCGAACCGGATCGACGACCGCCCGGGGCCCTGCCGCGGGTCATTGACCGCGAAAGCCCCGTGCGTCGCGGGCCTCGGACTCCTCACGACCTCCTCGGCGTCGGCCCGCCGTCCAGTCGTCTGCGCCTTTGACCCGTGCTCCGGGTCCCAGTCCCGGCGGGACACGGAGGCCAGGAGCGGCCGGGTGTCCCGAACTCCTCGTCGCCGTCCTGGAGCACGGCCGCCAGGAGCCGTCCGGGGCGCTCGTGCCGACCACCCTAGACGTCCGGGCCTCCTCGGTCCGGCACGGTCACACGGCGTGGACGAGCCGGCCGCCGACGTAGGTCCGCTCGACCCTGGCCTCGGCGATCTCCTCCGGCGGCGCGGCGAGGATGTCGCGGTCGAGGACGACGAGGTCGGCGAGGTGGCCGGGGACCAGGCTGCCGGTGTCGTCGAGACGGTTCACATGAGCGGAGCCGGCCGTGTACGCGGCCAGCGCGCTGGGCAGGTCGAGGCGGTGTTCGGGGAGAAAGACCCGCTCGTCCCCGGCCTCCGGGGCGCGGCGGTTCACCGCGACGTGGATGCCCTCCAGCGGCGCGGGGCTGCTGACCGGCCAGTCGCTGCCCGCCGCCAGGGTCGCACCGGCGCGCAGCAGGCCGCCGAACGGGTACTGCCAGGCGGTCCGTTCGGGCCCGAGGAAGGGGATGGTGAGCTCGTCCATCTGCCGTTCGTGGGCGGCCCACAACGGCTGGATGTTGGCGATCGCCCCGAGCCGGGCGAACCGCGCGATGTCGTCCGGGTGGACGACCTGGAGATGTGCCAGATGGTGGCGGTTGCCGCGTCGGCCGTTCGCGGTCACCGCGGCCTCCACGGCGTCCAGGGCCTCGCGCACGGCGCGGTCGCCCAGCGCGTGGAAGTGCACCTGGAAGTCGAGGGCGTCGAGCTCCGTCACGTACCCGCGCAGCGCCACGGGGTCGACGAAGCTGATGCCGGTGTTGGTGGTGGCGCAGCCGCAGCCGTCCAGATACGGGGAGGACAAGGCGGCGGTGAAGTTCTCCGCGATGCCGTCCTGCATGATCTTCACCGAGCCGACCCGGAACCTGCCGTGCCGCAACTCCTCGCGCTTCGCCACCAGTTCGTCGATCTGCTCGGCACCGCGCCCCCGGTCCCACCACAGCGCACCGGTGACCCGGGCGGTGAGCGAGCCGTCGCGGGCGGCGGTCAGGTAGGCGTCCGACGGGTCGGACATGCCGCCGAAGGAGCCGAGCAGCGCGTCGTGCCAGGCCGTGACGCCGAGCGAGTGGAGCAGCTTCTGGGCCCGCAGCAGACCGGCCAGCCGGTCCTGCGGCGTGGCGGCCGGCACCAGCCGGGCGACCAGCCCGATCGCGCCCTCCTGGAGCACGCCCCCGGGGGAGCCGTCCGCCTCCCGCTCGATCCGGCCGTCGGCCGGATCGGGGGTGTCGGCACCGATCCCGGCCAGTTCGAGCGCCCGGGTGTTGGCCCACGCGCCGTGGTGGTCCCGGTTCGAGAGCAGCACCGGGCGGTCCGGCACGACGGAGTCGAGCAGCTGCCGGGTGGGCAGCCCGCCGTCGAAGCTCTCCATCGACCAGCCGCCGCCGGTGATCCAGGCATGGTCCGGATGGGCGTCCGCGTAGCCGCGGACCAGGTCCAGGTACTCCGTGACACCGACGGTGCCGGACAGGTCGCACTCGGCCAGCTCCCGCCCGCCGGCGACGGCGTGGACGTGGGCGTCCTGGAACCCTGGGAGCAGCAGCTTCCCCGTCAGGTCGACGACCTCGGTGCCGGGCCCCACGAGCGCCAGCACCTCGTCGTGGCCGACGGCCGCGATCCGGTCGCCGACCACGGCGAGCGAACTCGCCCGGGTGCGGGCCGGATCGACGGTGAGGACGGGACCGCGAGTGAAGACCAGATCGGCCGTGGCCATGGTTGACTCCCGTGCTTGAGACGGCGGGCTTGGTAGGCGTCATGGAAGTGGGACGGCCGTTTACACGTCAATGGTGTTGACGTAAGGTCCGGGCATGGTCGAACGTGTGGTGCCCGAGGGCAGGCGTCAACGCCGCCGCCCCACCAAGCAGGGCGCCGTCCTGTCGGAGGCACTGATCGTCGAGACCGCGTTGCGCCTCGTCGCGCAGCACGGAGCGGAGGCGCTGTCGGTACGGCGGCTGGGCGCCGCGCTGGGCGCCGATCCCAGCGCGCTCTACCGCTACTTCCGCAACACCGACGCCCTGCTGCTCGCCCTCGCGGACGAGCTGATCGGCCGCGCGCAGGCCGGGTGGACGAGCACCGGCGACTGGCGCGCCGACCTGCGCGCGATCGGGTTGCGGATCCACGCCTCGTACCAGTCGAACCCGCAGGCCGCGCTGCTCGCGGCGCATCGCACGACCGGGCGGCCGAACGAGACCCGGGTGGTCGAGACGATCCTCGGCATCCTGCGTTCCGGCGGCTTCCCGGACCCGCTCGCGGTGCGGATCTACCACGCGTTCGTCGACCAGGCGCTCGCCTTCGCCGCTCAGGACGCCGCCGCGCTCGCGCTGCCGAAGGCGGCCCGGCACGCGGACGCGGAGGTCTGGCAGGAGGTCTACGGCCGGCTGCCGTCCGCCACCCACCCGAACATCGCGGCGACCTTGCCGCTGCTCGCCGCCGACATGCGCGACAGCGGATACCCGTACGCCCTGGAGTTGATGCTCGACGCGGTCGCGGCGCTCCGCCCGGCGGCGGACGGCGGCTGACCGGCGTCACCCGCGGGCGGCGGGTGGACTCAGCCGGTGACCACGGGCGAGAAGCGGCTCACCGCCGCCACGTCGGCGCCGATCCGCGCGGCCGTCTCCCCCAGGTGCGGCAGCAGCGCGGCCAGGCTCTCCTCCGGGGTGGCCCGGCCGGCGTGCAGGGCCACGTTCACCGCGGCGACCACCCGGCCCGTGCCGTCCACGACCGGCGCCGCCAGTGAGCGCAGCCCCTCCTCCAGCTCCTGCTCCACCCACGCGTAGCCGCGCTCGGCGGTCGCCGCGACGACCTCGCGCACCCCCTCCTCACTGGTCACCGTGTGCGGGGTCAGCGCCTCGGGGGTGATCCGGTCGCCGCCGCCAGGGAAGGGCAGCGCGTACCCACCCGTAGAAGGGGCCGACGGTCTGCGAGGGGGTGGGCAGGGCCGCCAGCAGGACACGGCCCATCGCGTAGGTGGTGGAGGCGTCGGCGAGGGTGTGCGGCCGTGCTTCGGCGCGCCGTTCTTCGGCCTGGGTCAGGGGGACGTGGGGGTCCTTTCGTCGTGGTGGTGGGGTGAGGGTGCGGGTTCGGCGGGGGTCGCGAGGGCGCGGTCGACCAGAAGGCGTGCGCAACCGGTGGCGGTGACGGGGTCGGTGAGGGCGCGTAGCCGTACCTCGTCGCACCGGCCTCCCGCCTCCGGGTCCGCGAGGATGACGTCGACCAGGTCCAGGTCTCTGGTAGCGCTCTGTACCGGGGAAGCCGAGGCCCTCGGCTTCCCCGGAGGACGCATCGCGTTGAGCGTTGATCTACTCGGGGCTGGATGCGTGGGGGCTGCGAGGAGGCGTCGAGGCAGGCGGCAGCTGAGATCACGCTGCGCCGAGCAGCGGAGGGCCGAGCGGGAAGCCCGCGCCCCGTGTGCGCCGGCTGTGGCACCCGGTTCACCGGCGAACGGTGGAAGGCCGGGGGCCGGGGGCCGGTCCACGGGAGCCCGAAATCGGACGGCGATGTCGAGAACGCGTGCCTGGCTCCGTCTCCGCAGTGGACGCGGCCACAATGGGCCGCACCGGAACGAGGAGAGACACCATGGCCAAGTACCTGCTTCTCAAGCACTACCGCGGCGCTCCGGCGGCGGTCAACGACGTGCCCATGGACCAGTGGACGCCGGAGGAGATCTCCGCGCACATCCAGTACATGAACGACTTCGCGGCCCGGCTCGAAAAGACCGGCGAGTTCGTCGACGGCCAGGCGCTCGCCCCCGAGAGGACATGGGTCCGGTACGACGGCGAGGGGCGCCCCCCGGTCACCGACGGCCCGTTCGCGGAGACCAAGGACCTCATCGCCGGCTGGATGGCGATCGATGTCGACAGCTACGAGCGCGCCGTCGAGCTGGCCGGGGAGCTGTCGGCCGCCCCCGGGGCCGGCGGCAGGCCGATCCACGAATGGCTGGAGGTGCGCCCGTTCCTGGCCGCGCCGCCGACCATCGCGGAGTGACGTCGTCGGTGGACGAGGTCCTGCTCCGGAGCCTCACACCGACCGTGCTCGGAATCCTCGTCCGCCGCGGAGCCGACTTCGCGGCGGCCGAGGACGCCGTGCAGGACGCGCTGCTTGAGGCGGCCCGCGTCTGGCCGGCCGATCCGCCACGGGACGCGAAGAGCTGGTTGGTCACCGTGGCCTGGCGCAAGTTCCTCGACCAGGTCCGGGCGGACGCCGCCCGCCGTCGGCGTGAGAACCGTGTCGAGGAGGAGCCGGCGCCCGGTCCCGCGCCCGCGGTGGACGACACGCTCCAGCTCTACTTCCTCTGCGCCCACCCGTCGTTGACGCCGTCGTCCGCGGTCGCGCTCACGCTGCGCGCCGTCGGCGGGCTCACCACCCGCCAGATCGCCCAGGCCTACCTGGTGCCCGAGGCGACCATGGCGCAGCGCATCAGCCGGGCCAAGCGCACCGTCTCCGGCACGCGCTTCGACCAGCCCGGCGACGTCGCCACCGTGCTGCGCGTCCTCTACTTGGTCTTCAACGAGGGCTACTCCGGCGACATCGACCTCGCCGCCGAGGCCATCCGGCTCACCCGACAGCTCGCGGCCCAGGTCGACCACCCCGAGGTGGCGGGGCTGCTCGCCCTCATGCTGCTCCACCACGCCCGGCGCGCCACCCGGACCGCGCCCGACGGCAGCCTGGTGCCCCTCGCCGCACAGGACCGCGGCCGGTGGGACACCGAGCTGATCGCGGAGGGCGTCGGGATCCTGCAGGCGGCCCTCGCCCGCGACCGGCTGGGCGAGTTCCAGGCACAGGCCGCCATCGCGGCACTCCACGCCGACGCGCCCACCGCCGAGGAGACCGACTGGGTGCAGATCGTCGAGTGGTACGACGAACTCGCACGCCTGACCGACAGCCCGGTCGTCCGGCTCAACCGCGCGGTGGCCGTCGGGGAGGCCGACGGACCGCGTGCCGGTCTGGCGGCGCTCGCCGCGCTCGACACCGCGCTGCCCCGCCACACCGCGGTGGCGGCGTACCTCCACGAGCGCGACGGGGACCTGGCGACGGCGGCACGGTTGTACGCCGAGGCGGCCGGCAAGGCACCGAGCCTCGCGGAGCGCGACTACCTGACGCGCCAGGCCGCCCGGCTCAACGCCCTCCGCCGTCGCTGACAGGGCGCGCCCCGCGCGAACTCGACGCGGGGCGGTCCAGCTCGCTGGCCGCGAAGCGAGCTCGTCCTCGATGTCGACGACCCGTTCCCCGGCGCACGGCCGCTCCCCGCCGATCGTCCGGGAAAGCAGGGCCGACTGCGTCCCGACGGACCGGGAACCACACTCGTGCGTGCCCGACACGTCCAGGCCCACCACCCGGGCGCGGCCACCCACCGGCGCCCTCTTCCGCGCCGAGCGTCCCCCGCACTGGCTGCACCGGTGCTTCGGTGTGGCGTCCGTCCGCGGGCCGGGAACCGATGGCCGCGGCGCCGACGCGAACCACGCTCCCGCGTCCGTGGACTACCGCGTCATCCTCCGCCGCTACGGGACCCGGCTTCACCCGGTCGTCATCCTCGTCGCTGGAGCGACATGCAACAACTGCGGCCTCCCCGTGATCATTCGTTCTGAGTCCGGTGCGCCATGGCTTGAGTAGGCAGAGACGTCCAGGACAACGGGGATTCCGGCGGACGCAGGGTGAGGTCCGGACGGACTCGGGTTCTATTCCCGCTGCCGCACAGGCGCGTTCGCAGTGGTCCGACGTGTGCTCGGCACGGATCTCGCGGGCGTGGCGTCGGTCCTCGGGCGAGGCATAGCGGTCGGGACGGGTGGAATGCTCCGGCCAAGCCCGACAAGCGGCTCAACCGGCACGGCGTTGACCAGGGTGCTGCGACGCGGAGCCCCTCGCGCACGAGGTCCTCCGGGAGACAGGTCCGTGCGGACTCGGGCCGGCCGGGCGTCGCGCGTCACCGTCCGCGCGTTTCATCGGTTCGCGCGGCCCGCCAACCGCCAGGCCCCGCCGTCAGGATGGAAAGGGCTCAGTCGACGTGCCACAGGAAGCGGTGGGTGTGAATCGCGAAATACGGGAAGCTCTCCACGGACGCGACGCCCTCGACGGCGCGTACGACGTCGTTGACGAAGTCGAGGAGATCGCGGGGCTGGCCGCACACCACCTCGGCGAACAGGTCGAAACTCCCCGCCGTCAGAACCGTGTACACGACTTCGCTGTGCCCGGACAGTTCATCGGCGACCGCCCGCGGATCGCCGTCGACGCGCAGGCCCAGGAGAGCCATGGTCTGCTGACCCATGGTCATCGGATCGGTCACCCCGACGACCTGGACCGCCTTGCTGTCGATCAGCCGCTGCAACCGGAGCCGGGCGGCCGAGGGAGACAGCCCCACCTTCGGTCCGAGATCGGAGTACGGGATACGGCCGTCGACCTGTAGCTCCCGCAGGATCGCCCGATCGATGTCGTCCAAGAAGCACCTCTCTTTGCATGAACGGGAGGCCGTGCGCCTGTTTCGAGCACAATGACGCATCCACGCGCTCGAATCAAAGGCGGTCCTGCCTACCGCCGGATCGGAACCGGTCCGCGCCGTCATCGGCGCTGTCGTCTGCGCCCGTATCGCCTTTCCACCCGCCGTTCCCACCCTCCACGTCACCTTTTGAGGTTCACACCCCGCGTGAGCTCGGCCGGGGAGATCGGTGAACCGGTGATCCGCTCGGCCGCGCGATGTCCTGACCGGAGCGCGCCGTGGACAGTGGCCGGTTCGCGCCCCCAGGTCGCTTCTCCGGCGAAGTGGAGTACGCCGTCGACGGGTCCTGCCATCGCATCGTGATCGTCGTGCGAGGAGCCGACGGCGACGTAGGAGTACGAGCCGAGGGCGAGAGGGTCGATGCCCCAACGCGTGATCCAGTGCGCCACGGGCGTGGGGACCGAGTCGCCGTAGATCTCGCGGAGTGAGCCGAGCACCGACGAGACCACCTCTTCGTCGGTCTTCAGCTCGATCTCCCGCCCCCAGGCACCGCCGGCGAAGGTCAGCAGCATCGGCCTGCCGCTCACCACGGAGACGTCGTACCAGGAGTGCCAGGGGACGCCGGCCCGGCCGTGCTGCCGGATCGCGTAGACGTCGTCCGGCCAGAACCGGTCCGGGAACTGAAGGAAGACCTTGTTGAACACGCCCATTCCGAGTCGGGCGATCGGACCCGCGACGGCGTCGGGCAGCGCGGGCGTGAACGTGATCGCCCCTGCTTTGAGCACGCCCAACGGCACCGTGACGATCACATGGGCGGCCTCGAAGGACTCGTCCTCCGTATCGACTCGCACCCCTGTGGTCAATCTGGTGACGGCGGTCACGGTCGTTCCCAGGCGCACGTCGAGTCCTTCCGCGAGGACGCGGGGAAGCGCGTCGTAGCCACCCAGGAAGATCACTTCGTCGCCTTCGATGGCGTCTTCGTCAAGGGCGTGAGCGGCGACCTGTTCGATCTCCGCGCCGCATTGCTCGTGAGTGCGGTGCCGATAGAACGCGCGGACCCGTTCGGCGCGTTCGGGTTGCCATCCGGTCGCGGCGAGGGCACGCTCGGCCGCCGTGGCGTAACTCTCGCCGGGACCGCACGCCTCGACGGCCCGCTGGAGCAGGTCGTCTGCCGTCCCGACGTCGGCGGTCCACCTCCGTGTCGCGTCGTCGTCCAGCGGGCGCCGCGATTCGTCGTAGTCGGCGATCGGCCGCCCGCCGGCCTGGAAGCTCCCCACGGTGAACTCACTCGTCTCCATCCCGAGCGCGGTGACAAGTTCTGTGAGCGGGTTGCCGGTGAGGCCATGGATCCATGAGGCGCCACGGTCGACGGAGAACCCTGCCGTACGGTCGGTCCAGATCCGTCCGCCGACTCGGTCTCGTGCCTCAAGCACGACCACACGTCGCCCCGCGGCGTGCAGCAGTCGAGCCGCGGTGATGCCGGCGATGCCCGCGCCGACGACGATGGTGTCCGTCATCTTCTCTCTTCTCCAGGGATCTCAAGGTTGGCTCCGCGGGTCGGCTGTCGGAGGCAGGCGTGCCTCGACGGCGAAGCTGTTCACCCGGACAGGGCCGAGGAGACCACCACGTCGCCGAGATGCGGTGCGTGCGGACCTGGCATCGCTGCTTCTACCGCGCTCGGCGGACGCGACGGAGGGTGAGTGGTGAGGAGTCCTCGTCCAGGAAGGGCGCGGCCCTACGAGGTCGGGGGCGGCCGGCACGGTCGCCCCCGGTCGGCGGGCCGAGCATCACCTCGACGCCGAAGCGCGAAGCGCCGACGTCGAGCACGGTGTCACCGGGTGTGGCCGTGGCCGAGCTGGGCGAGGGCCAGGTCCAGCATGTCGGCGAAGAAGTCGGCCGCGGTGGTGTCGATGCACAGCGGGGGCTTGATCTTCAGGATGTTGAGGTGGTCTCCCGTGGGCTGGACGACCACGCCGAGGTCGAGCATGCGGTCGCAGAGCTCGGCCGTCTCCTCCGTGGCGGGCTCCAGGGTGGCGCGGTCCCGGACCAGTTCGAGACCGAGGTAGAGGCCCGAGCCGTGGACGGCGCCGATGATGCCGTAGCGGACGGCCAGCGCTTCGAGCCGGCGCTTCAGATGGCCGCCGACGTTCACCGCGTTGGCCTGGAGGGCCTCGTCGCGAAGGGTGTCGAGGACGGTGAGGCCCACCACGCTGGAGACCGGGCTGCCACCGGTGGAGGAGAAGAAGTAGCCCTGTTCGCGGTACCGGTCGGCGACCGCCTTGGAGGTGATGACGGCGCCGAGGGGGTGCCCGTTGCCCATGGCCTTGGCGACGCAGACGATGTCGGGGACGACCTGCTGCTGCTCGAACCCCCAGAACCAGTGCCCCAGACGACCGTATCCGACCTGGACCTCGTCGGCGACGGTCAGGCCGCCGTGACGGCGCACCGCCGCGTACACCTCGGCGAGATAGCCGTCGGGAAGTGCGACTCCTCCGGCGTTGCCGTAGAAGGTCTCGCCGATGAACGCTCCCGCCGGGCAGCCGGCGGCGGCCAGCTCGTCGATCACCGCGACGGCCTCGGGCCCGTAGCGCACGGCGTCCGCCCCGCGGTGCCGGCCGCGGTAGGAGTTGGGCGAGTCCACCGTGTGCACCCAGCTCGGACGGGTGGCCAGGGCGTTCGGGTTGTCCTGGAGCGAGGTGGAGACCGCGTCGGAGGCGTACGTCCAGCCGTGGTAGGCCTCGCGCAGCGCGACGACGTCGTGCAGGCCGGAGGCCCCGATGGCCAGCCGCAGGCCCAGATCCACCGCCTCGGAACCGGAGTTGACGAGGAACACCGTGTCCAGGGGATCGGGGAGGAGGGCGGCGAGGCGTTCGGTGAACTCCACCACCGAGGCGTAGTGGAAGCGTGAGTTGGTGTTGAGCTTTCGCAGCTGCCGGGAGACCGCCTGCTCGACGCGGGGGTGGGCGTGGCCCAGCGGGGTGACGTTGTTGACGATGTCGAGGTATGAGCGGCCGTCGGTGGACAGCAGATGGTGGCGCCAACCGCGTTCGATACGGGGAGGATTGGCGTAGTAGTGCTCCTGCACGGTCGCGAACACGGCGTCGCGCCGGTCGAGCAGGTCCTCCTGGTGCGTGCGGTCGGTGGCCGGGAGACCCAGGAGCGGAGCGGGGTCGGCGGTGAGCGCGAGCCAGCCGGCGGCGTACTCGGGGCGGACCAAGGGCGGGACGGCCGGGCCTGCGGTGTCGCGCAGCACGACATGGAGCGAGGCACCGGAAGGGAGACGGGCGAGCTCCCCGCCCGCCCGGACCGATGTGCCGGAGGAGACGAGGGGAGGGACCGTGCGGGGGAAGGACAGCGCCAGCACGCGCGGGCCGCAGACGATCTCCAGTCGGCCGGGCGCCGCCGTGCGGACCTCCCCCGCGAAGGGGGCCTGCACCACGGTGGCCCGGCCCAGGCGCAGGTCGACACCGGTGGGCACCGTAGCGGCGGAGACGGCCGACAGCGCGGGCGTGCGGGTGAGCCTCGCACGGGCGTACGGGGTGGCTGCCGCGGCCGCTCCGCCGGCGAGCGCGGCAGCCGCCAGCCGCTCCTCGGTGTCGGCTTCGAGCCAGGCTCCTTGGTCCATGGAGTCCGCGTCGGTGGACAGGTCGCAGCGCACGATGTCCTCGGCCAGGATGCCCCGCAGCAGGAGGCATGCGGGTGCGTCGCTCTCTCGGGGCGCCTCGGCCAGGCCGGTCGCGGCCTTGACGAGGTGGGTCATCACAGCCAGCGGGAGCCGGGTGGCCTGCTCGAATATGCGCCATTCACGGTCGAGCGCGGCCGTGACGTAGGCGTTGTCCGCGTCGACGGCGGCCTGGTGCCGCCCGCTGGCGACCAGGCCGGTGGCGCGCAGGACCACCAGTGGCCACAGTGCTTCCGCCTCCTCCGGGGAAAGGGGCCGAACCGTATGGAAGGCACGGACGGCGGGCAGCACGTGGTGCGGCTCGACTCCGTCGTGGTGGAGCATGGACGAGAGGCACACGGCCAGTTCGCCGATCGCCCAGCTCGTGGTCAGGTCCCCGAAGTCGATGACGCCGTCGGGCTGGGGCAGGCGGGCATCGGGACAGCGGATCAGATTGTCGTCGGTGAGGTCCAGGTGCACGGCCTGGGACGGCAGCGCGGGGGCGAGTTCCTGGACTCGGGCCCATGCCTCGGCGGTCGCGGCCCGCACGGCGGTGCGCTGGTCGGGGTGGTCGATGTGCTCGGCGAGCCCGGCGACGACGCGATCGGCATGGCGAAGATCCCACTGGAGGACGCGGTCGAGGCCCGGGTGGCGGTAGTCGCGCAGGGCGGTGCTGATCCTGGCGGCGATCGTGCCCATGGCCGCGACGGTGCTCGGGGGCAGGTGCCGTGGTCCCGACAGCGGGCCACCGGGCAGGTAGCGCAGCAGCCGGGCCACGGCCGGCCCGCTCTCGGTGTCCACCGTCGTGCGGAGGGGGGAGCCGTCGGGGTGGCGCAGGACGGTGGCGACGCGGAGTTCCGGGTGGGCCGATGCGATGAGGTCGGCGGCGGTGTCCTGGGCCTCGACCTCCAGCGCGCCGAAGGCGGGGTTGGCGATCTTCAGGATCGCCAGGGGCCGTCCGTCGTCGGCGCGGAGCAGGAAGTTGGCGTCCTGCTGGCTGCCCAGCGCCTCCGCGCGGGCGGCGAAGCCGAGGAGCCCGGCAGCGACGCGTGCCGCCTCGGCCGGCGTCACCCGCGGCGCGGGAAGCGCGTCCTCGGCGAAGAAGTCGATCGTGCGGTGCGCGTCGTGCGACATACAAAGTTCCTCGGCTGATCCGGGCGGCGACGGTGGAAAGCCTGCTGCTGAACGGCGTCTCATGCGGTTGCTTCAAGCACAATGGCGCACCTCAACGCGCGAATCAAGCATATGGACGATCGAATCATGCGCCTTGCGGGCTGTGGAGTCGCAGAGCGCCGGCGGTCGGCGGCCGCCGCCGACGTCTTCACCTGGGCCGCCCTCCTCGCCGACTCACTGCGCGAGCACGGAGCGGAACCCGGCCAGAGCCCACCCGGGGATGGCATCGGTGGCCTGGTCCGCGTGCCCTGCCGACCGCCAGCGGTACTTGAACGCGTTCAAAAGACCTGGGAGACTGGCCTGCAATCGGGGCGGGAGGGGGCCGGTCATGGTGAGTACGCTGCTGACGCCGCGCGGGAGGGGTCGACAGGCCGCGGTCGGCGACCGTGATGCGCGCGGGGGAACGGCGCCGACACGCATTCTCGATCGGGGACACCCGCGGGTGCGCTCCGTCGTGCGGAGTCTCGGTACGGCGGTCCCGGAAGGAGAGGGGCCCGCAGCGAAGGTGGCGGCCCTGCGTCACGCACACCGGTGGATCTCGGCAGAGGTTCGCCCCGTGTACTCGGTGGAGGAGGCGCGACCGGTATCCCGGGTCCTGCGGCTCGGCCGCGGCTCCTGCAGTCAGAGGATGGCCGTGCTGGAAGCCGTCGCGCGGACGTGGGGCATTCCCTCCCGGGTGCGTGGCCTGGTCGTGGACGGCACGTTCTGGTACCCACGCTTCCCCCGGCTACGTCGGCTCGTTCCCCACCAAGTAGTGCTGGCCTGGCCGGAGTTCCGCATCGACGGACTGTCGGAAGCCGATCACGCCGCCGCGCCCTGGCTGCCGGTGTCCGAACTTTTCGGCGGTACCGGCGAGCCGCGTGGCGGGATCGGCGGCGGCTTCACGAACGCAGGTCCGGAGACACTCTTCGAGGCGCTGTCCAGGACGAGCGTCGACTGGGACGGGGCCACGGCCTGCCCCGCGTCGGACGGTTCGTGCGATCTCTCGGCGTACCTGCTCACGGACCTTGGGCGCTTCGACTCCCGAGACGAGCTCTTCGCCCAGTACGGCCAGACCCTGTGTGCCCCGGCGAGGCTTCTGGCCGAGCCCGTCCTGGGGCGACGAGCCGCCGGACTCCAGCGCCATGTCGGCAAAAAGGATCGCCGAGGTGCTGGATCAGGCGGCGAGGGCGGATCCACCACCCCAGCGGAGTCCATTCTCCCTGGGATGCGGGGAGCAATTGTCAATTCCTGTGGATCGCCGAGTTAGGACACCGGGTTGGTGCCTTCGATGACCTGCCACCCGGAGGCCAGGGTGCCCGACTTGAGATGCTGAATGCCCTCTCCTCGGAGCGTTACGAAGGCGGTGAGTCCAGTGTCGAGTGTTGCCACTCGATGCCCGTAGACGACGGTCTGCGTCAACGCCAGGTCGATCGCTTGGGCTGAACCGCTGAGCCGGTTGAAGCGGGCACCGCGACAGACCGGTCCCCGCAGGCAGCGCACATTGACAGTGGCCTGTTCGAGGGATGCGACGATGACCCGTTCAATCTGCAGTTCTACGCTGCTACGACAACTGCCGGGGCCGGGGATCTCGCTCATGCGGCTGCCCCCTCTCGCTCGACCAGGACGCCGTTCTTGAACCGGGCACCCGCGCGGACCAGGGCGACGAGGTGGGCTCCGGTGACCGCGCGCCAGCGGGCATGGGCGGACTCGACGAGCTTGAACACCATCGCCAGGGCCGCGGCCGTGCTGCCGGCACCGCGGGTGACCTTGGTGCGGAGTTTGACGGTGGAGAAGGTCGACTCGATGGGGTTCGTGGTCCTCAGGTGGATCCAGTGCTCGGCCGGGAAGTCGTAGAACGCCAGCAGCTCCTCACGGTCCTCGGTGATCTTCGCGACGGCCTTGGGGAACTTGGCGCCGTAGGTCTTCGCGAACGCCTTGATCGCCTTCTCGGCGTGCGCGCGGTCCTCGGCGTTGTAGATCGCCTGCATCGCCTTCGTCGCACCCGGCTGTGCGGACTTCAGCAGGGCATTCGTGACATTGCGGGCCTTGTGGACCCAGCATCGCTGGTGCCGGGCGGCCGGGAACACCTCGGCGAGGGCCTTCCACAGGCCCATCGCGCCGTCGCCCACGACCAGCTCGGGGTCGCGCATGCCCCGGCGGCGGCAGTCGCGCAGCAGGTCGGCCCACGACTCGGCCGACTCACGCAACCCCTCGGCCAGCGCGATCAGTTTCTTGGTGCCGTCCAGGCGCACTCCCATCAGCACCAGGACACAGGAGTGCACCTGCCCGAGCCGGACCTTGGGGCGCACCCCGTCCGCCCACACGTACACATAGTCGGACTCGGCGAGGTCGCGCAGCTGGCAAGCGGCGTGATCGTCCTGCCACTGCTTCGTCAGACGGGTCACGGTGGCCGGCGACAGGCCGGCAGACGAGCCGAAGAACTGCTCCAGCGCGGGCACGAAGTCCCCCGACGACAACCCGTGCAGGTAGAGCAGCGGCAGCACTTCGCTGACCTTGGGCGACTTGCGGCACCACGGCGGCAGGATCTTCGAGGAGAACCGCATCCGCTCGCCGGTGGCCTCGTCCACTCGGCGGTCGTTGACACGCGGGGCCGTGACCTCGACGGGACCTGCGGCAGTGGTCACGGTGCGGGGCCGGTGGTGGCCGTTGCGGACCACCAGGCGGCGCCCGGCCGCGTCTGTCTCGGCAGCCAACTCGGCTATGTACTGGTTGACTTCGGCCTCCAGCGCGGCGGCGAGCATCCGGCGCACGCCCTCGCGGACGATCTCGTCGATCAGGGAGCCGGACTCGGTCGAGCCGTCGGCGTTCACTACGCTGAGCACGGGCGTGCCTTCCCGACCCGCGCTGCGAACGCAAGCCTACTCGGTGACCATCACAGGATCATTCGGGAAGGTACGCCCTACGCGTCCCTCCTGGGGCTGATCCACAAGTCCTGAGCATTGCTCCCGGCGTCGAGTTGCCGGCGCGTCAGGGTGCCGGGCGTTGACAGTGCGCCAGGTGTATTGCCCTGTGAGGTCGTGTATCGACAGGGCCTGGCGGGATGGCGGACGACCCATTTCGTGATCCCGAACGACGGGGATGGTCAGGCGCCTCCTTCCAGGTCTCGGGGCGTTGGAGGGCGATGCCCCGGCCGGAGAGCAGGCACATGACGCTTCACGGCCGATGCGGATCACCCGGGAACGCGGCGCGGGGAGGCGGCGAGTTCCCGGACGGGCGAGCGGGTGACGGGCCGGCCGAGCTTGGTCGGGCGACACGGCCTGGCCGAGTGCGGAGCGCAGCACCGCGGTGATGTCCGTGTCGAGGTCCGAGGCGAGCAGGAGTTCGGTCGCCCGCCGGATCAGGTCGGCGCAGGTCCTCCGGCGGTGCCGCGTCCAGCGCCGCGCGTACCCACGTGGGGACCTCGCCTGCCTCGGCGGGCGGCGGGGTCTCCCACGGCAGGGGAAGGCTCCTGGTGGCGTACGGGGCGGCCGGCAGCCCGACCCGGTCGGGGTGCACGCACACCGGCACGCCGGCCGCGGTGAACCGGTGGCCGGTGGCTGGTGGCCGCGTCGAACGGGCAGTCCCGAGAGGGGCGTTCGACGCCATCGAACCGTCCACCGGGCAGTCGTAGGGCCGAGCACACGCCGCACACCGGCCGGCCGTCCCGCGCGAACGGCTCCCCGTGTTCCCTCATCACCGAATCACCTGCCGTGAGTTGGTGGGCAGCACCGCAGCCGAGTCGGCCCCGGCTCCGGGTGGGTCGTCAAGCCCGCGGGACGGTGAGTCCAGGTCCGCGCCGGAAACGTACAACCTTTTGATCAGTTCGGGTGTCCGATGGGGCACCCGAGGTCGTTCCGCTGTTCCACGTCTAGGAGTTCGTGTGCGCAGAGTCCTCACGGCGTCAGCCGTGCTCACCGCCATCACCGCCGTCACCGCCGTACCGCTCTGCCCGGCCGCCTCCGCCGCCGCGCCCTACAAGGGGGCCAACACGGCGTCCGTGCAGGACGACTTCAACGGCGACGGCTACCGGGACCTGGTCGTCGGAGCGCCGTACGCGGCCAACGGCAGCGTGGAGGCGGCCGGTGCCGTGGTCGTGCTGTACGGCTCGTCGTCCACCGTGAGCGCCACGCACCGCACCGTGATCACGCAGGCCACGGCCGGCATCCCCGGCGGCCCCGAGGAATACGACCGTTTCGGCACCTCGGTGGCCTCCGCCGATCTCGACCGGGACGGGTACGCCGACCTGATCGTGGGCACGCCGTACGAGGACGTGGGCGGCAAGGCGTCGCGGGGATCGGTGACCGTGGTGTGGGGTGGGCCGAACGGGCTGGCCGGCGGCACGAACATCGCGCCGCCGGCCGGTTTCGGTGAGGGTGTGGCGTACTGCCGCTTCGGGATGTCCCTGGCCGCCGGTGACATGAACGGCGACGGCGCGCCTGAGCTGGGGGTCGGCTCCGGCTGTGACGGCTCGTCGTACGCGGGCCCGTTCACCCGCACCGGCGCATCCGCCTCCCGGTACCTCGAATGGCGGGCGTCCGGGCGGGGCGTGGTGATGGGCGACGTGAACGGAGACGGACGGGCCGAGCGGTTCTGGCTGTCCGGACCCGCCGACGACGACCTGCGCGGCTCTGTCTACCTGGACAACGGCGCCCCCGCAGACGACACCGGATCCGTGGACGCCCCCACCGAACTTCCCTATGCCGACGGCCACGCCGGGCAGATCGGTGACGTCAACGGCGACGGTTACGGCGATCTCGTCACCGGCATCGCGGACGACGACTACCTGGCGAACGCGACCGGCGCCGCCCACCGCGGTGGGGAGATCCAGGTCCTCTACGGCGGCCCCCACGGCATCACCGCCGACCAGCACCCCACGGTGTTCCACCAGGACACGGCAGGCGTGCCTGGAATCGCCGAGAACGGCGACGAGTTCGGCCAGTCCCTCAGCATCGGCGACGTGAACGGTGATGGGTACGGGGACGTCCTCGTCGGCTCGCCCGGTGAGGCGGTCGGCACCCACCAGGGGGCCGGCACCGCCGTCCTGCTGCGCGGCTCGTCCTCCGGTCTGACCACCGCCAGGGCCGCCGGCTACACCCAGGACACGATCGGGGTGCCCGGCGCCGTGGAGACCGGCGACCAGTTCGGCGCGGCCGTGCACCTCGCCGACCTCAACCGGGACGGCAAGGCGGAGACGGTGGTCGGCGCGCCCACCGAGAACAGTGACGGCTGTGTCTGGGTCGCCCGCGGCTCGGCCTTCGGCCCCGTCCCGAGCCGCTCGGTCGACGTCTGCGGCAAGAGCGCCGGGATCAGTGTGCGAAACGTGGGGGGCTACTTCGGCGCGACCATGACCAGCGCGCACGTGGAGATGTGAGCCGCCCCGGCTGCGCGGACCTGGGCGCCGGTCCCCAGGTCGGCGCGGGCCGACTCCGGACTGCACCGTGTTCAAGGCTTACGCCGCCACTCCAGCCCGAGGCTGGCCGGCCAACCGCTCCAACTGCTCGCCGTTGAAGCCCGCGTCAGCGTCATCCTTCTCGGACGCGTGCGGCTGACAGCGTCTCGGTCAGGCAGAGGGGCGCCGCCTGGTGCCGTCGCCGCTTCCGTTCAGCGGGATCAAGGTCTCCAGACGAGCGCCCTTGACCCAGGAGCCCAGCAGGTCGCGGTGCAGGGCCACGATGTCCTGGCGCAAGGCCAGGCCCAGCGCGGCTTTCGTGAACGAGCGGCAGGTGGTGACGAACAAGGCGACGTCGGCGCCGTGTTCGAGACGGGCGGTACCGACGAACTTCTGCATGTCCTGCGAGGGCACGCTCCGGTGCGGCGCGTACTTCTTGCACTGGACGACCAGTTTGCGGCCATCGGCCAGGTAGCCGACGACGTCCGCGCCCAGGTCGCCGCTCTTGCCGCTGACGACGACCTTCGTGCAGCCGTCCCGCCGGCACAGGTCGGCGACGTACACCTCGAACTCCTGCCACGACAACGCGTCGACCTCGGCCATCGACAACTCCCGCGCCCGAGCCTCCTCCTGCGCGCGCCACGCCCGGTCCTGGCCGACCTCGCGACGGTGCGCCCGCAGCACCGCCCATCCGGCCCCGCCGACCACGACCGCGGCGAACACGGCCACCAGAACGGGCCAGACCACCGCCCAGTGCCCGGCCACCCACACCACGGCGATCACCGCCGCCACCGCGGCCCAGCCCTGCAACTGCCTGCGTGTCCGCTTCTTCAAGCGCCGACGCCGTCGACGTGCCGCCATCACTCCCCCGCTCGCCCCACCCGTGCACCGCCGTGGGCACCGCCGGCCGCCGTCCGGTCCGTACGTGTGCGGGGGCTCATCGGCCGGCCTGGATGACGCCGCCGGCCACCTGTCCCAAGACACTCAACAGCCCCTGGCCCGCCGGGGTGGGTGCGATCAGAACGCCCAGCGCCAGGACGATGACGACGGTCAGCTTCTCGTCGAAGCGGCTACGGGCCTCCGTACGCCGCCGCAGCCGGAAGAAAACGATGACCGCGAGCAGCACCGCCACATTGATGGTCAGCAACCCTCTGGACCTCCCCCACCGACCGGCCATCACCACCCGGGAACGGCAGCACGCCACCCCAGCCCCTTTATGTAGCCGGGCCTCAGTGACGCGGGGACCAGATTGCCGACAAATGACAAAAAGGCATCGGACCTGGCCGAATACCGCATGGCGGATGGGCCTTGACCCCGAGTTCTGGACACGGGTTATGCGGCTGGCGTCAGCGTAGTTGATGTTGTTCGGGACGCTGTCTCGTAGGCGATCGGGCTGCG
>NZ_JBSFLI010000058.1:0-32381 GCF_053598955.1 Streptomyces sp. NPDC001056 | reverse complement strand
TGGTACTGCAGGGGGGACCCTGTGGGAGAGTAGGACGCCGCCGAACAATTTTTGGGAAAACCCCCGCACCAGTGGTGCGGGGGTTTTCTGCGTTCGGACACAGTCAGGCCATACCCTGACGAGCCCTCGGCGCCCTCTGCTTTTTCGAGCCCGAAGGCTTCGTGGCCCTGCTGGGTGGTGAACCCGAGGGTCACAGAGCACTGCCGCTCATCAAGATGTACATAGAACAGGTCGTGGCTGCTCAACGCGGATGGTGTCGTCAGCGCGGCAGGCTCAGCGTTCATAGAAGGTCTTCTCGCAGGTATCGGGGATCGTAGAGTGCCGTCTGGCGTCCACCTTGCTGAGGAACGAGTGCGGACCGTCATCCGAGCCGTCCGGCCCTGGGATTCCCGATCGCCGCGTTGGCGACATCCTTGAACGTGCCGACCACATAGTTCTCGGTGTCGTCGTACGTGACCTGCCGCCAGCCCCGTCCTCACCGCGAACCCGCTGCCCTCCGCCATCAGCGCACGCACCCCCCACTCCCAGCGCTCACAGAACGACTTGAACACGCCCGTCAGCCCGTCATGACCCAACTGCAGCCCGGTCAGACCGACCTTCTCGAAACCCCGGCCCGCGTCCGCCTCGTACACCAGGCCCAGCTCCTTCAACTCACCCAAGGCATCGTTCAACCCCTTCGCGATCAGAGCCAGACCCTCGGTCTTCAAGTCCTCGCCGTCACCGCTCATTTCGCCACCCCCGCCAACCGGCCACGTCCACCGCCACCCGGTCCGGCACGATCCCCGACACCGGCGGGAACAGCACGCCCGCACCGCCCACGTCCAGCGCCACCCCGCACGGCACCCCCACAGCCGGCACCGCCGCGTCCAGCAACCGCGCACCCAGCCACCTCTGGTACGCCCACACACGGTCGCCCGCACCGCGTGCCAGCGCGTAGCGGGCCAGGTCCGCCTCGCCGGAGAAGGCGTAGATCCAGCGGACACCGCCGTAATCACCCGTCAACGGCACACCCTGCCCATCCACGGGCACGAGCACCGCCGTACGCCTGAACTCCCCCAGCAACGCTGCGAATTCATGTCGGCCGCGCGCCGACTCGTCATCAGGAGAACAGGTGAAGGGACTTTCGTCCGGCGGCGAGGAAACGCCCTCGGCAGGCGGTCCTTCCGTGGTCTCCCGCTCTGCGGGTCCTGCCGTCTCCGCGTATTCGGAAAGCCGTGATCTGCGCGTGTCCGCCGTCGAATTCATCCCGTCCCCCTGGCCGGTCATGTCAGGAGCCTCACATCGACCTGTAGCGGGTCGCAACGTGAATCGGTCGCGGTTGGCCGGAACGGGACGCGCGCAGCGGCGCCCGGACTCCGGGGAGGAGTCCGGGCGCCGTGGGGTGGGTCGGGCGGGGGTCAGGTCACGGCATCGCGTGGACGTGCGAGCCCACCGTGTTCGACCAGGCGTTGCCCGAGGACGCGTCCCAGTTCGTGGACCAGGTCATCGCGCCGCGCAGGTCCGGGTAGGTGGTGGAGGGCTTGAAGGTGCCGCAGTTGGTGCCGGCGGTCAGGCAGTCGAGGGCGTTGTCCACCACCGAGGGGGAGACGTAGCCGCTGCCGGCCGCGCTGGAGGAGGCGGGGAGGCCGAGGCCGATCTGGGAGGGGGAGAGGCCGCCCTGGAGCTGGATGCAGGCGAGGGCGGTGAGGAAGTCGACGGTGCCCTGGCTGTAGACCTTGCCGTCGCAGCCCAGCATGGAACCGCTGTTGTAGTACTGGGTGTTGACGACCGTGAGGATGTCCTTCACGTTCAGCGCGGTCTGGAAGTAGGAGGCGGACGTCGACTGCATGTCGATCGTCTGCGGGGCCATCGTGATGATCAGGGACGGACCCGCCTTCGCCGACAGGGCGCGCAGGGCCTGGGTCATGTACGTCGCGTTCAGGCCGTTCTCCAGGTCGATGTCGACGCCGTCGAAGCCGTACGTCTGCATCAGGGAGTAGACGGAGTCGGCGAAGTTCGCGGCGGAGGTGGGGTCGCTGACCGACACCGTGCCGTTCTGGCCGCCGATGGAGACGACGACCTTCTTGCCGGCCGCCTGCTTGGCCTTGATGTCGGCCTTGAACTGGTCGACCGTGTAGCCGCCGAGGCCCGCCGAGTCCAGGGTGAAGGTGACCGCCCCCGGCGTCGTGGTCGCGTCCGCGAAGGCGACCGCGATGATGTCGTAGGCGGAGGGCACGTCGGAGATCTTCTGGACCGTCGCGCCGTTGTCGAAGTTCTGCCAGTAGCCCGTCACCGCGTGCTTCGGGAGCGAGCCCCCGGTGCCGCCGCCCGTGCCGGAGGAGGCCGTCGTCGCCGTCACCGCGGCCGACTTCTGCGACTCGCCCGCCGCGTTGGTCGCCGTCACCTGGAAGGAGTACGAGGTGGCCGGGGACAGGCCCGTCAGCGTGGCGGACGTGCCGGTCACCGACGAGACCTTCGTGCCGTTCTCGTACACGTTGTAGCCGGTCGCCCCCGAGGACGTGGACCAGGCGAGGGTGGCGGAGGACGAGGTCGTGGCGGAGACCGCGAGGCCCGTGGGGGCGGCCGGGACCGTGGGGGGCGGGGTGCCGCCGCCCGTGCCGCCGCCGTCGGGGCCGTAGAGGGAGACGTCGTCGGCGTAGTAGGCCGCCTGGCCGTACCACCCGTGCGTGTAGAGCGTGACCGACGTGGTCGACGCGCCCGTGGTGAACGACGTCGACAGCTGCGTCCAGGTGGTCGTGTCGGGGGTCCAGGCGGAGACGTCGGTCGTGCCGGTGCCCGTCACGCCGAGGTAGGCGTAGCCGCCCTGGACCCAGGCACCGAGGGTGTACGAGGAGTTGGGCTCGACGGCGACCGTCTGGGTGCACTGGGCGTCGTCCTGGCCGGCGGGGGTCGCCTTCAGGGCGCCGGTGCCGGAGTGGACGGGGGAGGAGACGGTCGTGCCGCTGCCCGCCGAGCACGTCCAGTCGGACAGGCCCGACTCGAAGCCGGCGTTGACGACGTTGTTGACGTCCGCCGCGGCGGCCGGGCCGGCGGTCGCGGCGAGGCCGGCGGCCGCGAGGGCGAGGGTGACGGCGGCGGACCATGCCGCGAGGCGGCGTCGGGGTGGTCTGGGGGTGCCTGGTGCGCGGTCCACGGGGACCTCCGGGGAGTCGGGGGTGGGGTGGGAGCCCATGGGGTCGGAATGCCGGGGGTGGAATCCCAGGGGCGGGATCCACGGGGTGGAGCCGGTGGCCACCGGTGCACAGACAAGTTGGTCCAGACCAATCCCGCTGTCAAGAGGTCCAGACCAGAGTGAGGATCGGCCGCTTTCTCAACCTGCCCCGGTTTGCGTGGACTTGCCCCCAGCAAGTTCCACATGCGCTTCACAAACGCTGTTCTCCCGCCCCACCCGCGTGGATACAGTGCTCAGGTAGTCACGCAGTGAAGTCACCGGGGAGCGGGGCGTGCCAACTGCCATTGCCGTGACCAGCGCCGACCTGGCGCTGCCGCCACAGGACGAACGCACCATGCCCGCCGTCGTGCTGGCCGGTCTCGACCGGCACCCGCTCGACCACGCGCTCACCGAACTGCACGCCGTCATCGAGCAGTACGGCCATGTCGTCGTCGTCTGCTCGGCGGCCACCCCGGAGCCGGTCGTACGGCGCCTGTACACCCTGCGCTCGCTGCTGGAGAGCGACCGGGTCGCCCTGCTCCGGCCCGAGCTGCCGCCCCTCGGAGTCGCCGTCCTGGCACGGCAGTTACGGCAGCTCGCCTCCTGCGACCTCGGCCCCGGGGTGCTCGCCTGCGCCGGGCGGCTGCTCGCCCACTACATCCACGCCGGTGCCGTCCTCGGCTCCGTCGCCCGGCTCGACCGGGTGCCGGTCGGACTGAAGACGCACGCCAGGTCCTGGGTTCCGGGAAGCCAGTTCGCCGTACTCGCCCATCCCGAGCCCCAGCTCGTCAGGGTCGCCCCCGACGCCACGCTCAAGGGGCCCGAGTTCCCCACCTGGATGCTCCTCGCCAGGGGCCAGCTGCCGGGCGAGTGGGCCGGCGGGCTCGGAACCGCGTGGCAGGTGCAGGGAGTGCGGGAGACCGAACTGCCCGCCGAGTCCCGGGTGTGGTGGGGTACCGGCCGCATGGTCGAGTTCTGCGCCCACCTCGACGACCTGTCCGTGCTGTACCAACTGGTCACCTCCGTACGGCAGTCCCGCTGCCACTGGTGCGGCCTCGACGTCATCGGCGACCGCTGCGTCTTCTGCTCCGCCGTCCCGCCGGTCCATGAACCGCCCGCCCCACGGGTCCTGGAACCCCGCACGCCCGCCTGACCCCGCCTGACCCGCACGTCCATATCCCGCACGACCGATTCCCCCAATGAGGTTGCACGGTTCATGAACTCCCGTCAGCGCCGCGGCGTGATACTCCTGCTCCTGTCGGTCCTGTGCGCTCTGCTCGCGTTCGCCGGCGTGCTCTCCGTCGTCCACGACGTCGACTCCAAGGTCGGCCCCGAGGTCACCGCCTACCGGGTCCGCTCCGACGTCAAGCCGTACACCACCCTGGACGCGGGCCAGTTCGAGAAGGTCAGGATGCCCAAGCGGTGGCTGTCCGGCACCGCCGTCACCGATCTGCGCCAGCTCCAGGGCAAGATCGCCGTCACCACGCTGCGCGCCGGTTCCCTGCTGCAGAGCGACATGATCGTGGACCAGCCCGCCCTCCAGCCCGGACAGCAGGAGGTCGCCATCATGATCGACGCGGCGACGGGCGTGGCCGGGAAGATCACCCCCGGGTCGAGGGTCAACGTCTACGCCACCTTCGCGGGCAGGAAGGAGGGCGACCCCGACCAGTCCAAGATCATCGTGACCGGTGCGCGCGTCCTCGACGTCGGCCGGATCACCGCCCTCGAACCGGACGCCGCGAAGAACAACCAGCAGCAGCCGAGCGAGGCCGTCCCCATCACCTTCGCGCTGTCCACCCTCGACGCCCAGCGCATCACCTACGCCGAGTCGTTCGCGCAGCGCGTCCGGCTCGCGCTGGTGGGTCCGGGCGGCGAGACCGGCGTCCCGGACAAGGACCGCACCTACGAACTCGCGACGGACAAGTGAGAGGCGGCCCGCATGCCGACCAGGATCCTCCCGGCGGGCGCCGACCCGGACGCCGTCCGCAACCTCGTCACCCTGCTCAGCCAGCTGCCCGACGCCGAACCGCAGCCCCCGGTCACCGACTCCACCCAACTGGTCGACGCCCTCGCCCGGCTCGCCGCCGAGTCCGTGGACGAACTCCCCGAGGTGCTCGTCGTCCATGAACGCATCGGCCCCGTACCGGCGTTGGAACTGATCCGGGAGATCGCCCTGCGCTTCCCGGCCGTCGGCGTCATCCTCGTCACCACCGACGCGAGCCCCGGGCTGTTCGCCGCCGCCATGGACTCCGGCGCCCGGGGACTGGTCGCGCTCCCGCTGGCGTACGACGAACTGGCCGGCCGGGTGCAGGCGGTCGCCCAGTGGTCGACGGAGGTACGGCGCCATCTCGGCCACGGCGGCGAGGCGCCCGTCGGGTCCGGGGGTACGGTCGTCACGGTCAGCGGCGCCAAGGGGGGCGTCGGCGCGACGCTCACGGCCGTACAGCTCGCGCTTGCCGCGCAGGCGTCCGGGCGGTCCACCGCGCTGGTCGACCTCGACCTCCAGTCCGGGGACGTCGCGTCCTACCTGGACATCCAGTTCCGGCGGTCGGTGGCCGACCTCGCCGCCATCAGCGACATCTCGGCGCGGGTGCTCGCCGACGCGCTCTTCCGGCACGACACCGGGCTCGCCCTGCTGCTCGCGCCCGGCGAGGGCGAACGGGGCGAGGAGGTCACCGACCGCGCCGCCCGGCAGATCGTGCGCGCGCTGCGCTCCCGGTACGAGGTCGTCGTCATCGACTGCGGCGCCCAGCTCGGCGGGGCCGGCGCGGCCGCGGTCGAGACGGCCGACACGGCGCTGCTGGTCACCACGCCGGACGTGATCGCCGTACGGGCCGCCAAGCGGACCGTGCGGATGTGGGACCGGTTGCAGATCCGCAAGGCGGAGGAGACCACGGTCGTGGTCAACCGGCACAGCCGGCACACCGAGATCCAGCCCGCGCTGGTGCAGCGGATCACCGGCACCGCGCTGGCGCGCACCGCGGTGCCCGCCAACTTCAGGGAACTGCAGGCGGTCGTGGACGCGGGGCGGCTCCATGAACTCGACGGCCGCAGCTCGGTGAAGCAGGCGCTGTGGGCGCTCGCGGGGGAGCTGGGGCTCGCGCGGCCGGCGGAGGGGACGCACCGGGGCGGGGGGCGTGGTGGGGCCTTTCGGCGGCGGAAGGAGTGAGCGGCTCATGAGGCGACGGCTCGGCGCGCGGCGGCCCGTGCGACTCGGCGCGGACGAGGGGCAGGTGAGCATCGAGTTCCTCGGCATGACGCCGCTGATCCTGCTGACCCTGGTGCTCGTGTGGCAGGCCGTACTCGTGGGGTACACCTTCACTCTCGCCGGGAATGCTGCGGACGAGGCGGTGCGCGCGGGTACGGCGGCCTCGCCCGGCGGTGCGCGCCAGGCGGCCTGTTCGGCGGCGGGGCTGAAGGACCTGCCGGCGGCGTGGAGGGGGGATGCGAGGGTGCGCTGCGGCGGGTCCGGCTATGTCACGGCGGACGTCTTCCTCAAGGTCCCGGTGCTCTTCCCGGGCCTGATCTCCTTCCCGGCGACGGTGCACGGCCACGCCGGCGCGGTGGAGGAGGCGAAGGACTGAGATGCCGTACCCGAGCGGGCGCCGTGACCGCGGTCAGGTCGCCATCGAATACCTGGGGTTCCTTCCCGTGCTGCTGATCGTGGCCCTCGCCGGCATCCAGCTCGGCGCCGTCGCCTACGCCGCCGAGCAGGCCGGTACGGCCGCCCGCGCGGGGGCGCGGGCGGCGTCGCTGCGCGAGGACGCGCAGCAGGCGTGCGCGGCGGCGGTCAGCGGGGGAATCCAGGTGAGCTGTTCCGCGGGCGGCGGGGGCGGCTCCGTGACGGTAACCGCCACCGTGCGCATCCCGAAGATCGTGTGGAGCCTCGGCGACGCCACCAAGTCCGCGACCATGCCGCTCGACCACTGACCGAGGAGCAGCCGACCATGAGCCTGCGGGCACGCATCAGTACTCCGGAGGAGCACGGCAGCCGGGGCGAGGACGGGCACCTGGTCGCCGCCTACCGGGCCAAGCTGCTGGAGGAGATCGACCTCGCGGAGATGGGCGCGCTGGCCGCCGCGGAGCGCCGCAGCCGGCTGGAGCGGGTACTCGGGCACATCATCAGCCGCGAGGGCCCGGTGCTGTCCACGGTGGAGCGCGCCCAGCTGATCCGGCGGGTCGTGGACGAGGCACTCGGCCTCGGCATCCTCGAACCCCTCCTTGAGGACGCCTCGGTCACCGAGATCATGGTGAACGGCCCGGACGCGATCTTCGTCGAACGCGGGGGCCGCGTGGAGCAGCTGCCCCTGCGGTTCGCCTCCGCGGACCAGCTGATGCAGACCATCGAGCGGATCGTGTCCACCGTCAACCGCCGGGTGGACGAGTCGAATCCGATGGTCGACGCCCGGCTGCCCTCCGGCGAGCGGGTCAACGTGATCATCCCGCCGCTGTCGCTGACCGGGCCGATCCTCACCATCCGCCGCTTCCCGCGCTCCTTCACCCTCCAGGAGCTGATCGGCCTGGGTTCGCTGGCCGAGCCCATGGTGTACCTGCTGGCGGGCCTGGTGCAGGCGAAGTTCAACATCATCGTCTCGGGCGCGACCGGCACCGGCAAGACGACCCTGCTCAACGCCCTGTCCGGGCTCATTCCGCCGCACGAGCGCATCATCACCATCGAGGACTCCGCGGAACTCCAGCTCCAGCAGAGCCATGTGGTCCGGCTGGAGTCCCGGCCGCCCAACGTCGAGGGCAAGGGCCAGGTCACCATCCGCGACCTGGTGCGCAACTCGCTGCGCATGCGGCCCGACCGGATCGTGGTCGGCGAGGTCCGCGGCGGCGAGTCCCTCGACATGCTCCAGGCGATGTCCACCGGCCACGACGGCTCGCTGGCCACCGTGCACGCCAACAGCGCCGAGGACGCCCTCACCCGGCTCCAGACGCTCGCCTCCATGTCCGACGTGGAGGTGCCCTTCGTCGCGCTGCACGACCAGATCAACAGCGCGGTCGACGTGATCGTCCAGCTCACCCGGTTCGCGGACGGAGCCCGCCGGATCACCGAGATCGCGCTCCTGGACAGCCACGGCGGGGAGCCGTACCGGCTGGCCACCGTCGCCCGCTTCGACGCCGAGCCGATGACGGCCGACGGGCGGGTGCCCGGCGCCTTCGCCTACTTCCCGCTGCCGCGCCGCACCGCCGACCGCCTGCACATGGCGAGCCAGCCCGTGCCGGGGGCCTTCGGCGTCGCCCGCACCGCCGACCAGCTCGCCACCCGAGAAGCCAGGTAGGCCCCCTCATGGAACTCCACACCCTCGTCCGGCTCACCCTCGGCGTGACGCTGCTGACCTGCGTCCTGGCGGTGATCGGCGTGCACGGCTACGCGCGTGGCCGGGCCCGGCGCGCCGAGCTGGTGGACCGCCTCTCGCACACCGGGCCGCCGCCCGCCGCCTCCGGTCGCAGGCGGCACTTCCGCGACCTCGACCGCCGTCTGCGCCGCACCCGCTTCGGCCGCTGGCTCGAACGGCGCCTGGCCACCACCGGACTGGACATCACGCCGGGCGAGTTCTTCGTCGCCATGCTCGTCACGATCGGCGCGCTCTGGCTGATCGGCCAGGCCGCGCTCGCGCCCTTCTTCGGGCCGATCGCCGGGCTGCTGGGCGTCTGGGCGGCGGTGCAGTTCCTCAACTGGCAGCGGCACAAGCGCATCGAGCGGTTCATCGGCCAACTCCCGGAACTGGCCCGTATCCTGGCCAACGCCACCCAGGCCGGACTCGCCCTGCGCACCGCGATCGGCATGGCGGCGGAGGAGCTGGAGGCCCCGGCCGGCGAGGAACTGGCCAAGGTCTCGGACCAGTTGGCGATCGGCCACTCCCTGGACGACGCCCTCGGCGAACTCGCCGACCGCCTTCCGTCCCGCGAACTGGTCGTCCTCGTCACCACGTTGGTGTTGTCCAACCGGGCCGGTGGCCAGGTCGTCTCCGCCCTGCGCAACCTCACCGAGACGCTGGAGGAACGCAAGGAGACCCGGCGGGAGATCCGCACCCAGCTGTCCCAGGTGACCATGACGTCGTACGCCGTGCCCGTTCTCGGTGTCGGCGCGTTGTTCCTGATGAACGGCGTCAAGGACGGCGCCCTGGCCCGGATGACCGGCTCCCCGGCCGGACAGGTCTGCGTGCTCGTCGCCTTCGCGCTGTACGCCGTCGGTTTCGTGCTCATCCGGCGGCTCAGCCGCATCGACGTGTGAGGGAGGGGGAACCATGGCCGTGCTGCTCGCCCTGCTGATGGGCGTCGCCGTGTGGGGGATCTTCACCGGTGTGCGCATGTACCGCGCGGACGCCGAGCTCCCCGTCGACCTCGCCGTCGCCCTGGAGGTCGGCGCCACCCGCACCGGCGCGGTGGGCTCCGTCATCGACCGCATGGGCATGCGGTACGCGCCGCTGGTGCTCCGGCTGATGGGCCCCCGCCTGGTCGCCCGGTACCGGCGCCGGATCGACCTCGCGGGCAACCCCGGGGGCCTGACCCTCGACCGCTACGCCGCCCGCCGCGCGGTGTACGGCGCGCTGGGCGGCGTCGGCTTCCTGGTGTTCCTGCTGCGCGGCCAGTGGTTCGTGGCGGTCCTGCTCCTGTTGTTCGGCGCGTTCTGGACGGAGGTCGGCCTCTGGTCGGCGATCCGCGTCCGCAAGGACGTCATCGAACGCACCCTGCCCGACTTCCTGGACGTGCTGGCGGTCGTCGTCAGCGCCGGGCTCGGCTTCCGCCAGGCCCTGGACCGGGTGGCCACCCGCTACGAGGGTCCCTGGGCCGACGAACTCCGCATCACCCTGCGCCAGATGGATCTCGGCATGAGCCGCCGCCAGGCCTTCGCGGAACTGCGCCGCCGCAACGACTCCGAGCAGGTCGCCATGTTCGTCACCGCCCTCCAGCAGGGCGAGGAACTGGGCGCGCCGATCGTCGACACCCTGGTCTCCCTCGCCAAGGACATGCGCCGCACCGACGCCCAGAACGCCCGCCGCAAGGCCGCCCGCGCGGTCCCCAAGGCCACCCTGATGATCACCACCTTCATGGTCCCGGCGACGATGCTGCTGCTGGGCGCCGGGCTGGTGCTGGGGTCCGGGGTGGACTTCGGATCGCTCACGGGGAAGTGAGGGGGGTGCCGGGGCGTTCGGGGGAACCGGAGGAGCGGGACGGGGCGAGGGGGGCGGCCTCGGGGGCTTCACAGGCGGCCAAGGCGGTCAACGCGGCCAAGGCGGCGTGGGCTTCGCGGGTCGGGACGCCTGACCCGACCGCCTCCGCCGAACCTCCCTCCGAGCAGCTCCAGATCCGCGCGCTCCAGGCCATGTGCCGGCAGGTCTTCGGCTTCCGGCTGGCCATGATCGTCGTGGCGGCTCCGGCGGCGCTCCTGAACGCCGCGCCCGGGCTGGGCGTACGGCTCGTCGGTGCGGCCGTGGTCGTCACGTTCATGGTGTCCTACGTCCTGTTCCGCGACTGGGAACGCTTCGGCCCCCTCCTGCTGCGCCACCCGAGCCTCCTCGCCGCCGACACCCTCTTCGGGTCGCTCCTGCTGGTCTCGGCCGGCCCGGACACCACGCTCGCCTACGCCGGCGTCTGCACCCCCCTCCTCGCCGGCCTGCTCTACAGCTGGCGCGGGGCGGCCTGTTTCGCCTCGGCGCAGGCGCTGATCCTGTTCGTCGTCCACATCACCCTGAAGGCCGACCGGTCCGCCCCGGTGGCCGAGGCGCTGCTGCTGCCCGGCCTGTGCGTGGTCGCGGGGGCCATGGGTTCGACCCTGCGCGGCCTGATGCTCCGCTTCGGCGCCGCCACCGAGGCGCTGACGGCGGTGCGGGCCCGGCTCGCCGCGACGGAAGCCGTCAGCGCCGAACGCGCCCGGCTGGCGCGGGAGATGCACGACTCCGTCGCCAAGACCCTCTACGGCGTCGCGCTCGCCGCCGACGGCCTCGCGGCCACCGCCTCGGCCGCCGCCCCCGACCCCGCCCGCATCCGCGAACAGGCCGAACTGGTCTCCCGCTCGGCCCGCAGAGCCGCGGCGGAATCCCGTGAACTTCTGGCGGACCTGCGAAGCGATCTGGCGGACCTGCGCAGCGAACGGCAGACGACCCCCTTCCGGACCGAACTCCAGGCAACGGTCACCGACTTCGCCGCCCGCACCCACCTGAAGGTCACCTTCCCCGACCCCCCTCCGCCCCTTCCCCCGCTCCCCGCCCCCCTGTCCCACGCCCTCCTCGCCATCGCCACGGAGGCGCTGGAGAACGCCCACCGCCACGCCGAGGCGACCGGCGTGGACGTACGGGCGGCCGTCCTCGGAGGATCACTGTGTCTGACGATCCAGGACGACGGCCGCGGTCTCCCACCCGGCACCACCCTCGAACAGCTCCGCGCCCGGGGCCACTTCGGCCTGCTCGGCATGGCCGAACGCGCCGCCCAGGCGGGCGCCCGCATCCACATCGGCCGCGGCACCGGCCCCCGGGGCACCGAGGTACGCGTGGAACTCCCCCTGCCGGTCCCGGAACCCTGAAAGGAGGCACAGCATGCGACGGCACGCGCACGATCCCGGCCCGCCGCCCGCCTTCCCGCCCACCCGGTTACGGCTGCTGGTGGCCGACGACAACCCCGTGGTGCGCGCGGGCCTGACCGCGCTGCTCACGGACCGCGCGGACACCACCGTGGTGGCGCAGGCGGCGGACGGCCGCGAGGCGTACGAGGCCGCGCTGCGGCACCGCCCCGACGTCATCCTCCTCGACGTCCGCATGCCCGGGGTCGACGGCATCTCGGCACTGCCCCACCTGCGGCGCCTCGCGCCGGTCATGATGCTCACCTACAGCCATGAGGCCGAGACGGTACGGGAGGCGCTGCGGCTGGGGGCGGGGGGATACCTGGTGCACGGCGAGTTCTCGACCGAGCAGCTGGTACGGGCCGTACGGGACGTCCACGAGGGCCGGCCGCATGTGACGCCGGGGGCGACACGGGCGTTACTGGCCGAGTTGCGGGGGAGTGCACCTGCACACACGGAATCCCAAGTCGCCGTAGCGGACGTCCAAAATACCTTCCCGCCTCCTTCACAACTGCAATCCTCTATGGGACAGTCGACCCGGTCGCGGTTCCGGCTGAGCGTCAGGGAGGCGGAGATCATGGACCTCATCGCGTCCGGCATGACCAACCAGCAGATCGCCGCCGTGTGCTTCATCAGCGAGAAGACGGTCAAGAACCACATCAACCGCATCTTCGCCAAGCTCCAGACCGCCACCCGGTCCCAGGCCACGGCGAAATGGCTGGGGGTGGCGTGAGGTGGCGGCCCGGAGACGCGTCAACTTCAGGCGTTGGGCCCTCGGTTGGGCCCTGGGACCCTCGGCCGGCCGGTGCGCCGCGTCGTACGGTGCCCCGATCGGACGCGAAGCTGGAGGGGACAACCGTGAGCAAATGGTTCAACACCACCGTGACGTATCTGATGACCCGCGCCGCCCGGAACGACCGGGGGCAGACCGCGGTGGAGTACCTGGGCATCATCGCGGTGGTGGTGGCGATCGTGCTGGCGATCACCGGGACGAGCATCGGGCAGACGATCTTCGACGCGATCAGGAACAAGATCTCCGAAGTCACCGGCGGCTGATTCCTCCGCGCCGCGACGCCGGGCAGGCCTTCCCCATCTACCTCACGGTGGTGGCGGGCCTGCTCTTTCTTGCTCTCGCCTATCTCGCCGTCGGCCAGGCCGCGGTGAACCGGAGCGGCGCGCAGACCGCGGCCGACGCGGCGGCACTCGCCGCGGCGCAGGACGAGCGGGATCAGCTGGCGGCACGGTGGGTCACGGATCTGCTCGACCCGACGAAGTGGCAGGACATATTCGACGGCAACGTGCCGTTCACTGACCCGTGCCGACGAGCCGGTCAACTCGCCCAGCAGAACGACGCCGCACTGAGCGACTGTTTTGCGCCGGGGACGTTGAAATACCAGGTCGACGTGCGGACCAACAGGTCCGTCGGCCATTCGGTCGTACCCGGGACCGAGGACGTGAAGTCGAACGCCCACGCCGTTGCGGTGATCGAGCCGCTGTGCACGTTCAAGCTCCCCGGTGGCGGCGCCGACGGCGACACGTTGCCCCAACTCACGTGCAGGGACAAGGTGTGGGACCTGAAACCGGACGACCCGTCAGGGCTCCCCAAGCCCGAAGACCTCTTTGACGTCCACCTGGACGGCTGACAAGCGAATGAATGATGACAAAGGAAGCGGAGCGATGAGCATTCGGTTCACTGCGCAGGCCCGCAGAGGGATGGTCGCCTTGGCTCTCGCGGCCGGACTGGCCGTCGGCACGGCAGGCTGTGGCGGCGGCAGCGGTGATGACGCGAAGAAGCCGCACAGCTCGCCGTCCGCCGCCAAGGCCGGTGGCTCCCAGCCGGACGCCCAGGAGGGCGAGTCGGACCAGCCAGTGGCTGAACTGAAGGGCGAGGGCGGCCTGCTCCTTCAGATCACCTCTGCGCAACGGGACTCAGGGGGCTTCGTCACAGTGAACGGGACCCTGAAGAACGACGGAGCCAAGGATCTCCTCGTGCCATCCGCGTTGAGCGGCAACGAAACCGAGATCACCAAGAACGGGCCGTCCCTGGGCGGAGCCACCCTCATCGACTCCAAGGGCAAGAAGCGCTACTACGTGCTGCGGGACACGGAGGGCCGTCCGCTCACCACGACCGGTCTCGGCACGCTCCGCGCGGGCGAGGCCCTGCCGGTGTTCATGCAGTTCCCCTCCCCGCCGGCGGACGTCACCCAGGTGACCCTCCAGCTGCCCACCCTCTCCTCCGCCACCCTCCCCATCTCCGGCTGAGGCCCCCGTGACCACCCGACCCCGCCTCGCGCTCACCCTCGCGTCCGCGACCCTCCTCCTCGCGGCGACGCTCACCTCCGCGCACGCCGCCGACACGGACCCCACCCCGCCCCCGGACACGGCCCCGTCCGCCGCCGCGCCGGTGAAGATCGACCCCAGGGACCCGGACCTGAAGCTGCCCGAGGGCGCCACGCTGGCCGCGCCCAAGGTGCTGGACATCAAGTCGGTCGTGGAGGACCAGAGCGGGGACGAACGCCGCGAGGACACCAACGCGGACGTCACCTTCGCCCTCCAGGCGGAGGTCCTCTTCGGCAAGGACAGCGCGGAGCTCGGCGCGGACGCCAAGGCCCGCATCGCGGCGATCGCGGACGAGATCAGGAAGCAACACGCCACCCAGGTCCGTGTCTTCGGCTTCACCGACGACCTCGGCTCCTCCTCCCACGGCATCCTCCTCTCCCGCCGACGCGCCAACGCCGTGCAGTCCGTCCTCGACCAGAACCTCGACACCCCCGACATCACCTTCGAGGTCCGCGGCTACGGCGAGCAGTACCCCATCGCCGACAACTCCACGGAAGAGGGCCGCCGGAAGAACCGCCGGGTCGAGGTGTCGTTCCCCCGCACGGAGAGCTGAACCCCGCCCGCGCGGACAAGGCGGAGTCCGCGGAGACGACAGGCCTGCCGACCGCGAACGGCCAGGATCCAGGCAGCACGGCGGATATTTCGGGATGAACGGGGGAGGGTCCTTGAGTGCCATCCGGGTCCGCATGGGGATGCGTCCTGCAGTTGTCTCCATCGCGGCGACCCTTCTCGTCACGCTCTCCGGGTGCGGCGGCAAGCACGAGAAGCGCGACTATGCAGTGCCGCATTCCCTCTGCGGAATCCCGGTCGACAGTGAAACCCTGACGTCGTTCCTGCCGGGCGGCCGGAAGCTGACGACAAAGCAGAAGCTGTCTGATACGTGGGGAATGCGATGCGAGGTCCGCGTCGATTCCCGTCTCGTCGCCCAGACTTCGCTCCAGTGGTTGGCGGATGCCCCCAATACGCTCTACTTCGTGGGCAGGCAGAACAATTCCAAGCTCGACCACCGGGCCGACAACGGCAGGTTCCTCTACTCCGGGTGGGAAGCGTTCGGTGAGACGCGGAACTGCACCAGCAAGAAGCTCCTGGGCGCGCACCTGTTCACCGCGTTCCAGATGGAGTCGTCGGACCATCAGGACGCCGATGCGATGAGGCAGCTCATCACCGAGTACACGAATGCCGCCGAGAAAACGGACATCTGCAAGGAGGGCAAGCCGTTCCCGCGGTGATCAGCCGTCGCCGGCCGCCTCCTCGGTCTCCGAGACGGTCACCTGTACCCCGGCCCGCAACCCCCACCACTCCATCGTCCCCGCCTCCGCCTCCAGCACATGGCGGGAGCGCGGGCGGGGCAGGCCCAGGCGGCCGGGGGGCATGGTGCGGACGGCCAGGACGGTGAGGCGGCGGTCGAGGTAGGCGACGTCGATGGGGACGCGCATGCCGAAGGTGTGGATGCTGCTCGCCGGGGAGAGGAGCATGGCGCCGTCGAGGGAGGTACGGCCCAGCAGGCCCTTGGTGCGGGCGCGGTAGGAGGTGGCGAACTCCAGGGGCACGGGGACCGATCCGGGGATGTGCAGAAGGCCCCGGCCGTCCCGCCAGCGTCGTCGTCCCATCGTGTCCTCCGTCGTCAACCCGTCCGGGGCATAAAGGGTTTGTCCTCTTCCCCATCCCCCGCTAGGAAGGCCCTCATGACTTCACTCGGTGTGGTGTTCAGGCCCCAGCTTCCTCCCGAGCGGCTGCGGGAGTACGCCCGGCTCGCGGAAGAGGTGGGGCTGGAGGAACTGTGGCTGTGGGAGGACTGCTTCCTGGAGGGCGGTGTCTCCACGGCGGCGGCCGCGCTGGCGTGGACCGAGCGGCTGCGGGTGGGGATCGGGCTGCTGCCCGTGCCCCTGCGGAACGTCGCGGTGACCGCCATGGAGACCGCGGCCCTGCACCGGATGTTCCCGGGTCGCGCGAGCGTCGTCGTCGGGCACGGGGTGCAGGACTGGATGGGGCAGGTGGGCGCCCGTGCCGCCTCGCCGCTCACCCTCCTCGGTGAGCATCTCGACGCCCTGCGCGCCCTGTTGCGCGGGGAGAAGCTGACCGTCCAGGGGCGGTACGTCACCCTCGACGGCGTCGCCCTCGACTGGCCGCCCCCGCGGCCCGTGCCCGTCCTCTCCGGCGCCACCGGGCCCCGTACCCTCCGCCTCTCCGGAGCCAAGGCCGACGGCACGCTCCTGACCTGCGACACCGCCCCGGACGGCGTACGAGAGGCCCGTCGGCTCATCGAGGAGGGACAGGCGGAGGCCGGGCGCGAGGGGCCGCACAAGGTGGTCGTCTATCTCCTCGCCGCCACCGGCGCCGGCGCCGCCGAACGCGTCCGCGCCGAACTCACCGCCGCACAGCCCGGCGCGGGCGTCGCCGGGGACGCGGCGGCCGTCGCCGATGCCGTACGGCGGCTGGCCGACGCCGGCGCCGACACCGTCGTCCTCCAGCCGACGGCCGACGAGCCCGACCCGGAGGGGTTCGTGCGGTTCGCCGGGGAAGAGGTCATGCCGCTGGTACGGCGGTGAAAAGGGGAGGACCGGCGCGTCGGCCCTCGCCATCATGGTGCGCATGACTCCACCGCGCCGGTCCTTCGCCGAACTCGTCGCCGAGGGCGCCGCCGTGCCCACCGACGGGTGGGACTTCTCCTGGTTCGAGGGACGGGCCACCGAGGCCCGGCCCTCGTGGGGGTACGCCCGCTCGGCGGGGGAGCGGCTGGCCGGTGCCGAGGCCGCGCTGGACATCCAGACCGGGGGCGGGGAGGTGCTGGCCTTCGCCCTGGACACCGCCGCCCCGGCCCGGCCGCGGCTGGTCGCCGCCACCGAGGGCTGGGCGCCGAACACCGCCAAGGCCACCGCCCTGCTGCGGCCGCACGGCGTGGTGGTCGTCGCCGCCCCGGACGACGCGCCGCTGCCGTTCGCCGACGGGGCCTTCGACCTGGTGCTCAGCCGGCATCCGGTGGTGCCCCACTGGGACGAGATCGCGCGGGTGCTGCGGCCGGGCGGCACGTACTTCGCCCAGCACGTCGGGCCCGCCAGCGTCTTCGAACTGGTCGAGTACTTCCTCGGGCCGCAGCCGGAGGCCGGGCGCCGCGCGCGTGACCCGGAAAGGGAGCGGGCGGCGGCCGAGGCGGCGGGCCTGGAGATCGTCGCGCTGCGGGCGGAGCGGCTGCGGATGGAGTTCCACGACATCGCCGCCGTCGTCCACTTCCTGCGCAAGGTGGTCTGGATGGTGCCCGGGTTCACCGTCGAGGCGCACGAGCCCCGACTCCGGTCGCTGCACGAGCGGATCGAGCGGGAGGGGGCGTTCGTCGCCCACAGCTCGCGGCACCTCTTCGACGTCCGCAAGCCCGCTCACCGCTGAGCCCCACCACCGCGGCTCCCTCGGGGCCGCCGCCCCCACCGGTGTCCACATCGTTACCGGACTCTGTTCACACCAGCCCCACCTGTCACGTAAGTTCAGACCAATGCAATTCGCGCCAGCAAAGCAGTGCGGGTGGTACCGCGCAGCGGAGGGGGCTGCGCGGTGCCGTGGGCAGGGTGATCGCCGCGCGAGGGCGCGCGGGAGCCGTCAAGCCGCCGTCCGTCGGCCGGGTCGCCCGTCGGGGGGATCGGCGGCCGACACGCCTGTGCGGCCCCCGGATGGCGGAAGTCTCCGGATTCCTTCGGATTTCATTGAGCCCGCCCTTGTTCGCCTCGGATTCCGCTGCGAATCGGTCGTGAAAACACCTGAATCCATCGTTCCGTATCCACCAGGGTGTTCCCGGGCGACTCCGGAGAGTAGTTGTGGCACGCGGATGCCCCCATCCGCCCTCACGAAGGGTTATGGTGGAAACCCCCCCTCGGGCCGGTCCGTCTCCCCCCCACGGACCGGCCCGTTTTTTCTTGGCCGAGGCGAGTGGTCCCGCCCGGGAACCGGATGCCGCCCGGCACGCGTCTCATCAGCGAGGACCGGAGTCCCGATCCCGCCCCTCCCCCCACGCCCAAGGGCCAGACCAGGGCCCGGGCAGCGGTAGGCTCGACGGGCCCGGCAACGTACCCCGCGCCAACCCCCCCGGAGGGCCACGTGAACCTGCGCGACAAACTGCGCGGCCTGCTGGTCAGGCTCTACGCACGCCGGGTGGAGGGCCACCTCGACCACGCCCAGGTGCCCAAGCACATCGGCGTCATCATGGACGGCAACCGCCGCTGGGCGAAGGCCTCCGGCTCCACCACGGTGCACGGTCACCGGGCCGGTGCGGACAAGATCGAGGAGTTCCTCGGCTGGTGCTCCGAGACCGACGTCGAGGTCGTCACCCTGTGGCTGCTGTCCACGGACAACTTCGACCGTCCGCAGGAGGAACTGGTCCCCCTGCTCGGCATCATCGAGGACGTCGTGCGCACCCTCGTCGCCGACGGCCGCTGGCGGGTGCACCACGTGGGCGCCATGGACCTGCTCCCCGCGGGTCTGCAGGCCACCCTCAAGGAGGCCGAGGAGGCCACCGCCCACATCAAGGGGATAGTGGTCAACGTGGCCATCGGCTACGGCGGTCGGCAGGAGATCGCCGACGCCGTGCGCTCCATGCTGTACGAGGCGCACGACAAGGGTGTCGCGATGGAGGACCTCGCCGAGTCCGTCGACATCGACATGATCGGCCGTCATCTCTACACCAGCGACCAGCCCGACCCGGACCTCGTCATCCGCACCAGCGGGGAACAGCGGCTGTCCGGATTCATGCTGTGGCAGACCGCCCACTCCGAGTACTACTTCTGCGACGTCTACTGGCCGGCCTTCCGCAAGGTCGACTTCCTGCGCGCGCTGCGCGACTACGCCGCACGTCACCGTCGGTTCGGCGGCTGAGACAACCGCGAGGGCCCCGCCGGCGACCGTGACCGGCGGGGCCCTTGCGCATCCCGTTCGGCCTGTCGCCACCAGGAGTTCACGGTGTGCCGATGGCCGCTTTTGCATGGCGGCGCTTGTTCGAGGGCATAAGGCAAGCAGGTCGACGCCCGAACCCCGGGTGTCGGATCTCAGCGGGCGGCAGGGGCCGTCCGCCCGGGAGGTCCTTTGCACCAGCACGACCGTGCGATACCGGCACGGAAGCCGCCGCGGGGGTCGGGCTCCCGGCCCGCCGTGCGCACGGGCCGCCGGCCGGCCCGGTCCGTCCCGCCCTCCCGGCCCGGCTTCCACTTCGTCGCTCCCCGACCTCATCCGAGGGGGTACGTCCTTCCGTGGTGACCAGCACAAAGCGCCACAAGCCCGACCGGCGCACCTATGTTCTCGACACCAGCGTCCTGCTGGCCGACCCGAACGCCCTGACCCGCTTCGAGGAGCACGAGGTGGTGCTCCCCATCGTGGTGGTCACGGAGCTGGAGGCCAAGCGGCACCATCCCGAACTCGGTTACTTCGCCCGCCAGGCCCTGCGCCTGCTGGACGACTACCGGGTGCGGTACGGCCGCCTGGACTCCCCCATCCCGATCGGGGACCTGGGCGGGACCATGCGTGTCGAGCTCAACCACTCGGACCCCAGCGTGCTGCCCACCGGCTACCGCCTGGGGGACAACGACTCCCGCATCCTCGCGGTGGCCCGCAACCTGCAGGCCGAGGGGTTCGACGTCACCGTCGTGTCGAAGGACCTGCCGCTGCGCATCAAGGCCTCCTCCGTCGGGCTCCTCGCCGAGGAGTACCGGGCCGAGCTGGCCATCACGGAGAACTCCGGCTGGACCGGGATGAGCGAACTGACGCTCCCCGGCGAGCAGGTGGACATCCTCTTCGAGGAGGGGCACCTCTACGTACCGGAGGCTTCCGACCTTCCCGTGCACACCGGCCTGACCATCCAGTCGGAGCGCGGCAAGGCGCTCGGCCGGATCACCGCGGAGGGCAACGTCCGTCTGGTGCGCGGCGACCGGGAGGCGTTCGGCATCAAGGGCCGCAGCGCCGAGCAGCGCATCGCCCTCGATCTGCTGCTCGACCCGGACGTCGGCATCGTCTCGATGGGCGGCCGGGCCGGCACCGGCAAGTCGGCGCTGGCGCTGTGCGCGGGTCTGGAGGCGGTCCTGGAGCGCCGCCAGCACCAGAAGGTCATGGTGTTCCGGCCGCTGTACGCGGTCGGCGGGCAGGAGTTGGGCTATCTGCCGGGCACCGAGGCGGAGAAGATGAACCCCTGGGCGCAGGCCGTGTTCGACACGCTGTCGGCGGTCACCAGTCGGGAGGTCATCGAGGAGGTCACCGCGCGCGGCATGCTGGAGGTCCTGCCGCTCACCCACATCCGCGGCCGTTCGCTGCACGACGCGTTCGTCATCGTGGACGAGGCGCAGTCGCTGGAGCGCAACGTGCTGCTGACGGTGCTGTCCCGGATCGGCGCCAACTCGCGGGTGGTGCTCACCCATGACGTGGCACAGCGGGACAATCTGCGCGTGGGGCGGTACGACGGTGTGGTCGCCGTGGTGGAGAAGCTGAAGGGGCATCCGCTCTTCGCGCATGTCACCCTGACCCGGTCCGAGAGGTCCCAGATCGCCGCCCTTGTGACCGAAATGCTCGAAGACGGCCATATCTGAGCCGATCCGGCATGATTGGCGCCGTCCGGCAAAGGCATCAGATCCTAGCCGGGCGGCGCCTTCGTGCGTGGAGGTTTCCGGAAATCCCTTGGGCCAAACGGGATGTGAGCTTTCACACGCAACTCGGAATTGCCACCCGGCGTCCGGTTGCGGCAGAGTCTCAGTCCTGTCAGGCCCCGCATACGGCACACCTACACCCCCAGCGGTGTGGCACCACGGAAGTACACCAACTCCATAGAGTTCGCCGTATGCCGCCCGCGCACCACGCGGCGCTTCCCGCAGGGGGAGTTGCCCACCGGGCCCGCGCCTCCCGTGACCCCGCAGTTGGGAGGCCAGTGTCAGGGGCACGATTGCGTCCGCCAGGGTCACCGAAGCGGGCGATGCTGGAAGGAAACCGTGTGAGCCGGATTTCGGTCCGGGGATTCGCAGTGGCCTCGGCCACCGCGGTCACCGCCGTCGGAAGCGTCGTCGGAGTTGCCTCGGGCAGCGTCGCGCAGAACAACGACGCCGAGCCGACGGCAGCAGCCGACACCACGCTCCTCGCGGACATACCCACGGGTCAGCAGGCCCAGGTCCAGTCCGCGACCCTGACGCAGCAGGCCGATTCGCAGGCCATCGCCGCGGACGCGAGCGCCAAGAAGGACGCCGAGGAAGCGGCCCGCAAGGCCGCCGCCGAGACCGCGATCGCGAAGAAGGCAGCCGCCGAGAAGGCGGCCGAGGAGGCCAAGCAGCGCGCGGAGACCAAGGCCGCCGCCAGCCGCGGCGACATCAACGCCAGCTTCCCCGTGCAGACCTCGTACACGGTCGCGCAGATCCAGGCCATGGCGCGCCAGATCGTGCCGTCCGGTCAGTACCAGTGTTTCAGCAACATCGTGAACCACGAGTCCAGCTGGAACTACCGCGCGGTCAACCCTTCCTCGGGCGCCTACGGCCTCGTCCAGGCCCTCCCCGGCGGCAAGATGGCCTCCGCGGGTGCCGACTGGCAGACCAACCCGGCCACGCAGATCAAGTGGGGCCTGAGCTACATGAACGAGCGTTACGGCAGCCCCTGTGACGCCTGGACCTACTGGCAGGCCAACGGCAACTACTGAGTTCCGTCCCGCCACGCTCAACCTCGCGCAGCCCCTTCCCGTCCTCTGGGAAGGGGCTTTCGCCCTGTACGGTCGTCACCGCACGACTCCATGGGGGGAGTGGTGGCGAGCACCCGATGACGCGGGGGAAGAGGACGGATCATGTCGCGAGTGCCAGGGTGGCTCGGCAGGCTGGGCGCCGGTCTCACCGAGATGAGTGAACGGCTGGACGCCCGGCAGGCGGAGGTGGCACAGGAGGACAGCGAGCCCCCGCCGCCGGCCGAACCGGCCCGCCCGAAGCCGGTCGCGGCCGACACCGCCGATGCCGTGGCCGACGCGGTGCCGCACGCCCGCCGTCCCGTGGCACCCCCGCCGCCCACGCCCCGCCCCGATCCCGCCCAGGCCGTGCCCTGGGGGGTACGGGTCGCGGCCGAGGCCGGCTGGCGGCTGCTCGTGCTCGCGGGCACCGTCTGGGTGCTGATGCGGGTCATCAGCGCCGTCCAGCTGGTGGTGTTCGCCTTCGTCATCGCCCTGCTGATCACCGCCCTGCTGCAACCGACGGTCGCCCGGCTCACCCGCCGCGGAGTGCCGCGCGGCCCGGCCACGGCGCTCACCGCGATCAGCGGCTTCGTGGTGATCGGCCTGATGGGCTGGTTCGTGACCTGGCAGGTCATGGAGAACATCGACACGCTCTCCACCCAGATCCAGTCCGGCATCGACGATCTGCGCAACTGGCTGCTGAAGAGCCCCTTCCACGTCACCGACAAGCAGATCAACCAGATCGCCAAGAACCTGCGCGAGGCCATCGGCGCCAACGCCGACCAGATAACGTCCGCGGGTCTGGAGGGCGTTCAGGTCATAGTGGAGGCCCTGACCAGCATCCTGCTGGTGTTCTTCTCGACGCTCTTCCTGCTCTACGACGGCAAGCGCATCTGGCAGTGGGTCCTGAAACTGGTGCCCTCCGCCGCCCGGGAGGGCGTGGCCGGCGCCGGTCCGCGTGCCTGGCGCACCCTGACCGCGTACGTCCGCGGCACGGTGCTGGTCGCCCTGATCGACGCGACCTTCATCGGTATCGGGATCTACTTCCTCGATGTGCCGATGGCGGTCCCGCTGGCCGTGTTCATCTTCCTGTTCTCGTTCATCCCGCTGGTCGGCGCGGTCGCCTCGGGGGCGCTCGCGGTGATCGTGGCCCTGGTGACCCAGGGCGTGTTCACCGCCGTCATGACCCTGGCCGTGGTGCTCGCGGTCCAGCAGATCGAGGGGCATGTGCTGCAGCCCTTCATCCTGGGCCGCGCGGTGCGGGTGCACCCCCTCGCCGTGGTGCTGACCGTGGCGGCCGGCGGCATGGTGGCCGGCATCGGCGGCGCGGTGGTCGCCGTACCGCTGGTGGCGGTGACGAACACCGTGGTGGGCTATCTGCGGCAGTACTCCGAGGAGTCGCACCAGCCGCCCACCGCTTCCCCGGCCACGGAGGAGACGGTGGAGGAGACGGCGGACAGGGCAGCGGCACCGAACGCGGAAGACCCCGCCCACCAGGGGTGAGCGGGGTCCTCGTGAAGCGGGTCCGGCCTACTCGGCCAGCACGGCCTCGGCCTCCAGGGTGACGCCGACCGCCTGCACGACGGCAGCGATCTTGAACGCCTCCTGGATGGTGTCGCGCTCCACGCCGGCCTTGCGCAGCACCTGCTCGTGCGAGTCCAGGCACGAGCCGCAGCCGTTGATCGCGGAGACCGCGAACGACCACAGCTCGAAGTCGACCTTCTCCACGCCCGGGTTGCCGATGACGTTCATCCGCAGACCGGCGCGCAGGGTGCCGTACTCGTGGTCGGACAGCAGGTGCCGGGTGCGGTAGAAGACGTTGTTCATCGCCATGACGGCGGCCGCGGACTTGGCCGCGGCGTACGCCTCCGGCGAGAGGTTCGCCTTCGCTTCCGGCTCCAGCTCACGCAGCACGATGGGGGAACGGCTGGCGATCGCGGTCGCGAGCACCGTGCCCCACAGCTGCTGGGTCGGCAGGTCGGAGTTGCCGATGACCGAGCCCAGGTTGAGCTTGAGGTCCTTGGCGAAGTCCGGCACCCGGGCCTTCAGCGAGTCGAGCGACATGGGTCACTCACCAGCCAGCAGCGCGACCGGGTCGAGGGTCTCGTCGCCCTTGTTCCAGTTGCACGGGCACAGCTCGTCGGTCTGCAGGGCGTCCAGGACCCGCAGGACCTCCTTGGGGTTACGGCCCACGGAACCGGCGGTCACCATCGTGAACTGGATCTCGTGGTTCGGGTCCACGATGAACACGGCGCGCTGCGCGAAGCCGTCCTCGCCCTCGATGCCCAGGTCACGCATGAGCTCGTGCTTGGAGTCGGCCATCATCGGGAAGGGCAGCTCGGTCAGGTCCGGGTGGTCCTTGCGCCAGGCGTGGTGCACGAACTCGGAGTCACCGGAGAAGCCGAGGATCTGGGCGTCGCGGTCGGCGAACTCGTCGTTCAGCTTGCCGAAGGCGGCGATCTCGGTCGGGCAGACGAAGGTGAAGTCCTTCGGCCAGGCGAACACGACCAGCCACTTGCCCTCGTAGGACTTGTGGTTGATCTGCGCGAACTCCTTGCCCTTCTCCAGAGAGACGCAGGCGGTCAGGTCGAACTCGGGGAACTTGTCACCGACAGTGAGCACAGGGTCTCCTCGCAGCGAAGAACCGCCCCTCCTGGGGGCGATTCCCATGGGTTGGACTGTGCCGATGTTGGCACAGAGTGCATTGATTAGGGAAATAGCTATACTCGGTCGTGTTGATCGGAGGTTTCTATCAATGACCGTCAGTAGCGGCAGACGGAGGCAGCCGAGCCTCGCCCAGCTGCGTGCCTTCGCCGCCGTGGCCGAGCATCTGCACTTCCGGGACGCGGCGGCGGCCATCGGCATGAGCCAGCCCGCCCTCTCCGGCGCGGTCTCGGCGCTGGAGGAGACACTCGGAGTGACCCTCCTTGAGCGTACGACGCGCAAAGTACTGCTCTCGTCCGCGGGGGAACGGCTCGCGGTGCGGGCCAAGGCGGTGCTGGACGCGGTCGGCGAACTCCTGGAGGAGGCGGAGGCGGTCCGCGCCCCGTTCACCGGGACGCTGCGCCTCGGGGTGATCCCGACCGTGGCGCCGTATCTGCTGCCGACCGTGCTGCGGCTCGTGCACGAGCGCTATCCGGACCTCGACCTCCAGGTGCACGAGGAGCAGACCGCGAGCCTCATCGACGGCCTCGCCACCGGCCGCCTGGACCTGCTGCTCCTCGCCGTCCCGCTCGGTGTCCCCGGCATCACCGAACTCCCCCTGTTCGACGAGGACTTCGTGCTCGTCACGCCGCTCGACCACTGGCTCGGCGGGCGCGAGGGCATCCCGCGCGAGGCCCTGAAGGAACTGAACCTGCTGCTCCTGGACGAGGGCCACTGCCTGCGCGACCAGGCCCTTGAGATCTGCCGGGAGGCGGGGCGGGGATTGACGGGAGCCGGGCGGGGCCCCTCGGCCGAGGGCGGCGGCGGGCGACGGGCGGGCGCGCCGGTCACCACGACCGCCGCCGGGCTGTCCACGCTGGTCCAGCTGGTCGCGGGCGGCCTCGGCTGCACCCTGCTGCCGCGCACCGCGCTCAAGCTGGAGACCACCCGCAGCAGCCAGCTCCTCACCGGGTACTTCGCCGACCCGGCCCCGAGCCGCCGGGTCGCGCTCGCGATGCGCGCGGGGGCGGCACGCGGTGCCGAGTACGAGGAGCTGGCGGGGGCGCTGCGGGAGGCGCTGCGGGTGCTGCCGGTGCGGGTGGTGGACCGGGGCTGAGTGCCGTACCCGAAGGGCCCCTCCCGTCCGGGAGGGGCCCTGCCACGAAGGGAGTCACCCCCGTGGTCTCACTCCGTCCGCAGCCCCTCCGGCCGCATCAGCCGCAGCAGCGGCGGCAGGCTCAGCGCGGTGACCACGAGGACCACCGCCGCGCCGGCGCCGGTCATCGACAGCACGCTCGGCCAGTCCACGCCCAGCGGCGAGCCGACCATCTTCAGCAGCACCCCGCCGAGCGTCAGCCCGACGGCCGAGGCGAGCAGCAGACCGAGCGCGACCGGGATGGCCGTCTGCCAGAACACCGACAGGCCCAGGGTGCGCCGCCGGGTGCCGAAGGCCATCAGCGACGACAGCAACTTCCGCCGCTCACGCAGCTGTTCCAGCTGGGTCACCAGCAGGCTCGCCCCGATCAGCGCCAGCACGCACACGGCGCCGACGTACAGGCCGGTGCGGATGGAGGCGAACTTCTTGGTCTCCTCCGTCGCCGACCACGTCATCGCGTCGGCGAACGGGTCGACCTTCGCCGCCGTGTTGCGGACGTACTCGGTCGCGTCCGGCACCGACGGGTCGAGGGAGAGGAACACCGACCCGTCCAGCAGGCGGTTCAGCCGGTCGGGCAGCGCGGCCCGGGTCAGCAGGATGCCGCCGCTCCTCGCCCCGTTGGGGCCCGTGATCGCGTGGGCGGGCTTCAGCCCCTTCGGTACGCTCCAGCGCACGTCCGCGCCGCGACCGGTGCCGTCGGCCGTGTCGACGTGCAGGGTGGTGCCCGGCCGGGCGAGCCGGGTGGTGGACGAGTCGTCGTCCGTGCCCGTCGCCACGAAGGCGTCCCCGTCGCGGCAGGACGGCAGCGTGGCCCACTCGCGCAGGGCGGCACAGGTGCCGACGGTCAGCGACACCGTGGTGTCGGGCCCGTGCTGCCAGTCCCTGTCGCCCAGCGTGGCACTGCCCAGCGAGGTGGCCGCGCGCACGCCCTTGGTCGCGGCGAACCGCTCGCCGGCCGTGCTGAAGGGGGTGCCCTTCGACAGGTTGACCTGCATCTGCGCCCGGGTGACGTCCTTCCCGGTCTGCTGGGTGTAGTCGCCCTGGACACCCGCGAAGAGCATCTGGAGCGCGACCGCGCCGGCCACCGCCACGGCGATGCCGTTCACCATGCGGGCCGCCGAGCCGCTGCTCAACTGGAGCCGCCGCACCGCCAGTTGCCAGGCCACCGAGCCGCGGTGCAGCCGGGCCACGAGTGCCTCCACGGCCCACGGGAGCAGCGCGGTGACGCCGACGAGCAGCAGCAGGACGCCGCCGGTGACCAGGTACTGGTTGAAGTCCCCGCCCGAGCGGCCCTGGCCGATCATCGGGGCGAGCAGCGCGAGGCCGCCCAGCGGCAGCAGCAGCCGCCACCACAGCCTGCGGCGCGCGGGCCTGGCCGTACGGACCACGCCCAGCGGCTCGATGACCACGCCCCGCAGCGCGAACAGGGTGACCAGCACCGCGGCCGCCGGGACGGCGAGGGCGACCAGCGCGGCCAGCGCGGGCGAGGGGTCGAGAGAGTCGGGGAACACGCTGATGTCCACGACCTCCACCGAGCCCGCGAACTGGCGGCCCAGCAGGAAGAAGCCGGTGCCGAAGACCAGTCCGACCAGCGATCCGGCCAGCGCCTCGCCCGCCGCGATCCGCCGGGTCATCCGGCTGTCGGAGCCCACCAGGCGCAGCGCGGCCAGCCTGCGGTCGCGCCGCTCGCCGCCGAAGCGCACGGCGGTGGCGATGAACACGGCGACCGGCATCAGCAGCACCACGAAGACGAGCAGCACCAGCAGGATCAGTACCGGGTCCGCCCGGGTCGCCGGGGACCTGTTCGGCGACCCGTACGTGGTGATCCGGGCGGTCTGATAGCCGTTGATCTTCGGGGCGAGGTTCTTCGCCCCGGCGTAGTAGGCGAGTTCGCGCGAGCCGACCAGCCCGGCCTCGCCGATCGTTCCGGTGATCCGGTACGGCAGCCGGTCCCGCAGCATCGCGCCGTCGCCGGAGGCGAGCAGCTCCTTGAGCGCGGGGGAGACCACCATGTCGCCCGGTGCCGGGTACGCGGACAGACCGGGCGCGATCGGCGCCTTCGGGCCCTCCGGCTCGACCAGCCGGCCGCGCACGCTCCGGCCGTGGAAGACGGTGTCGGTGTCGGCGATCACCAGGGTGTCGTCGGCCTTCGGCCGACGCGCGCCGTAGGTGTAGTCCGCGCGGGCGTCGTCCCGGTCGTGCCGTACCGCGAGCGCGGTCGGGATCGCGGTCGTCAGCAGCAGCAACGCCACACCGAGGCCGACCCCGACCGCCGTCAGCAGCACCCGGGTCCAGCCCTCGCGCCCCCCGGTGAACGCGAACCGGAAGCCCAGGCCGAGGTCCCTGCCCCACTGGCGCGCGCTCATATGGCGCGCTCCATGTCCCGGGACCTGCCGTCGCGCACGACGATCTCCCGGTCGGAGTAGGCGGCGACCCGGGCCTCGTGCGTGACCAGCACGACGGCCGCGTTGGTGGAGCGGGCCGCGTCGGTCAGCAGCTCCATCACGCGCTCGCCGTTGAGGGAGTCGAGCGCGCCGGTCGGCTCGTCCGCGAACACCACCCGGGGCCCGGTGACCAGCGCCCGCGCCACCGCGACCCGCTGCCCCTGGCCGCCGGAGACCTCGCCGGGCCGCTTGCCGCCGACGTCGTCCACCTCCAGCCGCTCCAGCCAGGTCAGCGCGGCCCGCTCGGCCTTCTTGCGCGGGGTGCCGCCCAGCCGCAGCGGCAGGGCCACGTTCTCCACGCAGGTCAGCTCGGGCACCAGCTGGCCGAACTGGAAGACGAAGCCGAACTCGCCGCGGCGCAGCGCGCTGCGTTCGGTGTCGCTCATGCCGGCCAGCTCCCGGCCGTCGTACGTGATGGAGCCGGAGTCGGGCGGCACGATGCCGGCCAGGCAGTGCAGCAGCGTCGACTTGCCGGAGCCGGAGGGGCCCATGACGGCGACGACCTCGCCGGGGTGGATGGAGAACTCGGCGCCGTCCAGCGCGACCGTCGGGCCGTACGCCTTGCGGAGGTCCCTGGCGGTGAGCAGGGAACCGGGGGGAGGGGTCACGCGGCGACCTCCGCCCGCAGCTTGTCCAGACGCGCGGTGGTCAGCTCCAGCCAGCGCAGGTCGGCCTCCAGATGGAACAGGGCGTGGTCGCAGATCAGCTGGTCGGCGAGATCGCCCCTGCGCTTGCGGTCGGTCAGGACGCGCATGCTCCGCAGGTGCTCGGCGCGCTGGACGTCGAGGATGCCGGCGGCGTCGCGATGGGTGAGGAGGGCGAGGACGACCTTGGTGTACAGGGTCGACTGGAGGTACTCCTCCGGCTTCTCCGGGGTGGCGAGCCAGCGCTGCACGTCGATGACGCCGGCCTCGGTGATCGCGTACCGCTTGCGCTCGGGGCCGCCGCCGGTCTCGATGCCGTCGACCTCCACGAGGCCGTGCTTCAGCAGACGGGACATCGTCGAGTAGACCTGGCCGTAGTGCAGGGGCCGGTCCTGACCGAACTTCTCGTCGAAGGCCCGCTTGAGGTCGTAGCCGTGGCGCGGGCCGGACTCCAGGAGTCCCAGGAGGGTGTGACCGATGGACATGCCCCGCACTATACACACCGTGTATACGCGGTGTGTATACATACCGCTCGCGTGCCGCTCGCAGATGATCCGCTTCCGGACGCGGAGCAACCTCGGGCCCCCGCTGACCGTCGGTTCCCTAGGAGCGGGTGCTGATTCTCACGTCCGTAAAAGAGCGGATCGGTTGCCCTTTGTCATATAGGCGGGTGTTAGCTTTCGGAGCTGACCACCGAGACGGAAGCGGAGCGAAGGACCCATGGGACGAGCGGAAGAGAGACGAGCGCGACAGCGCGGCGGCCACCGCGCGGCGCCCCAGCGTCGCCGCTCCATACCCGAGACCGGCAACGGATCGGCCGGCCTCGCTCCCGGGGGCGGACCCCGCAAGAGCCTCCTGCGCCGGATCTTCTCCTGGAAGAAGGTCCTCGGCACGTTCTTCGGACTGTGCCTGCTGTGCATAGGCGGCTTCGCGGCCGCGTACATGCTGGTGGACATCCCGGCGGGCAACGACCTCGCCAAGCAGGAGAGCAACGTCTACAAGTACAGCGACGGCACCCTGCTCGCCCGCGTCGGCACGACCAACCGCGAGAGCGTCGACCTGGACAAGGTTCCGCTGGACGTGCAGCACACCTTCGTCGCGGCCGAGAACAAGAGCTTCTACACCGACTCCGGTGTCGACCTCAGGGGCCTGGCCCGCGGTCTGTACAACACGGCGATGGGCCGGGGCACCCAGGGCGGTTCCACCATCACCCAGCAGTACGTCAAGAACTACTACCTGAACCAGGACCAGACGGTCACCCGCAAGCTCAAGGAGATGGTCATCTCCTTGAAGGTCGACCAGAAGAAGTCCAAGAGCGAGATCCTCGCCGGGTACATCAACACCAGCTACTACGGCCGTGGCGCGTACGGCATCCAGGCCGCCGCGCAGGCCTACTACCGCACCGACGCCCAGAAGCTCACCGTCGAGCAGGGCGCGTACCTCGCCGCGCTGCTCCAGGCGCCGAGCCAGTACGACTGGGCGGTGGCGACCCCCACCGGCAAGCGGCTCGTCCAGGCGCGCTGGAACTACGTCCTGGACAACATGGTCAAGCAGCACTGGCTGGACGCCGGCAAGCGGCAGGCCATGAAGTTCCCCCAGCCCAAGGAGCCCAAGGGCACCCCCGGCGAGCAGGGCACGAAGGGCTACCTGGTCGAGCTGGCCAACCAGCAGCTGGAGGACCGGCTGGTGGCGCAGGAGGGCATCAGCCACAAGGACGCCGTCCAGCAGGTGGTCGACCGCGGCTGGACCATCACCCTCAACATCGACAAGAAGAAGCAGGCCGCGCTGGAGGCCGCGGTCAAGGAGCAGCTGACCGGCAGGCTCGCCCCCAAGCAGCGCCGGGCCGACGCCGACGTGCAGGCGGGCGCCGTCTCGGTGGACCCGAGGACGGGCAGGATCGTCGCCCTCTACGGTGGCCAGGACTACTTCAAGCACTACTACAACAACGCCACCCGCACCGACTACCAGCCCGCCTCCACCTTCAAGCCGGTCATCTTCGCCGCCGCGCTCCAGCAGGGCTCCGTCACCCAGGACGGCAAGCCGATCAACGCCGACACGGTGTACGACGGCACCAGCGGGCGCCAGGTCGTCGACCACGGCGGCAAGGTCGGCTTCGGCCCGCCGAACGAGGACCACGCCGACTACGGGAACATCACCGTCCAGAAGGCCATGAACGACTCCGTCAACTCCGTCTTCGCGCAGATGGGCGTCGACGTGGGCATGGACAAGGTGATGGGCACGGCCAAGGAACTCGGCATGGACACCACGGGCATGCAGGCCGTGCCCGCCCAGACGCTCGGCTCCATGGGCGCGAGCCCGCTGGAGATGGCCGGGATCTACGCCACCTTCGACAACCACGGCTACAAGGTCACGCCGTCCATCCTGAAGGCGGCCGAGCAGAAGGACCGCAAGGCCGACATCGCCGACCCCATCGGCGGCCCGGTGATCAGCCGTACGACCGCGGACAGCGTGACGTCCGTGCTGACGGGCGTGGTGGACGACGGCACGGCCAACCGGACCGTCGCGAACAACCCGCTGCGGGCCGGCCAGCAGGTGGCGGGCAAGACCGGTACGTCCGACTGCGACCGCTCCGCCTGGTTCACCGGGTACACCCCCGACCTGGTCACCTCCGTCGGCCTGTTCGGCGAGGCGGCCAAGGCGGGCGGACCGGGCTGCGACGGCGGGACGGTCAGGAAGGGGGACCACGTGACCCTCAGCGGCCTGATGGGCGGTGGCCGCGTCAACGGCGGTGGCCCCCCGGCCCAGATCTGGGCGTCGTACACGTTCGGCGTCACGCACGCGGCCAAGTTCGACCTGAACACCTCCCAGGGCGCCGCCGTCGAGACGCCGACGCCCACGACCAGCCCCAGCCAGAGCCCGTCCCAGTCGCCCTCGCAGTCGCCGTCGGGTACGCCGTCCACGTCCACCTCCCCGACCCAGTCGCCGAGCCGGACGCCGACGCAGAGCCCGTCCCAGACGCCGACCCAGTCCCCGTCGCAGTCCCCGACGACGCAGCTCCCCACGGGCGGTCCGACGACACAGAACCCGCTCCAGCTCGGCAGCCCCCAGCAGCAGGAGCAGCGACAGCCGTAGGAGACACGAGGGCAGGAGACACGAGGAGAGGGCGCCCGGTTCATCACCGGGCGCCCTCTGCGTCGTCGTGGTCAGCCGCGGTGCAGCTCGAACCACACCACCTTGCCGGTGCTCAGCCGCGTCGCGCCCCACCGGCGGGCCAGCTTGTTGACGAGGTACAGACCGCGGCCGCCCTCGTCCGTGGCCCGTGCCTGCCGCAGCCGCGGCAGCTGGGGCACGTCGTCGCCGACCTCGCAGCGCAGCACATGCGTGCGCAGCAGCCGCAGCGTCACCGGCCGGGACGCGTACCGCACGGCGTTCGTCACGACCTCGCTGACCAGCAGCTCCACGGAGTCGGTGAGGTCCTCCATGTCCCAGCGGGCGAGCGCGCGCCGGGCCAGCCGGCGGGCCTGGCCCGGGGCCGAGTCCTCCGGCTCCAGCGTCCAGTACGCCACATCGCTCGGCGCGATCCCGTCGAAGCGGGCCGCGAGCAGCGCGATGTCGTCGTCCCGGTCACCGGGCCCGAGCATGTCGAGGACCTCGTCGCACAGCGCCTCCAGCGGCGGCGGATGGTCCGGACCGGTCAACTGCGCGGTGGCGGCGAGCCGTTCGCGCAGCTGCTCTATGCCCGTCCACACGTCCCGCAGCCGGGACTCCACCAGGCCGTCGGTGTACAGCAGCAGCGTGGCCCCGGCCGGC
>NZ_JBSFLI010000057.1:0-33053 GCF_053598955.1 Streptomyces sp. NPDC001056 | reverse complement strand
CAGCAGCCATACGACGATGCCGACCAGGATCATGTCGATGATGCGCGCGAGGGTCCGCTTGGCGCTGTCGGCGAGCGGGGGCATGCCGGCGAGGGCGCGGGCGATCCTCACCTCGCGTTCCGCTCCCGGCCGGGTGAGCCGGGCCAGGGCCTCCAGCAGTGCGGCATCGTCCGCGGCCAGGTCGGAGACGCCGAGCGCGGCCATGCGCCGGGCGCCCTGGGCGAAGTGCCCCGGCAGCGGCCGGTGGCCGACGACGGGAAGCCCGGCGGCGAGCGCCTGGACGGCGGTCAGCCCCCCGGCGTTGTCCACCAGCGCCCGCGTGGCCCCCATCAGGCCGGGCATGTCCTCCTGCCAGCTCAGCGCCAGGACGCCGGCGACCCCCGCCACCGAGGCCCGCATCCGGTCGTTGCGGCCGCACAGCACCACGGGCAGATATCCGTTGCGGACCAGGAGGCGGGCGGTGGTGTGGAGGCGGGACGCGACTCCCCAGGCGCCGGCGGACATCAGGACGGGCGTCCTGCCGGGGTGCTCCCGCGCGAAGACCCGGCGCCACCGCGCGGCCGAGGGAGCGGGCGCGGTGAAGCGGGGCGCGACCACCGGGCCGGTGACGTCGGCGGGCCGGCCGGTGGCCCGGCGCACCTCCTGGGCGGCCTGCTCCGTGAGGCACAGGAAACGGTCGTTGCCGGGGTGCAGCCAGTGCCGGTGGGCAGCGAACTCGATCATGTAGACCACGCTCGGCACCGGCAGCAGCCCGTTCGCCCTGAGGTGGCCGGTGAGCTGGGCGGCGAGGTGGAAGACGGGGACCACCACATCCACCCGGTCCCGGTCGACCAGCGCCCGCAGCCGGTCCGCGGCGAGCCGGGCCAGCGGGACACCGCTGGGGCGCGGCCCCCGCCCGGGACGCAAAAACGCGTGGTAGACCGCGCCGTAGGCCCAGGGCGCGTGCCGTACCGAGACCTGGTAGCCGCGCCGCAGCCATCCGCCGAGACCGCGGGGCAGCAGCGAGAGGATGTCCACGCTGTCCGCCCGGTGGCCGTGCACGGCCGCCCGGCGCACGAGTTCGGCGGCCACCGTGTCATGACCGGCCCCCATGCTCGCGCTGACGACCAGCAGGCGCGCACCCGGCACGACGGGACCCGCGGTGGCGCCGGGCACCTCAGCCACGGCGCGCGCGGCCGGCGAGGAAGAAGAGGAACGATCGCATATCGGGTGATGTGTCCCTGATGGTGGCCGGCAAACGCGGCCATACGGCTGGTCGCCGCTCGGAGCGCAGCCACCCGCGGGCGGCCCGGCCCGGACCGACGGCGCGGACGGGACCGGCCGCGCGGCACCAGGACCCGCCACGCCGGCCCGGGGCGGTCCCCGCCCCGGGCCGGCGTCCCCGCCGCAGGCGCCGCCGCGGCGGCCCGGCGGCTGCTCAGTACCAGCTCGTGCAGGTGATCGCCGTGTCGTAGCCGGAGTCGCCGCAGGCACGCATCAGCCTGCCGTCGCTGTCCCGCCACGCCTCGGTCCAGACGCTGCCTCCGCTGCTGATCTCCGTCCAGCCCAGCTGGGGCTCCCAGGTCCGGCCGCCGTCGCTGCTGCGGTCCACCCAGACGTGCATGCCCGGCGCGCCGCCGACGATGCGGCCCCAGGCGCAGGTGCTGTTCCCCGACCCGTTGGCCCGCAGCTCGATGCCCTGCCCCTTGCCGCCGAACGCGGTCCGCACCGTGGTGGCGTGGTTGTTGTCGCAGCCGTCGGCCGCGTGGGCCGCCGTGGCACCGGCCAGGGTGAGCAGGCCGGAGAGCAGCGCCGCGGCCGAGAGCGCGGCCGCCGCCTTCTTCTTCGTACGCATCTTCGTTCCCCTCGTTCACGGCGCGAGGCCGTCGTCACCGGTGATCGAAGTCTGCGCACCCGTGGCGCCGGTGCCCACCTCGCACCACACAGGTTGACGGCCCCCGGGTCACTCCCCGCGCCCGCCGCGGGCGTCGTACCGGCGGTGGTCCGCGCGGACACGCCGCGCGACGCGGACGGTCACGCGGTGGTCCGCCGGGCGTACACCTCGATCTCGATCTTCATGCGGGGATCGGCGAGACCGCACATGAGCATCGTGGCGGCCGGCCGGACCTCACCGAAGGCGCGACGCAGTACCGGCCAGCAGGGCTCGAAGTCGGCCCGGTCGGGCAGCAGGTAACGCACCCGCACCACGTCGGCGAAGGAGCACCCCGCCTCGCTCAGGGCGGCCTCGATATTGCGCAGGCACTGCTCGGCCTGCTCCACCACGTCATCGGAGATCGTCATGGTGGTGTAGTCGAATCCGGTCGTCCCGGACACATGAACCCACTCGCCGTCGACCACGGCGCGGGCATAGCCGATCTGTTCCTCAAACGTCGAGCCGCTGAGGACGGAACGTCGCTCTGTCATGTGCCGAACGCTAGGTGACCAGCACTGATACGTCTAATACATGTTCAGGCATGGAGTGATATCTCTAAGCGTATGGAGCGCCCCGAACTTCCCCTGCCGCAGCTGCACGCCTTCGTCGTGCTCGCCGAGGAGCTCCACTTCGGCCACGCCGCCGCCCGCCTGGGCATCGCCCAGCCGCCGCTGAGCCAGCAGATCCGCCGCCTGGAGGACAAGGTCGGATATGCGCTGTTCAGCCGCGAACCCGGGCGCATCCGCCTCACCCCGGCGGGCCGGGAGCTCCTCCCCGCCGCCCGACATGCCCTCACCGGCCTCGCGGAGGGCCTGGCCGCGGCCCGGGAAGCCGGCAGCGGCAGGGCCGGCCGCCTGCGGATCGGCTTCGCCGCCTCCCTCGCCCTCACCGTCCTGCCCGGCTTGCTGCGAACCTTCCGGGAACGGTTTCCCGCTGTGGAACTCGACATCCAGGAGATGACCACCACGCCGCAGCTGGCCGCTCTGCGCGAAAGGACGATCGACATCGGCCTGCTGCGTCAGCCGCCTGCCCATGACGCGGAACTCGGGTTCGAGACCGTGCTGGCCGAACCGTTCGTGGCCGTCCTGCCCGCCTCGCACCCACTCGCGGCACAACGAGCCGTCCGGGTCGAGCAGTTGGCGGACAGCCCCTTCGTGCTCCTGCCCCGCGCCGTCGGCCCGCCGCTGTACGACCAGATCGCCGGTCTCTGCGTCGCTGCGGGCTTCACCCCCCGAGTGACCCAGCACGCTGTGGAGTGGCAGACCGTCTGCGCCCTGGTGGAAACCGGCCTCGGCGTGTCACTGGCCCCGGAGAGCATCCGCCGCATCCGCCTCGAAGGCGTTGCCTTCCGCGGGATCGAGCCCGACACCGCGCGCACACGAGTCGCCGTCGCCTGGCGCAAGAACGACCCGAACCCCCTGGTCCCAGGCATCCTGCACGCCCTCAGGCACGACCCGCCGGACAGGCCCCGCCCCGGAGGGGCAGGGCAGCCGGCGGAAGCCGATCAGCTGCCGAATTGGCCCTGACCGGCGTGGCGGCCGGGCTGCGTCTCTCTGGCCGGCGCCGTGCCCGGACGTGTCCCGTCGACGGGTCGTGGCGGCCTGAGCGCCGAGGTCCGCCCGGCCGCGGACGGCGAGGCACGGCCTGCGGTCATCGCTGTCACCGCCGGCCGGACCGGTGACGCACCGGCCTTCGAAGCGGTCATGACCCGCGTCCTCGTGCCGCGAACCGGCCAGGGCGGGCCCCGCAGCCGTCCGAACCAGGTCGGCCACCGCCCACGGGCCTGCGGCGAGGCCGCCGCGGCGGCCGCCCGCCCGGTTCGACGCCGATGCTGCGAGCAGCGCGGCACGGCGCTCGGGAAGAGGCGCAGGAGTACCTCACCGACCAGGAGCCGCGATCGACGCGAGCCCGAGAGCGTGTCACCTGTCCGCGCGCCGTCCGCCCCGCGCACCCGGCGCTTCACGATCCCCCGGGCCGGCTTCGGGGTTCGCCCCGGCCGGGGCCCCCTTACGGCGTGGCCGTCGGGACGGCCGTGCGCCCGTCGTCCGGCCCCGGCTCGCCGGCGCTGTCCGGGGCCGCCGCGGTTCTGGTGTAGAGGACCTCGCGGCCCTGCTCCGCGGCGCGGACGAGTCCTTCGCTGACGAAGTCGAGGAAGCGGGCGGCGTTTTCGAGGCGGGTGGCGGCGGGAGTGCCGCGGCCGAGGACGCCGACGCCCTGCCGCGCGGTCTCGATGAACCGGTCGTTGGCGCGGGCGCTGCGGATCATCGACTGGTACCAGAGGTCGTCGTCGACGACGTAGCGCTCGCGGCGGCGTTCGTCGCGTTCCCGGCGGACGAGGTCCAGGCCCTCCAGGAACGTGATCGCCTTGGACACGGACGCCGGGCTGACCTGGAGGCGCTGGGCGAGGTCGGAGGCGGTGAGGCTGCCGGTGTCGGTGGTGTAGAGGCAGCCCAGGACCCGGGCCATCATCTTGGGCAGACCCGAGGTCATGAAGACGGTGGTGAGGGTCTCCTGGTAGTCGCGTACGGCCTCGGCGTCGCGTCCGTAGGGCTGCGTGGGCGCCTGCGCTCCCGGGGGCGGGGCCTGCCTGCGCCGGTGGGTGCGCTGCTGGGTGGCGCGGTGCGCCAGATCGGCACGGTAGCCGGTGGGCCCGCCGTTGCGGGTCACCTCGCGCGTGATCGTGGAGGTCGGGCGGCCGAGACGGCGGGCGATCTCGGCGTAGGCCAGGCCGTCGGCCAGTCCCACCGCGATCTGCTGGCGCTCCTGCTGGGTGAGCCTGCCTCCCGGCATCACGGCCTCCTTCGTGTCCCACGGGTGCTCCGTGGCGCTGCCCGGTGTTCCCCGGCACCCCCACCCTAGCGTTCACCCTCACCGTATTGCAACGAACGGCTGTTCCGCCGTTGCGTTAACTGAGAGGGTGTTGCAATGATTACTCCACTTTCACCTGCGGTGATGCTGTTCTCATGCAAAAAGATTGTTGCCTGACTATGGAAAGCAACGTAGCGTTTCCGGCATCAGGAAACAGTGAGCCGTCCGTACACGGGAGAACACGATGCAGAAGTTCGACACCCCCGCCCCGATCACCGCCGTCCTGGACATCCCCGCCGGACGCGTCCGGTTCATCGCCGCGGACCGCACCGACACCGCGGTCGAGATCCTGCCCGCGAACCCCTCCAGGAGCCGCGACGCGAAGGCGGCGGAGCAGGCCACGGCCGCATACGCCGACGGCGTCCTGCGGATCAGCGCCAACGCGCCCGGCAACCAGCTCTTCGGGCCCTCCGGAGCACTGGACGTCACCGTGAAGCTGCCCGCCGGCTCCCGCGTCGAGGCCAGGACCGGCGGCTGCGAACTGCGCGGCGTCGGCCGCCTCGGCGACGTCGCCTTCGAAGGCGCCTACCACCAGATCAAGATCGACGAAGCCGCGAGCCTGCGCCTGACCGCGGTCGACGGCGACGTGGAGGTCGGCCGCCTCGGCGGCCCGGCACAGATCAGCACCGCCCGGGGCGACATCCGGATCACCGAAGCCCTACGCGGCACCCTCACACTGCGCACCCAGTCCGGCGACATCACGGTGACCGCCGCCGCCGGCGTCTCGGCCGCCCTGGACGCCGGCACCACCCACGGCCGCGTCAGCAACGCACTCACCAACAACGGCACCACCGAACTCGACATCCACGCCACCACCTCGCACGGCGACATCACCGCCCGCAGCCTGTGACGCGAGCGCGCGTACCGGCGCGGCCCGCGCGGGCCGCGCCGGACACGGGACTCAGCGGCTTCGGTGCAGGAGTTCGCGACTCGTTCCCGCACGGGCGGGCACGGGCGCCGCGGACAGGCCGGCGGCGCTGTTCAACCACGCGGTGACGCGGCCGCGCCGCAACCGGGTGCTGCTGCCGGGCGAGCGTGCCGCGCGGCAGGCGGCGAAGGCTCGCCGGGCGGCGGACAGGCGCCCGTACCCGGCGGTGGCGAAGGCCGCGAACAAGGCCGATCCGCAGCTCGCGCCGGCGCCGCGCGCACTGCCGGTGCTCCCGGAGCGCCGGCGGGCGCCGGGGCTTCGAGCGGCCGCGGACACCACCGACGCGGGCCACGGGGACTCGGGCCGGGCGGCAGCGACGGCTTCGCCCCGGGCGGCAGCGACCGTAGGACGGCTCGGCCCCGGGCGGAGCCGGAGCCGCCCCCCGTCACTACGCCAGATCCATCATGTCCCCGACGGGCGCACCGGCCGCCCCGGCCGCGGCGACCCCCTGGTCCATGGCCTGCTGCCAGACCGCCTGGGCCTCGTTCGCCGGCATGCCGCTCCCGCCGAGGTTGGCCTTGCGCGCCTCGTCGAGCACCGTCTTGAACATCGGCCACAACTGCCCCGGCCCGGTGGCCCGCTGGGAGATCCAGCGCATCTCCACCGGCGCCGCCTTCTGCCCGCCCAGATACGGCGCGACCACCGGTGACGGCTCGTCGGGCCGCTCCAGTGCCTTGCCGGGAGCGACGACCGGGAAATCCGTGTCCCCGTGGAGCAGACTGCGCAGCATCTGCTCCGTGTTGGCCACGCCGGACTCCCCGTGCCCGTAGATCGGTTCACGCGGCTTCGCCCGGTCGTCCGGATAACTCGCCACCATCTTCTGCCAGAACGACGTGTTCGTCTCGGCGAAGGTGGCGTGGAACCACTGGGCGAGTTCCTTGATCTGGGCGTCGGGGATGGTGAAGGACCGCAGCGTGTCGGTGGTCGAGGTCTGCCGCAGCGCCCCCAGGTTCGCCAGTTTCAGGAGCAGCGGCACCGCGTTCTTCGTCGTCGAGTTCGCACCGCGGGCGCCGCCCTCGACCATGGCGGTGCCGATGGCGTAGGACAGGCCCATGGCCATGGTGCCCGTGAGGGCCTCCTGGTCGCCGCCCTCCAGGGGCCGGCCCGCCAGCCGCGGTGCGATCTCGCGCAGCCGGCCCAGCGACGCGGCGACCGTGCGGGCCGCGTGGGTCCAGGCGTCCGCGATGTGCTCGTTGCCCGGCCGGCGCCGCGAGCCGTGGTCGACGCCGCCCTGGAAGGAGTAGAGCGAGGGCAGGCCCGAGGGCACCACGCCGACGGTGGCCTGGACGTAGAACTCCCACTGCACCGAGCTCTGGAAGTCCGCGATGGCCGCCTGCAGCGCGGTGTCCGCGAACAGCCGGGGGCCGAGCCAGGCCCGCAACTCGGCCAGCGGCAGCCCGGTCGCGTACTGCGTCGTGCCCGGGATCTGAAGCGCCCTCTGCTGCGGGTTCTGACCGATCATGGCCTGCGCGTGGGCCTCGATCTGCTGGGCCAGCTCCTGCACCGCGCGGTCCGAGCCGGGGGCCATCTCGTCGAACGGCGCCGTCACGTACTCCAGGTTGCTCAGGGAGGCCTGCTGCGGCTTGCCGACGGCGGGGACGCTGTCCGGCCCGACGAGCCCGGCCAGGACCCGGTGGATCGCCGCGGCCTTCCGGCTGAGCACGTTGTGGTCGGTGAGCAGGGACAGGTTCCCCTCGTTGAGCAGACGCCGGCCGTAGGGGACACCGCCGTTGAAGAACGCCCCGATCACCGGATCCGGCTGACGCCCCTCGACAGGGTTGAGACCCTGCAGGCTGCCCTGGCCGAAACTGGGCAGACTCAGCTCCGCCTCGAATCCCACGAGCCGCTGCACGCGCACCCCGGCCGGCCCAGCGGGCCCGGCGGCCCCGGCAGAGCCGGAACACCCCGAGGCCGCCGTGCCCGCCTCGTCGGCCGCACGCGCCACCGGCACCGGCCCGGACATCACCCGCCGCGCGTTGGCCTCGGCCGCCCGCTCGAACCGGTCCGAAGGATCACTCACCCGCAGCCCGTCCCCCCGGTCCGTACCCGCGACCGGCCCCTGGCGCTGCTGGACGACATGGGTCAGCTCATGGGCCAGCGTGTGCTTGTCCGCGCCACCGTCACCGATGACGACATGACTGCCCGACGTGTACGCACGCGCCCCGACCACGCGCGCCGACCGGCCGGCGGCCGCCCCGGTGTGCACCCGCACATCCGAGAAGTCCGCCCCCAGCCGCGCCTCCATCTCCTCGCGCAGCGGCCCTTCGAGCGGACGTCCGGGCGTCCTGAGCACATCCCGCACCGCGTTCCCCCGCCCCGGCGCCCGCTCCGCCCCGTCCCCCGAGGCGGCGGAGCGGGCCACCATGGCAGCCACCGCCGCGTTGCCCGCACTGCGCTGAAGCGACTCCAGCACTCCCGGATCCAGCCTGGGCGGCGCCGCGGCCGGCCCTCCCGGCCGCTCCGGCGAGCGTTTCCCGGCAGCCGGTCCGCGCCCGGCACGGGCGCTCTCACGACCACCACCGCGCTCGGCCCGTGACAGGGACGTGGGCACGCTCGGCCTCCTGACGGCGCATCGGGAACTCGACCCCCCACGCATACCCCACCCCGCCCGGCGGCAACAGGCCCCCGAGGGCAGCCCCGAGGGCAGTCCCAAGGGCAACCACGACGGAACCCCCGCCACCCGCACCGGTACGACGCCGACACCCCCTCCGCTCACCCCGGGCACCCCGCCCCGCCGGAGCCCTTCCGCAGCGGGCGAACCCGAGGCCGGCGGGGGCGACTTCGGCATGCCGCGACCCTGCCGCGCACGTCCCTTGACGCACCTGCCTGTGAGCGCTAACAATGATGCCCATCACGGATCGGAGCCTCATGTCGCAGACCGCTGGCCGCACCGGCCCCCGCAAGGCGCCCACCATGGAGGACGTCGCGCAACTCGCAGGCGTGTCGCACCAGACGGTGTCGCGGGTGCTGAGCAACCACCCCAATGTGCGCGAGTCGACCCGGGCAGAGGTGCTCCGGGCCATCGGGCAGCTGGGGTACCGGCGGAACTCCTCGGCCCGGGCGCTGGTCACCCGGCGCACGCTCACCCTGGGTGTGGTGGCCTGCAACCCGACGCTCTTCGGCCCGTCCAGCACGCTGTTCGGCCTGGAGGAGGCCGCGCGGGACGAGGGGTACATGGTCTCGGCGGTCACCCTGCGCCGCTACTCGGCCGCCGCCCTCAGGGAGGCGATCGACCACCTCAGCGACTGGGGGGTGGAGGGCATCGTGGTGATCGTCCCGCACCGCGAGGCGGTCAGCGCGCTGGCCGAACTGCGGCTGCCCTTCCCCGTGGTGACCGTGGAGGGCGGGCACAGCCTGCCGATTCCGGTGGTCTCGGTGGACCAGCGGCTCGGGGCGCGGATGGCGACGAGCCACCTGCTGGCCGCCGGCCACCGCACGGTCTGGCACGTCGCGGGCCCGCCGAGCTGGCTGGAGGCGGAGGCGCGGGCCAACGGCTGGCGCTCGGTGCTGGAGGAGGCCGGCGCCGTCGTACCGCCGCCGATCCAGGGCGACTGGACCCCGCTGTCGGGCTACCGGGCCGGGCAGGAGCTGGCCGGCCGGGTGACCGCGGGAGCGGCGGGCCGCGGCTCCCCGGAGGTGACCGCCGTCTTCGTCGCCAACGACCAGATGGCGCTGGGAGTGCTGCGCGCCCTGCGCGAGGCCGGCCTGTCGGTCCCCGGCCAGGTGGCCATCGCGGGGTTCGACGACATCCCCGAGGCCGAGTTCTTCACCCCGCCGCTCACCACCGTCCGGCAGGACTTCGCCGCGCTCGGCAAGGCGAGCATCCGGCTGCTGGTCAGCCGGCTGGACTCCGGCACCACCCAGGGCGACGACGAACGCGTGGTGATCGAACCGCGGCTGATCGTCCGCCGCAGCAGCACCCCTTCCTGACGGCGCTCCACGACCCTTCGACCCCCTGCGACCCGCCCGGTGGGCGCACCGCACCCGCCAGGCGCGAAGCGGCGGCGTCCGGCGCGGCACGGGACCCGCCCGCGCAGGCCAGACTGGAGGAGACCTTGACCACCGATCGCCCCGCGGTCACCCTCGGCATCGACTTCGGCACCCTCTCCGGACGCGCCCTGGTCGTGGCCGTCGAGGACGGCGCGGAACTGGGCAGCGCCGTGCACGAGTACGCCCACGGCGTGGTCGACCGGGAACTGCCCTGCGGGGTCCCGCTGCCGCCCGACTGGGCGCTCCAGATACCCCAGGACTGGCGCGACGTGCTGCGCCTCGCCGTACCGCGAGCGCTCGCGGACGCCGCGGTGGCCCCCGAGCAGGTCGTGGGCGTCGCCACCGACTTCACCGCCTGCACGGTGCTCCCCACCACCTGGGACGGCACCCCCCTGTGCGAGCTGCCGCAGTACGGGAACCGCCCCCACGCCTACCCCAAGCTGTGGCGCCACCACGCCGCCCAGCCGGAGGCCGACCTCGTCGTCGAGAACGCGCGGCGGACCGGGCAGCCGTGGCTGGCCCGCTACGGCGGCCGGATCTCCAGCGAGTGGCAGTACGCCAAGGCGCTGCAGGTGCTGCGCGAGGACCCCGACGCCTACGCCGCCGCCGACCGCTGGATCGAGGCGGCCGACTGGATCGTGTGGCAGCTCACCGGCGCCGAGAGCCGCAACCCGTGCACCGCCGGCTACAAGGGCGTCCACCAGGACGGCCGCTATCCGGACGAGGCGTTCCTGGCCGGGCTGCACCCCGGCTTCACCGGCTTCACCGCCAAGCTGGAACACCCCCTGACCCCGCTCGGCGCCCCCGCCGGCAGGCTCACCGCCCGGGCCGCCGCGCTCACCGGACTGCGCGAGGGCACGGTCGTGGCCGCCGGGAACGTGGACGCACACGTCACCAGCGCCGCCGCCCAGGCCCTCGACCCCGGCCGGATGCTCGCCATCATGGGCACCTCCACCTGCCACATCCTCAACTCCGATGTCCTCGCCGAGGTCCCGGGCATGTGCGGGGTCGTGCGCGACGGGGTGGTGCCGGGGCTGTGGGGGTACGAGGCCGGGCAGAGCGGCGTCGGCGACATCCTGGCCTGGGCCGTGCGCAGCGCCGTACCGGAGGAGTACGCGGCCGAGGCCCGCCGGCGGGGGATCGGCGTGCACGAGCTGCTGACGGAGCGCGCTTCGGCCCAACCGGTGGGCGGGCACGGGCTGCTGGCACTGGACTGGCACAGCGGGAACCGCTCGGTCCTGGTCGACCACCACCTGTCCGGGCTGATCCTCGGCCTCACCCTCGACACCCGGCCCGAGGACGTCTACCGCGCCCTGATCGAGGCCACCGCCTTCGGCACCCGCACCATCGTCGACGCGTTCGAGGCCGCGGGCGTCCCGGTCACCGACTTCACGGCGGCCGGCGGGCTGCTGAAGAACCGCTTCCTCATGCAGGTCTACAGCGACGTGCTCAACCGTCCCGTCCACGTGCTCGCCTCGGCGCAGGGACCGGCTCTGGGCGCCGCGATCCACGCCGCCGTCGCCGCCGGCGCCCACCCCGACATCCGCACCGCCTCCGCCGCGATGGGCCGCCGCCAGGAGAACGCCTACACCCCGGACCCGGTCCGGGCCGCCGCCTACGACCGCCTCCACGCCGAGTACCGCGCGCTGCACGACCACTTCGGGCGCGGCGGCGACGACGTGATGCACCGGCTGCGGGCGCTGCGCTCGGCCGCCCTGTCCTCCACCCCGAAAATGTGAGCGCTCACAACGCTGGTTGTGAGCGCTCACCCGCATCCTCCGCCCCTCCCGCTCCTGCCTTCCCGACAACGCCGAGGTCGCCATGGTCATGAACGCAGAGTCCCTTTCCCCGGGCGCCGCCACCGCGGTCGCCGCGCTGCGCGAGGAGCTCAGCGAGCTCCATCAGGAGCTGGTCCGCTACAACCTGGTGGTGTGGACCGGCGGGAACGCGTCCGGGCGCGTCCCGGGGCAGGACCTGTTCGTCATCAAGCCCAGCGGCGTCCCCTACGAGCGGCTGACCCCGCAGTCCATGGTCGTCTGCGACCTGGACGGGCGAGTGGTCGACGGCGGGGGACTGCGGCCGTCCTCGGACACCGCCGCGCACGCCTACGTCTACCGGCACATGCCCGAGGTCGGCGGTGTCGTCCACACCCACTCCACCTACGCCTGCGCGTGGGCGGCCCGCGGTGAACCGGTGCCCTGCGTGCTGACCGCCATGGCCGACGAGTTCGGCGCCGAGATCCCCGTCGGCCCCTTCGCGGTGATCGGCGACGACTCGATCGGCCGCGGCATCGTGGAGACCCTGACCGGGCACCGCTCGCCCGCCGTACTGATGCGCAACCACGGGCCGTTCACCATCGGCCCGAGCCCGCGCGCCGCCGTCAAGGCCGCCGTGATGTGCGAGGACGTCGCCCGCAGCGTGCACATCTCCCACCAGCTCGGCCGGCCGCTGCCGATCGACCCCCAAGCCGTCGACCGGCTCCACGACCGCTACCGCCACGCCTACGGCCAGCCCGGCACGTCCGCCCAGTGAGGAGCCATCAGGCCATGACACCGCCCGCCGCCTTCGAGGTCTGGTTCGTCACCGGCAGCCAGGGGCTCTACGGGGAGGACACCCTCCGCCAGGTCGCCGAGCAGTCCCGGTCCGTCAGCGACCGGCTCGCCGCCGTACCCGGCGCCCCCGTCCGCGTCGTCTGGAAGCCCGTGCTCACCGACTCCGCGGCCATCCTCTCCCTCGTCCTGGAGGCCAACGCCGACCCGGCCTGCGTCGGCCTCATCGCCTGGATGCACACCTTCTCGCCGGCCAGGATGTGGATCTCCGGCCTCGACATGCTCCGCAAGCCGCTGCTCCACCTGCACACCCAGGCCGATGCCGAACTCCCGTGGGCCACCATCGACATGGACTTCATGAACCTCAACCAGGCCGCCCACGGGGACCGGGAGTTCGGGTACGTCCAGGCGCGGCTGGGAGTGGCCCGCAAGACCGTCGCGGGCCACGTCTGCGACCCGGCCACCGCCCCCCGCGTCCACGCCTGGATGCGCGCCGCCCTCGGGTACGACGCGCTGCGCCGGCTGCGGCTGGCCCGGTTCGGCGACAACATGCGCGACGTCGCCGTCACCGAGGGCGACAAGGTCGAGGCGCAGCTGCGGTTCGGCGTCTCGGTCAACACCTACGGCGTCGCCGACCTGGTCGACGCCGTCGGCTCGGTGGCGGACGCGGCCGTCGCCGCCCTGGTCAAGGAGTACGCCGACACCTACCGGATGGCCCCCGAACTGGCCGGCGGCGGCGGGCGGCACGACGCCCTGCGGTACGCGGCCCGCATCGAGCTGGGCCTGCGCGGCTTCCTCACCGACGGCGGGTTCGGGGCCTTCACCACCAACTTCGAGGACCTGGGCGGCCTGCGGCAGCTGCCCGGCATCGCGGTGCAGCGGCTGATGGCCGACGGGTACGGGTTCGGAGCCGAGGGGGACTGGAAGACCTCCGCGCTGCTGGCGGCCCTCAAGACAGCCGGCACCGGCCGCCCCGGGGGCACCTCGTTCATGGAGGACTACACCTACCACCTGGTCCCCGGCGAACAGCTCGTCCTCGGCGCCCACATGCTGGAGGTGTGCCCCAGCATCGCCGCGGGGCAGCCCGCTTGCGAGATCCATCCCCTCGGCATCGGCGGGCGCGAGGACCCCGTCCGGCTGGTCTTCGACGCCGAGCCCGGCCCGGCCGCGGTGGTCGGCCTGGTCGACGTCGGCGACCGGTTCCGGCTGGTGGCCAACCGGATCGACGTCGTCCCGCCGCCGCAGCCGCTGCCCCGCCTCCCGGTGGCGAGGGCCGTCTGGCGCCCCGTGCCCGACTTCGGGACCGCGACCGAGGCCTGGCTGACCGCGGGCGGCCCCCACCACACCGTGCTGACCTCGGCGGTGGGCACGGAGGAACTGGCCGACCTCGCGGACATGCTCCGCACGGAGCTGCTGCTCATAGACGAGACCACCGACATGCGGCAGTTCGCCAAGGAGATCCGCTGGAACCAGGCGTACTACCGGCTCGCCGGCGGCCTGTGAGCCCCGGCCGGCACCCTTGTCCGAGCGCCGGCTCGCGGACCGCGGTCACCAGGGGGACGGACGCGCCCCGGGCGCGATGCCCGACAGCGTACGGGCGGCCCCGGCCGGCGTGGACCGCGCGCGGCCCCACCGGGACGCCCGCCGCGGCACCGTCCGCGCTCCGGCACCGCGGCCCGGTTCCGGCACCGCGGCCCGGTTCCGGCACCGCGGCCCGGCTCCGGCACCGCGGCCCGGCTCCGGCACCCGGCTGCCGGACGGGCGCGCGGCGCCCTCGTGCGACAGCCCGGCCACGACGCCCGCCCGTACGCCCGGCCGCGGCGTGCCTTTCCGGAGCCGCAGCCGTGCGCATGGCCGGCGCAGCCGCCGCGCGCGTCACCGGGACACCGCGCGGCCGGAGGACGGCGGCCGGGCCGCGCCCGGCGGCGCGCCCGCGCGGGCACCGCGAAGCCATGACGGCCGCCCCGGCCCGCGGCGTAGGCCCAGCCGCTGTCCCGGCACACCCGGGCGGGGCGCCCCTTTCGGCCCCGTTCCTGGCACACCCGGCTGGGCCGCCGGCGCGGAGAGACCAGGAAACGACGGCCGCCGTCCGGGCGCCGGGGCACATGCGGCGGCGGGCTCCGGGAGGCCGGTCCTGACGGCCCGCCAGACACGCCCCGCCCGTCAGAGCCGACGGGGCGTCAGTTCGGCTCGGCGTTCCAACACGCCTTCGTCCGGGGCGAGTCGGCGGCGGTCGCGGCGGTCGCGACGGCCGGCCGGGCGGGGCCGGAGCGACGGCGTTTTTCTTCCGTGTAACACCTTGACGCCGCATCGGTGAACGCTAACAATCTCTGGCAAGCAAGGGAGCACGGACAGGACCGCAATGCCGGCGACGGCGTCCGGCGGACGGTGCGTGGGAGGTCTGCCTCCCGCTCCGGCCGTGACGGTGCGGCATGTGGGGAAAGACCCGTCCGGCCCGGCCTGCGGCCGGAAAGGGCGTGCTCCGGTGGTGCCCGTACGCCGGCGGCAGGTTCCGGCGGCCGGGGCGGGGGCTGGCGCGGGCGTGTTCCGGTCGGCCGAATGTGAGCGCTAACAGGCCGCGAGGCCCCTTCTGCAGAGGATGTCGAACATGCGTGGTGTGCGGTCCGCCCGGCGGTCGGGCACGAGACGGGGCGTGGGCCTGGCGACGCGGCCGGTGCGCTGGGGAGTCGCCGGGGTCGCCGCCGCGGCGTTGCTGGCGACCGGAGGGTGCAGCAAGACCGGCGCCGGAGGCTCCTCCGCGGGATCGGGGGCGGGCGCCGGGTCGAGCGCGTCGACCTCCTCGGCCGGGGTGACGATCAAGGGCGACATCACGTTCAACGACGCGAAACTCGCCAAGCTCGACGCCGCCCTGAAAGCCGCCCTCGCCGGCAAGGACGTGTCGAAGCAGGACCTGGCGATGGTCGTGAACGTCGCGGTGGACTACTGGAACGCCGGAAAAGTGGGGTTCAACAAGGGTCTGTCGGCGCTCGGCGTCAAGGGCACGTACCAGGCCCCGGCCAACGGGCGACTGGACCAGCAGCTGTCGATCATCCAGACGCTCCGGGGCCAGGGGATCACCGGCCTGAGCGTCTCCGCGATCGACCCGACCGCCATCAAGGCGCCGATCAGCTCGGCGAACAAGGCCGGCATCCCGGTGCTGGCGATCGACTCGCCGCTGCCCAAGGAGGACGGCGCCGCCCTCTACCTGGGCACGCCCAACTACCAGGCCGGGCAGAAGGCCGGCGAGGCGATGAAGGAGGCACTCGGCGGCAAGGGCCAAGTGGTCGTCCTGGTCGGCTCGTTGACCACGTCCAACGCGGTGGAGCGGATCGCCGGATTCGAGGACGCCCTCAAGGGGTCCGGCGTGAAGGTGGTGCAGAAACTGAGCGACGGGATGGACGCCTCCAAGGCCCTGTCCAACGCGCAGACCGTCATCCAGACGAACCCGAACGTCAACGGGCTGTACGGGGTGTACTCCTACGACGGCCCGTCCGCGGGACAGGCGGTGAAAGCGGCCGGGAAGACCGGCAGGGTGAAGATCATCTCCGACGACAGCGACCCGCAGACGCTGAAGTTCATCCAGTCCGGCGTCATCCAGGCCACCGTGCTCCAGCAGCCGTACCAGCAGGGGTACACCGGCGCGTACCTGCTGGCCGCGCTGAAGGCGCTGGGCAAGGACGCCACGATGAAGATCGTCCGGCCCTACCTGGAGTCGGACGGGACGACACTCAGCTCCGGGGTGGGCCTGGTGACACAGGCCAACCTCGCGGACTACCGGGCCAAACTGAAGCAGCTGGGCATCGACTGATGGCCACCGGCAGCGAGACCGCCGCCTCCCTGCGCGAGGTCACCAAGGTGTACGGGCCGGTGAAGGTGCTGGACATCCCCCGGCTCGACCTCGCGCGCGGGCAGATCGTCGCCGTCGTGGGGGAGAACGGGGCCGGCAAGTCCACGCTGATGGGCGTGCTGTCCGGCACCGTCGCCCCCAGCACCGGGACCATCGAGGTGGCCGGCCGGCCGCTGGCCCCGGGCCGGCCCGATCACGCCCGCGAACTCGGCGTGGCGCTGGTCGCCCAGGAGTTCCCGCTCGTGGGCCGGTTGAGCGTGGCGGAGAACCTGCTGCTCGGCCGCCGCCCGGCGCAGGCGGCCGGCGGACCGCTCGGCCGGATCGTCGTCGACCGCTCGGCGATGCGGGCCGAGGCCCGGGCGCTGCTGGCCGAAGTCGGCATCGAGCAGGTGGACGTGGACCGGCCGGTGGAGCGGTACCCGGTGCCGGTGCGGCAGATGATCGAGATCGCCAAGGCATGGGGCCATCACCCGGTGGTGCTCATCCTCGACGAGCCCACCTCCTCGCTCGGCCCCGTCGAGGCCGAGCGAGTACTGGAGCTGGCCCGGCGCCACGCCGCCGCCGGGGGAGCGGTGCTGTTCATCGGCCACCGCCTGGACGAGGTACGGGCCGTCGCCGACCGCGTCGTCGTGCTGCGCGGCGGCCGGCTGGTGGCCGACCTCCGCCCGCACGACGCGACCGAGGAGCGGATGATCCGGGAGATGGTCGGCAGCGAACTCGCCCGGGCCGACCTCGCGCCGCCCTCCTCCGTCGAGCGGGCCGCAACCCTTACCGTGCGCGGCCTGACGGCGGACGGCCTCGGCCCGGTCGACCTCGACGTGCGGGCCGGCGAGATCGTGGGCGTGGCCGGGCTCATGGGCTCCGGCCGCAGCCGGCTGCTGCACACCGTCATGGGCGCCCAGCCGCGGACCGCAGGCGAGGTCGTCCTCGACGGAGCAAACTTCCGGCCCCGCCACCCGGCCGACGCCGTCGCGGCCGGCATCGGGCTGGTGCCCGAGGACCGCAAGGCGCAGTCGCTGCTGCCGGCCCACCCGGTGCGCTGGAACGTCACCCTGGCCACGCTGCGCCGGATCAGCCGGCGCGGGGTGCTGCGCCCGCGCAGGGACAAGGAGCACGCGGCGCGCATCATCGAGGGCCTGGGAGTGCGGCTGCGCAGCCAGGAGCAGCCGATCTCCGACCTGTCCGGAGGCAACCAGCAGAAAGCGGTCTTCGGGCGATGGCTGGCCGCCCGGCCCAAGCTCCTGCTGCTCGACGAACCCACCCGCGGGGTGGACGTGGGCGCCAAGGCGGAGATCTACGCGCTGATCGACGAGGCCGCACAGGACGGCCTCGCCGTCCTCGTCGCGTCCTCGGAACTTGAGGAACTGCTGTGGATCTGCCACCGCATCGTGGTGATGGCCCACGGCAGGATCGTCGCCGACCTGCCACGCGACCGGTTCGGCAAGGAAGTGATCATGACGGCGGCGGCCGGGACGCAGCCCGCCGCGGCCCCCCAGGGGAAGGCAAGCGCATGAACACCAGTACGGCCGCGGTGTCGGCCGCGGCGGTGGCCGACGACAAGGGGCGCCGGCCGTTCGTCCGGCTGCTGCTGGAGACACCCGAGGTCGGGGTGGTGGCCGCCTGCGTCGTCGTGTTCGTCGCACTGGCGCTGGACAAGTCGTCCTTCGCCGGCGCGGTCAACCTCCAGGGCATGGGCTTCGACCTGGCGCAGTACGGGCTGATCGCGATCGGCGAGTCGCTGGTGATCCTCACCGGCGGGATCGACCTGTCCGTGGGCGCGCTGCTGGGCACCAGCGTCATCCTGATGTCCTGGTTCAACGTCCGGGCCGGACTCCCCCCAATCGTGGCGATCCTGCTGACGCTGCTGATCGCCGGCGTCCTCGGCCTGATCCACGGACTCGCCGTCACCCGGCTGAAGATGGCCCCGTTCGTGGTGACCCTGGTGACCTACACCGTCGCACAGGGCGTCACCCTGGCCATCACCTCGGGCACCTCGATCACCGGCATCGGCGGCACGTTCAGCGACCTGGGCCAGACGTACGTGGCGCAGGTGCCGCTTCCGCTCATCCTGTTCGTGGCCGTCGCGCTGATCGCCTGGTTCTTCCTGGAACGCACCTACGCCGGCCGGCAGGTCTACGCCGTCGGCGGCAACCCGGAGGCGGCCCGCCTGGCCGGCATCCGCGGCGACCGGCGCATCGTGTCCATGTACGTCACCAGCTCCCTGCTGTCGGCGTTCGCCGGGATCCTCGTGCTCGGCCGGATGGGGGTCGGCTCCGCCAGCGGCGTCGGTGTCGGCTGGGAGCTGTCGGCGATCGCCGCCGCGGTGATCGGCGGCGTCAGCCTGGTCGGCGGGCAGGGCCGGATCATCGGCATCGTCGCGGGCACCATCCTGCTCGAACTCATCAACAACGGCCTGACGACCCTTCAGATCAACCCCAACTACACCGACATCGTGCTCGGTTGCGTGCTCGGCCTGGCCATCACCGCCGACCGCCTGCGCGCCCGCAGCATCGCCCGCCGCGGCTGAGCCGCCGCCCCGGAACCTGCCCCGGGGCGGCACCGCCGCCGGCCCGCCCCTGCGCCCCAACCGCACCCGAACCCCGGCCGCACCGCACCCGGCGGTGCCCCCGGCGGCATCGGGCACACCCGCGACCGGTCCCCCCTCCTCCCTCCAGAACGTGCCATCCGGCGGCCCCGGCGGCCGCCGGGCCGGCACCCCCTGCCCGAGCACCGGCCCGGGCCCCCCACATCCCCCCTCCGAAGGAGGACACCCGTGTCCGCACCCGCACCCTCGCGCCTGCTGCGCAGGCTCAGAAAATGGGCCCTGTCCGCTGCCGCCGCCGGAGCGCTCGTCGCCGGCGTCCTCGTCGCCGGCGCCCAGACCTCACAAGCCGCCGGATCGCTGCCCTGCGACCTCTACGCCTCCGGCGGCACCCCCTGCGTGGCCGCCCACAGCACCACCCGCGCGCTCTACTCCTCCTACAACGGCGCGCTCTACCAGGTCCGGCGCGCCTCCGACAACACCACCAAGGACATCGGAGTGCTCAGCGCCGGCGGATACGCCAACGCCCCGGCGCAGGACTCCTTCTGCTCCGGCACCACCTGCGTCATCACCGTCATCTACGACCAGTCCGGCAGGGGCAACAACCTCACCCAGGCCCCCGGCGGCGGCGCGGCCGGCGGCCCGGACAACCTCGCCAACGCCACCGCGGCCCCGACCACGGTCGCCGGCCACGAGGCGTACGGCGTTTTCGTCGCCCCCGGCACGGGCTACCGCAACGACCACACCTCCGGGATCGCCACCGGTGACCAGGCCGAGGGAATGTACGCCGTCCTGGACGGCACGCACTACAACGGCGGCTGCTGCTTCGACTACGGCAACGCCGAGACCAGCAACAACGACACCGGCAACGGTCACATGGAGGCCATCTACTTCGGCAACATCAAGGTCTGGGGCTACGGCTCGGGCAACGGGCCGTGGGTGATGGCGGATCTGGAGAACGGCCTCTTCTCCGGCGTCAACGCCGGCTACAACGCCAACGACCCCAGCGTCAGCAACAGGTACCAGACCGCCATCGTCAAGGGCGAACCGAACCAGTGGGCCATCCGGGGCGGCAACGCCACGTCCGGAAGCCTGTCGACCTACTACAGCGGCGCACGCCCCAACGTCTCGGGCTACAACCCCATGCACAAGGAGGGGGCGATCATCCTGGGCATCGGCGGCGACAACAGCAAGGGCGCGGCGGGCACGTTCTACGAGGGCGTGATGACCTCGGGCTACCCCTCCGACGCCACGGAGAACGCCGTACAGGCCAACATCACCTCGGTCGGCTACGGCAACGGCTCCTCCACCGGCCCGGGTTCACTGACCCCCGGCTCCAGGATCTCGCTGCGCGCCACCACCTCGTGCTGCACCACCGACTACGTCCAGCACGACGCGGCGGACAGCAACGTGGTGATCGCCCCGGTCACCTCCTCCAGCTCCGCCACCGACCGGGGCGACGCGACCTGGGTGGTGCGGGCCGGCCTGGCCAACACCTCCTGCGTGTCCTTCGAGTCCGCCAACGACTCGGGCCAGTATCTGCGCCACTCCAACTTCAAACTCCAGCTCAACACCGACGACGGCACCTCGCAGTTCGCCCAGGACGCCACCTTCTGCCCGCAGACCGGGCACAACGGGCAGGGATACTCGTTCCAGTCCGTCAACTACACCGACAAGTACCTGCGCCACTACGACTACACCGTCTACCTCGCGAGCAACGGCGGCTCCAACACCTGGGACAGCGCCACGTCCTGGAACGACGACACCAGCTGGGCGGTGGCCTCGCCCTGGGCCTGACCACCACCGCCTGACACCCACCACACGGGTGCCGCCCGCTCCGGGCGGCACCCGTGCCGCGTGCGCTGCCATCGCAGGGATGCCCGGCCCCGTATGCGCCACCCGTCCGACAGCCGGTGCCGGCACCCCGGCACCTTCGCCCTCACGCGCACCGCACCCGCCCGCTCGGGGCACGAGGACCACCCCCGTGCTTCGTACGCTGTTCGTACGCAATCCGTACGTCAAAAGGGCGTGATTCGTACGATGTGTGGGCTAGGATGTGGGCAGGAGGTGTTCCATGTCCGAGTTGTTCGACGCGGTCGACGCGCTGGTCGCGTCCCGCTCCCCGCTGCCTCCGGCGCAGGAGCGCAAGCGACTGCGGATCGCGCACGGCCTGACGCTGGACGAAGTCGCCGCCGCGCTGAGGGTCCGCCGGGCCACGGTGTCCGGCTGGGAGTCGGCCAAGAAGCCGACCGAGCCACGCGGCCCGGAGCGCGAGGCGTACGCCCGACTGCTGCGGCAGCTCGCGGAGCTCTACCCCGCCCCGAAGAAGCCGGCCGCCCCGGAGTCCGCCACGTTCACCGGCGTGCCCGACCCGGCGCAGGCTCGGACTCCGTCCACCGGCCAGGTCCCCGACTGTGCGGCCGTGACAGCGCCTGAGAACGCCCAGCCCCCTGCCCCCGCCTCTGCCCCCGCTGCCGCTCCGGCGGCCGCGCAGCGTCCGGCACGCACCACCGGGCCCTCGTCGACGCCGCGCCGCCCCGGGGCGAAGAAGACGGCCCCGGCAGGCGGCACCGACCCGCGGTTCGAGAACGGCCCGCTGGCGGTCGTCGACGTCGATGCCGACGGGCAGGCGCTGGCCTACTGCACCGGTGGCCTGGTCCTGGACGTGCCCGCCAAGTCGATCCCGGCCCTGGTGGAATGGACGTTGCGCGAGGCGAGGCTGGGACAGCCGAGGCTGTCCGGGCCGGGCAAGGACGCGGACCCGCTTCTCGTGCTCACCGAGGCCGCGCTGGAGCGCTACGGCCTTCCCGTCGCCCTCACCGACGAGGAACGGCTCGCCGGGCGGATCCCGGAGGGCCACAAGGTCGTCAAGCAGCTGGCGCGCGCCGAGTGGAAGCTCACGAAGCGGGGCTTCGGGCCGTGGGCGCGGATCTACCGCCCCGCGACCGGTTCGCAGCGGGCCTGCGTGCAACTGTGCATCCCGTCGTGGCACGCGCTGGACACCCGGCACTGGGGCGAGGCCGGGCAGCTCCCGCCGGCCGAACTCGCCCGCGTCCTCGGCGTGTACGCGTCCCGGGTGATGACGCCGCGCGGCTCGACCGCGGTGACCGGGCTGGAGCTGATGACCGCGCTGCGCCCGCCGACCCGCGCCTCCGAGCCGGACGCCGACGGCAAGCGGCACCCCGAGCACAACCCCGGCAGCCTGGGCAGGGACCCGGTCGACCCGGCGCCGTGCGAGGCCCCCGACGGCCACCCGGTCCTCAAGGACCTGCCCCGGTTCCACGTCCGCGGCCCCGGCGAGAAGCTGTTCGAGGAGGCGTACGACTGGGCACGGCCGATGACCGATGCCGAATGCACCCTGCGGTACCTGGTCGGCATCGACGTGAACATGGCCTTCGCCGCCGGCGCCAACGGCCTGAACGTCGGCCTCGGGGCGCCCACGCACGTCACGAACCCGGTCTTCGACCCGAAACTGCCCGGCTCCTGGCTGGTCGACCTGAGCCACGTCGACCTGTCCCGCGTGAAGGTCGGCAAGGAGTGGGCGGAACTGGACGGCTCGCTGTTGCCCAGCCCGTTCACGCCGAAGGGCGAGCGCCCCGAAGGACCGGCCTGGTACGCGACGCCCACCGTCGCCTACGCTCAGGAGCTCGGCTACGAGGTGCGGCCGACCGAGGCTTGGGTGCGGTGGGAGAACGGCCGCTACCTGGACGGCTGGTACATCCGGCTGCGCGACGCCTACCTCGCCACGACGGCCGACCTCGGCATCGGCGCCGACCTCGCCCCGGAGGACTTCCTCGCGGCGATGGACGGCTACAAGAGCCGTGACCCGGAGCTGGCGATCGTCGTCTCGGCGATCAAGGCCACGGTGAAGGGCGGGCTGGGGAAGCTGCGCGAGCGGCCGCGGGGCGAGGGCTGGCGGCCGGGCGAGTCGTGGCGGGCGCTGTCCCGCCCGACATGGCGGCCGGACATCCGCGCGGCGGTCATCTCCCGCACACGGGTCAACCTCCACAGGAAGATCGTCAAGCATGCGGCGTTCACCGGGCAGTACCCGGTCGCGATCCTGTCCGACTGCGTCGTGTACGCGGCCAACGGGCCCTCGCCGCTGGACTTCCTTCCCTATCGGGACGGCAGGCCGCTGCCCGGCGGCTTCAAGCTCGGCATCAACCCGGGCCTGGTCAAACACGAGGGAACCCAGTCCGTGCTGTGGGGCGAGGAGATCCGCGAGCGGTTCGACGCCCCGGAACTCAACCTCGCCCGCTACATCAAGGACGGCACCGTCACCGACGTCGACAACGGAGAGTAGGAGAAGGCGACGATGACCCTGTTCGGCGACGGCCTGGACGCCGCGGTCCAGAAGGCGTTCACCCGCCCCGTACCCAGAAGCGCCGGCGCGCAGATGCGCTACCTGGTCAGACAGCTGAAGGGCACCAAGCCGGTCGCCCAGATACTGCGTGTCTCCCAGCGCACCGTCGAGCGGTACGTGAAGGACCAGATCAAAAAGCCCCGCCCCGACCTCGCCGCGCGCCTGGAGCGCGAGGTGAAGAAGCGGTGGCAGCCACGGATCCGCGCCAAGGCCAAGGAGCGCGCGGCGACCACCGGCGGCATCGTCATCGACACGCGCGCCCGCATGGGCTACACCGCACCGATCGGATCGACCGACCAGGACCGCATCCGGCACCTGACCGTCGCCCTGCCCCCCCGCTACGCCGCCCGCCTCTTCGACGCCCAGGAGGCCGGCGCCGGCGACCGCGACCTCAAGGAGATCACGGCCGAAGCACTCAAGGAGGTGTACTTCCAGGACGGCGGCCGCCGCGCCGGCAGCCTGGAAGAAGTCCGGTTCACGGACATCGAGCACCTGGAGTTCGACCTGTAGCAGGCCGCGCCTTTTCAGAACGCTGCCGGCATGTGACCGAGCGCTTCAGTTGGCGAGTGAGCGCGCGAGTTGGCGACCGGAGCGTCCGCGCTCTACGAACCGGGCGCGATTGAGTTAGGCAGACGCAGGGAATGGACTCGCCCAGTGGACCTACGTAGCACCGAGAATCTGTGAGGTGTGCATGGCTGGTTCGCGGACCGCGTCGGGGTCGGGGAGCTTATTGGAGCGCTGGGATGAGCGGGGGCTGGCCATAGCCTGTCTTGTCGCCGTCTGCGGGTCAGTGACCGCTGCGCTCTTCGGACTGTCTGCCGCCTGGCAGATGCCATTCCTGTTCACGGCAGTCTACGCAATCCTGCGCTCCCTCGTCCCCATCACCGCATCGAGGCAAGAACTGGCCGATCTCCGTACCGAAGTCGAACTGCTGCGGCGCGACTTCGATCAGGCGAACTCATCGCGCATAGAGCATTATCCGGACGCGGCGGCTTTCTACAAGGCGGAGGTCGACTATCTCGTCAACCGCTGCCCCAGCCATATGGACGCCTGGTATATGCGACTTGAAACGCCGGATGACTTCAGTGCGTCGTCTGCAGCCTTTTCGGACTACTTCCAGGCGGTACTCGACTGGGCACACAACGGCGGATCGGTGCGGCGCCTGTTCTGCCTCGGCTCGTCCAGGGGGTATGCCAACTGGACAGCACGGCACCGGGAACAGACCCGCCACCTGCGCAGTTACAGCATTCGCCAGGTGAACTGGCCCATCAAGGCCGACCTCATGAGCATGGCCATCATGGACACGAGCGCGGTGTTTCTCGCATTCACCGTCGGCGATCGAGTCCAGGGCATGCGCATTGAGGACAGCGAGGCCGCAGCGTACTTCAAGTCGTACTTCGACCGGCACTGGGAGAACGCCAAGGAGGTATCCCGCACCCCTATGCCGTGAGGTTTGTTCGGAAGGTCTACGCAGCGGACGCTCGGCTGGTGTCATAGATAGTCGGCGATCTCTCGCCATGCTCGCACCTCGGTCGGCTCAGGCTTGTGGGGGCCAGACGGACGCCGAGGGACCGAACCCGGCGACCTCCCGGACATCGGCCCCACGAGCCCGTCGCCGAGATGCCCGGAAGGCGTTTGGGGGCGGTGAACCCCAGCCCGCCGACCCTGCCTCGGGTCCGCCCGGGCCAGGGCGTTCAGCCCTTCAGATACGCCAGCACCGCCATGACTCTGCGGTTCACCTCCGGAGAGGGTTCCAGGTGCAGCTTTCCGAAGATCGCCGCGATGTGCTTCGCCACGGCGCTCTCGCTGATGCGGAGGGTGCGGGCGATGGACGCGTTGGAATGCCCCTCGGCCATGCTGGCGAGGACCTCGTGTTCGCGGGGGGTCAGTGAGCCGATGCGCCCGCGTTTCCCGCTGCGGGACAGGAGCTTGGCGACCACCATGGGGTCCATGACCGTGCCGCCGGCGGCGACCGTGCGCAGGGCGTCGAGGAATGGGGTGGTGTGGGTGACGCGGTCCTTGAGGAGGTAGCCGACGGCGCCCTCTCCCGAGGAGAGCAACTCGTGGGCGTAGAGCTGGTCGACGTACTGGGAGAGGATCAGCACCGGGAGGCCAGGGCGCATGCGGCGGGCTTCCAGCGCCGCCTTCAAGCCCTCGTCCGTGTGGGTCGGTGGCAGGCGTATGTCGACCAATGCCACGTCGAAGTCCCTTTCTGCGAGGGCTCTCCGCAGTTCGGGGCCGTTGTCCACAGAGGCGACGATCTCGCAGCCGTGTTCGAGCAGGGTACGGGTCAGGCCGTCGCGGAGGAGGAAGAGGTCTTCGGCGAGGACGACGCGCACGGGATCTCCAGGGTCGCGGTGGTCGGTCCGCCCGGCGGGCTGCGCAGGGCGAGCACGCCGTCGAAGATATCCAACCGGCGCTGCACTCCGGTCAGCCCGGTGCCGCCGGCCGGGTCCGCACCACCCCGGCCGTCGTCCGTGACCGTGACACGCAGGCGCGTGCCGTCGTGTACCAGAGTGATACCCACCCTCGTCGCCTCCGCGTGCTTGGCCGCATTGGTGAGGAGCTCCGAGACCGCGAAGTAGGCCGCTGATTCGACCGGAGTGGGCAGGCGTGGCAGGGGCGGGCTCGCGGACACCTCCACGTCCAGGTGGCTGTCCAGGGCCAGAGAGCGTACGGCGTCGGTGAGGCCCCGGTCGGCGAGGACCGGCGGGTGGATGCCGTGCACCAGGTCACGCAGATCCTGCAGGGCGCGTTCGGAGGCGGCCCGGACGTCCAGGAGCAGGGCACGGGCGGTCGCCGGGTCGGTGTCGAACAGTCCGGTCGCCTGCTCCAGAGTCAGCCCGAGGGCGACCAGGCGTGCCTGCGCACCGTCGTGCAGATCGCGTTCGATACGGGTGATCTCCGCCGCGTGCGCATCCAGGACGGTGGCCCTGCTGTCGGTGAGCCGCGCCACCCGCCGGGTCAGCTCGGTCGTACGCGGCGCGGAGAGCAAGCGGCGGCTCAGACGGCTGTGCAGGGCCAGGACGGGAACCGAAAGGCGCAGGCCGGCCGCCATGAAGGCCAGACCCAGCAGCAGTGCCGCCAGCGCCGTCGGCGTGGAGGTGACCGGTACGAAGGCATACCAGTTGCCGTCGCCCAACTGCCGCCAGACGAACGGCTGGACCAGGGCACCGAACGCCCCGTACCCGACCAGCGTCGGCGGCACGGAGACGAGCGGGCCGCCCGTCAACGGATCGAGCCAGGCCCACCGCAGATCGCGCCAGAAGCCGTTGTCGCCGAGGACCGCGAAACTGGTGCGACGCACCGGGCCACGGTCGGGCAGGGGTTCGGGCGGGCTGAGGGGGCGGCCGCTCCAGCGGGCAGTGCGAGTGCGGTGGCGGTCGGCGACGCGACGCAGGCAGGTGGCGGCGGGCGGCAGCAGCCAGAGGCCGAGACCCACGGGCACGAGCAGCAGAGCGAGGCCCACCAGCAGCCCGGCACCGGCCACCTCGAAACCCGACAGCCCGGTCAGCTGGCATCGACCCAGCGCGACCGCGCCGCCGCGCCAGGACACCTTCACCCTCACGCCCCCGCCTCCTCATTCCACCGCCGCGGGGATCGCCGGCGTCCCGCGCCCCCACACCCATGCCCCCGCCACCAGCGCGGACGCCGCCCCGAAGAGCACCATCGGTCCCGTACGACCCGTCTCCTCGTCCATGAACAGGAGCATCCCAAGGTTCACCAGGGCGTGGAAGCCACCCGCCAGGAGCAGCCGGGCCATGCCGCCCGTCGTCTCCAGGGCCAGGCCCAGGACGATGGACATCGAGATCGTGGCCAGCAGGAAACCCGCCGCGTACGCCGGGGCCTCGGCCAGCACCTGGACGTGCCACAGCCCCCACACCGCCCCGACCGCGGACGACGCGGTGAGCACGCCGAACCTGGTACGCAGCAGAGGCTGCAGGCAGCAGCGCCAGCCGATCTCCTCACCGCACGCCCCGACGAGTTGCGCGACCGCTATGAGCAGGAAGGAGTGGTGCAGGGTGCGGGGGTCACTGGCATGGGGAGCGCCCGTCAGCAGGGCGTACGGGCCCGCCGACAGCAGGATGATCAGGAAAGGCGCGGCGAGCAGGGGCCAGGCGGAGGTCAGCCGTGTCCGGGACCGGGGCCCGCGGACCAGCGCCCGCGTGCCCGCCGGCCACAGCAGAGCCGTCACCGCCACCGCCAGCGCCGGGCCGAACTGGGTGAGCTGCACCACCTCGGTGGGGATCCCCGTCGCCGGTTGCAGCGCCCCCAGCGCTCCGGCCGCCAGGAAGGCCACCGTCAGATAGACCGCTGTCCGTACGGTCAGGCTCTCGCCCTGTCGCGTCGTCCTGGTCGTTCGCATCGCTCTTGTCGTCCGCATGGCCTTGACGATGCCGGGCCGCCGAGCCCCGCGGACTGTACCTGGATACCGAAGAAGGTGTATTCAGGTACACCTTTCCGCAGCCGGGCCCCCGGTCCTGGCCGAAGCCGACGAGCACGGTCGGCTCGGCGGTGGCCTTCCGCGGCTTCGGCTCGCTGCTGGGCGGCTGCCTGTCGAAGACCTTCCTGCCGGCCAAGACCGTCGCCGCCGCCGGCAGCGCGCGGCGCACTCCTCACCACGCATCCGCGTCGAACACGGCATCGCCCACCTGAAGGGCCGGCGAGCACGGCCCTCGGCACGGCAGAGGTGAACACCGAGCCCCACCGCAGTCCTCGGCACCCCGACGCCTACCGTGCACGAACCCGCCAGGAATCAAAATCCCTCATCCACCGACGAGTCGGAAAGATACGGCTCATCGGTCCGGTGCCTCGGATTCAGCGGATCATCTTCCCCCTTCCCTGTCATCCCGTCGAGAACGAGACCATTGCCACGAACTTCATGCCCGCTTTCCTTGACGATCCTCGTCATCTCCGCCTTCGCGGCGGGATGGTCCTTCATCCACTGCGGCATCTCCCAGCCCGGAAAGAACCCGCCGTGGGATCCGGCCGTCACGATCCGGTAACCATTGGGCTCGGCGATGAATTTGTTAAAGATCGCATGCGCCCAGTGGCAGGCCACGCAGTCACGCTTCCTGCCACCGATAGGCCAGTCCTTGAGGCCTTCCGGGACCGGGTGCGGCTCAGCTTCCATTGCCGTCTTCACCTTGTCGAGCAGAGCCATCTCTCCGTGGATCTTTCCACCGCCTGGCGCCTTGTTCGCGGTGTTCGCCCACTGGAGCTGCTGAGGATCTCTCACCGCATTTCCTATCGCGTCGAGATCGGCGGCGTGATCCGGGTGTTCGTCCAGATAGTCTCCGTCGAGCAGAGAAACCAGCTTCTTCTCGTCATGCCCGCCACTGGCTCTCATGGCCTGCTCGTTCAATCTGTCCATTGCCGCAGTGCGCTTTCCCGCCTTCATCCCGGTGTTGCCGGCGATGTGCACCTGCCCGTCGATCAGCGTAAGCGCGAGATGGGGGCTGCCGACAGCGCCCAAACTCATACTGCCGGGCTCGTCGTATTTCGCACCCATCATGACTCGCGACATTCGATTCAGCATCCGGGTGGTGACGTCCACCTCTGAATGAACCTCATCTCCCGCGGCAAGAGCATCAGAAGGAGAGGTGATCCCGTCAGGTGCCGGTTTTTGCGGGACGTATTGCTGGTACCCCACGCTCGCGGCGTCTTTGCTGCTCTCCTGCGCCGTCTTCACCGGCCTGTATCCAGCAGGAGGAGCATCCGGCCGGAGAGTTTCCTCCTGGGCATCCCACCAAACTCGCTGAACAGCAACGGCCGCCGATGACGACCCGCCCGCGGAAGGGCCCGCGACGTCCCGGGACACGTCCTCCTGGACAGACACGTCGGCGGACATGACGCGGCGCGCGTTGGCCTCCGCCTCCCGTTCGAACCGGTCCGACGGGTCGGACACCCTGAGCCCGTTGCCGTTGTCCGTACCCGCGACAGGTCCTCGGCGCTGCTGGATGACATGGGTGAGTTCGTGGGCGAGGGTGTGCCTGCCGCGGCCGCCTTCGCCGATGACGACGTGGTTGCCGGAGGTGTAGGCGCGCGCGCCGACCTCGGCCGCGGAGGCCTTCGCCGCGGCGTCGGTGTGGATCCGTACGTCGGAGAAGTCCGCGCCCAGCCGTGCCTCCATGTCCCTGCGGGTTGCCCCGTCCAGGGGCCTGCCGCTGGTGCGCAGGACATCGTGGACGGCGGAGCGCTGCACGGCCGGCTGCTCGGTCAGGTGCTCGCAGTCGGCACCGTGCCGGTGCTCCCCGGGCGGGGCCCACGGGAGACCGGCCCGACGAAGCATCTGGACGACCGCAGCGTTGCCGACCGCGGCCTGCAGGCCGAGCAGACCACGCAGTTCTGCAGAGTCAGGCCCCGGGGGACGGGAAGAGACACGGTTCTTTTCGGCCCCGGTGCTTTTGGTGTTCTCGTGTTCGTGCAAGAGGTCCCTCATCTGCCGCGGGTCGGTCGATCCTCCCTGGATACACGGTGGGCAAGCGCCGATGCCAGGTACGCACGGGCAACATGAATTGACCGAAAGGGCAGCACACGGCACGGCGCGGCGATCGCCCCGTGCACGGACCCGCGCGGGCCGGCCGCAGGCGGACCACGGCAGAGACCGCCCCAGCGGGAGGACGTGAGGGCCTGCGCAAGCTCGCGCCGGGGCGCCCGGTGCCGCCCCGGACCCACGCCCCAGCGCCCGAGCGGACAGCCGGTCACGAGCGCGGCGGCCGCATGACGCCTGTCACGACCACCGCACGGTCGAGCGAGGTTGCGCCGCCTCGGCCGAGGCGTCCGCGTGTCGAGGGGCCGGGCCGGGGCGTGGACGCGGGAGCAGCGTCTGTGCCGGACGGGTTCAGCGGTCGGGCATCGGCGCGTTCACACCGAAGCGGGCCCCTCGGCCGTCACCCGGCCCGTGGCGCTGCCGACCGCCTTGAAGGTCCGGCGGTGGTGGAGCAGCGGCGGGGAATCCGCCGTGGTCACCGCGACGACACGGGCGATGACGATGTCGTGGTCGCCCTCGTCGTGGATCTTCTCCCGGTGGCAGATCAGGCTGGCCGCCGCGCCCGGCACGACGGGTACGCCACCGTCGAGCACCCGCAGGCCCCCGGCCGAGTGCTTCGCCGGCTCCGAGGTCGCGAATATGCGGGCCAGGTCCTCCTGGTCCTCGGCGAGCAGGTTCACCGCGAACGCGGGCTGTGCCGTGAGGGCCGCGTGGGTGCGGGCCGCCTTCGCCACGCAGACCAGGATCCGGGGCGGGGCCATCGAGAGGGTCGCGAACGAGGTGACCGTCATCGCCCGCAGGGTGCCGTCGTGAGCGGCGCTGACCACGGCCACGGTCGAGGCGATCCGGGAGAAGGCGTCGAGTACCAGGGAGCGGGATGCTTCACGGAGCATGGTCGAGGGTTCCTTCGGGGTGGGCGGGTGCCGGCAGCCGGTCCGGCCGCAGGGCGGTGCGGCGCTGCCTGGACTCCAGGCGGCCGGAGACGACGGCGGTGAGCAGCGCGGCCGCGGCCATGACCGCGCCGACCGCACTGGAGGACGCGTACCCGAAGCCCGCGCTGATGACGAGGCCGCCGAGCCAGGCGGCGATGGCGTTGCCGAGGTTGAAGGCGCCGATGTTGAGGGAGGACGCAAGCGTCGGTGCTCCTGCCGCGTTGTCCAGCACCCGCTTCTGCAGGGGCGGGACGGTCGCGAAGCCGAACACCCCGATCAGGAAGGTGAGGATCACCGCGGCGACCTGGTGGGAGGCGGCGAGACTGAAGCAGAACAGGGTCGCGCAGAGCAGCGCCAGCGAGGTGTAGAGCATCGGCATGAGCCGCTTGTCGGCGAGCCTGCCGCCGACGATGTTGCCGAGCACCAGCCCGCAGCCGAACACGACGAGGATCCCGGAGACCGAGGAGTCGGAAAAGGAGGCGACCTCGGTCAGGATCGGCGCGATGTAGGTGACGGCGGCGAACACCCCGCCGAAGCCCAGGACGGTCATGAGCATCGCGAGCACCACCTGCGGGTTGCGGAGCGCGGCCGCCTCCCCGGCGACGCCGACCCGCTCGGGACGGCGGTCGGCGGGCACGAAGCAGAGGACCCCGGCGACGCCCAGGACCCCCAGGAGGGCGATGAGGACGAAGGTGACGCGCCAGCCGACCGCCTGTCCGACCAGCGTTCCCAGGGGGACTCCCGCGACGTTGGCGACCGTGAGTCCGCTGAACATCATGGAGATCGCCGAGGCGCGGCGGTGCGGCGCCACGAGGCCCGCCGCCACCACCGATCCGATGCCGAAGAAGGCACCGTGGGCGAAGGAGGCGAGCACCCGGCCGAGGAGCAGGAGGGCGAAGTCCGGTGCGGCCGCGCACAGCGCGTTGCCGGCCACGAAGACGGCCATGAGCAGCGCGAGCATCGATTTCCTGGACATCCGGGTGCCCAGCAGGGTCATGACGGGTGCGCCGACGACCACACCGACGGCGTAGGCCGTGACCAGGTAGCCGGCCGACGGGATCGACACGCCGTAGGTGTCCGCCACCTGCGGCAGGATCCCGGTGGCCACGAACTCCGTTGTCCCGATGCCGAACGCACCCATGGCGAGGGCCAGAAGTGCCAGTGGCATGTGTACTCCTCGACCTCGGCGCACCGGGGCCGGTGCGCGAGCTGGCGATGGGGGGGCGGCCGTGCCGCGCGGTGCGGCGCCCCAGGGCGCGCGACGGCCGGAGTGACCGGTGAGACCCCGCCACGCCGACGGAGGGGGAAGGTCGTAGGCGGGCGGAGCGTCACCGCGCAGTGACGTTAGCGTGGCCGGGCCCGGTGGCCTGAGGGGCCGATGCGGACGACGGGCGTCTTCGGCAAGTTGCCGGTGTCGTGTCCGGCCCGCGCCGCGGCGCCGTCGGGGCGTCAGTCGACGGCCGTCGGGATGCTCGTGTTCGGCACGCGGAGCGTGGAGGACAGAAGCCGCAGACCGGCCTCCGAACTCGTACCGACCCGGGCCGTGTAGGCGATCAGGCGCTGTCCGGCCGCTCCGGGAACCAGCAGGCTCTGGAAGGAGAGCTCCATGGAACCGACCAGGGGATGGTCGATCTCCTTGATGCCCGCGACGCAGGTCCGCACCGGGTGGCGGGCCCACCGTTTGGCGAACTCCTCGCTGTTCATGATGAGTTCGCCGACCAGCTCGGCGAGCTGCTTGTCATGGGGGTAGCGGCCGGCGATCAGCCGCAGCGAGGCCACCGCGAGCTGTGCCTCGTCGTGCCAGCGCGGGTAGAGATCGCGGTTGCGCTCGTCCAGGAAGAGCATCCGGGTCAGGTTCGGCCGGCGCGCCGGATGCTCGGGAGCGTCGAAGTCCAGGTGCATGGCCAGCAGCAGATGGCCCATGGCGTTCCAGGCGAGGACGTCGTTGCGCAGGTCCAGGACCAGGGCGGGGGTGTCCGTGAAGGTGTCGATGAGCTGGCGGACACCGTGGTCGGCGCAGGGGGTGCGCGGGGCCTGGGCACGACGGGAGGCGACCGTCTCCGGCCGGGCGAGATCCATGAGGTGGCTGTACTCGTCCGGGTTCAGGCGCAGGGTGCGGCCGATCGCGCCGAGGACGGAGTCGGACACGTGGTCGACGCGGCCCTGCTCAAGCCGGGTGTAGTGGGTGACGCTGAGCCCGGCCGCCAGCGCCAGTTCCTCGCGGCGCAGCCCTGGCACCCGGCGCCGTTCCCCGAGCCGGGGGAGTCCGATCTCCTCGGGGGTGAGGGCGGCCCGGCGGCTGCGCAGGAAGTCGCTGAGTTCGGAGAAGTCAGGCATGCGGTGCCCTTCCAGTGGATCCGGTGACGTGGACCGTGCCTCCCGTCCAACGAGGGCGGCGCCCCGGTCCTTCCGGTGCTGGGTGGTCATGTTCTGACCACCCAGCACCTGACCTGCCGGCGGCCGAGGAGTCACTTTCGGGGACTGGGTAGGGGCCGGCCCGGGTCGCAGGATTCCTTTCGGTCGAAGCTTCTCGAAGGGAATCTCATGTCTGTTGTCGATGATGTGGTGGAGGGGACGGTCTCGGCCGGACCCGGGTCGGGGCGGCTGACGTCGCGGATGCGGCTGACGC
>NZ_JBSFLI010000056.1:0-33210 GCF_053598955.1 Streptomyces sp. NPDC001056 | reverse complement strand
CGGTTACATTCCGAACCCGGAAGCTAAGCCTTTCAGCGCCGATGGTACTGCAGGGGGGACCCTGTGGGAGAGTAGGACGCCGCCGAACAATTTTTCAAAAGGTCGGATCCTGAACTTCGGTTCGGGGTCCGACCTTTTTTTGTTCCGCGTAACGTGTCGTTCACCCTGCGCGCCCAGCATCCCGTACATGGGAACCTCTGCAATGCTCAGGGCGGCCGGCGTCGGAGTCGGTGACGAGGTCGTCGTACCGGCCTTCGGGAACGTCGAGGTCGCCGAGGCCGTGACCCTGGTCGGCGCGCTCCCGGTGTTCGCCGACATAGACCCCGTGACCTACTGCCTCGACCCCGTGGCCGTCGAGGCGGCCGTAACCCCCTGCACAGCGGCCGTCGTTGTCGTCCACCGCTTCGGACGGCGGGCCGACATCGAGCGGTTGCACACCCTCGGGCAGCGGCACGAGCTGCTGGTCCTGGAACAGAGCGAGTCCGAGGTGCCGTACGACGAGATAGCGCAACGGCGCCAGCGGGCCGCCTACTTGGACACCAAACTGAAGGGCGTGCGGACCCCGGACGGCGGGGACGGGCACACCTACCAGCAGTACGTGGTGCGAGTGCCCGGCAACGGCCGGCCGGACCGGGACGCCTTCGCCCGCGCCCTGCGGGCCAGGGGAGTCGACTGCCGGGTGCCGGTCAAGACGCCCGTGCACCGGCTGCCGGAGTTCCGCCGCTGCGTGTCCCTGCCGCAGACCGAGCTGGCCGCCGACGAGACACTCGCGCTGCCCGTCGACGCCTCGCTGACCAAGCGGGAGATGCAGCGCGTCGTCGCCGCCTGCAACGCCCTCGGCGGACTGCTCCAGCCCGCCTTCTGACCGGCTCCCGAACGAATTTGGGAAGTCGGGCCGGTTCGGGGTACAGTTTCTTTGTCGCCGCGAGGGAAACCTCGAAAACGACAGGCCCCTATAGCTCAGTCGGTAGAGCGTCTCCATGGTAAGGAGAAGGTCAACGGTTCGATTCCGTTTGGGGGCTCCATAAATCAAGACCCCACCCATTCGGGTGGGGTCTTTTTCGTGCGCCCGGGGCGGCCGCGAGCCGCCGCGGCTCAGCCCTCGTTGTGGAGGCCGGGGACCCGCATCGCCAGAATGGCCATGTCGTCCGACGGTGCGTCGGACGCGAAGCGTTCCACCGCGCGCATGATGCGGGCGGCGACCGCACCGGCCGTCAGCCCCGTACAGGTGGTGAGGACGTCGGCGAGGCCGTCGTCGCCCAGCATGCGGGTGCCCTCGCGGCGCTCGGTGACGCCGTCCGTGACACAGAGCAGCACGTCGCCCGGGTCGAGGGTGACCGTCTCCTCGTACAGTTCCAGGTCCTCGATGACGCCCAGCAGGGGCTGCGGTTCGGCGGCCGGGGTCACCGTGCCGTCCTGGCGCAGGCGCAGCGGCAGCGGATGGCCGGCGCAGACCACCTTCAGCTCGGCGCTGCCGTCCGGCTGCGGCCGCAGCTCTCCGTAAAGGAGTGTCAGGAACCGGCTGCGGTCGCCCTCGTCGAGAATGGCCGAGTTCAGCCGTTCCAGAACGGCGGGGCCGCTGAGGCCCTCGCGGGCCAGCAGGCGCAGAGCATGCCGGGCGAGGCCGGTGACCGCCGCCGCGTTGGGTCCGGTGCCGCAGACGTCGCCGATGGCGAAGCCGTAGGCGCCGTTGTCGATGGGGAAGAGGTCGTAGAAGTCGCCGCCCACCTCGTTGCCCTCGCCGGCCGCGCGGTAGATGACCTCCACCTCGACGCCGTCGATGTGCGGGGTGCCGGGCGGCAGCAGGCTGCGCTGGAGGGCCTGACTGATGGCGGTGCGTTCCGAGTACAGGCGGGCGTTGTCCAGGGCGAGGGCGGCCCGGCGGGACAAGTCCTCGGCCAGCTCCAGGATTTCCTGGCGGAAGTGTTCGTCGGTGGGTTTGCCGAGGACCAGCATGCCGATGACCCGGTTACGGGCGACGAGCGGCAGGACGACCGTTTCGCCGCCGACCGCGGAGGCCGTCGCGAGGGTCGGGCCGATGCCCGCGGTGATCCGGTGCGTGGGGCCGCCGGCCAGGCCCAGCGTGCGCATGGAGGTGCGCAGCGCTGCCTGGTGGGCGACCTCGGCCGGGGCCGTCCAGACGCGGGCGCCGGGCGTGGGCACCGGGTCCGGCGGGGCGATCTTCGACAGCAACGACTTGATGCCGTCGATGAGTTCCTCGTCCTCGTGCAGCACGTACGACAGGTACGGGTCCGAGGCCTGGTCGGCGATGGTGTAGACGGCGCACCAGGTGGCCAGGGTGGGGACCGTCATCTGGGCCATGAGGGCCAGTGTCTGGTCGCGGTCCAGAGTGCCGGCCAGCAGGTCGGACGCCTCGACCAGGAAGCTCAGGGAGCCGCGGCGCAGCCGTTCCAGCTCGCCGAGGCGGGCCGACTCCACGGCCAGGGCGATGCGGTCGGCGGCGAACTGGAGGCGCAGCGCCTCCTCGTTCGAGTATCTGCCCGGGGCCTCGGCCGCGACGCCGAGGGAGCCGGTGAGGCGGCCCTCGACCTTGAGGGGGACGGTGACGACCGAGCGCATGCCGGTGCCGCCGAGGAGGGGGACGGCGCCGGGGACGGCGATGAGATCGTCGTGGACGGCGGGCATGCGCGCGGAGCCGTAGCGGCCGGGGCCGGCCTCCACGGGGACGCGGGCGAAACGCTGGCGGGCGGAGGGCAGCCCGGTGGAGGCGCGGACCTCCAGTTCGGTCTCGTCGTCGGTGGCCAGCAGCAGGAACGCCGAGTCGCCGTCGAGCATGTCGCGGGCGCGTTCCACGGTGCGCTGGAGCAGCCCGTCGAGGTCGTCCGGGGCGGGGGAGCCGATGAAGACCTCGAAGGGGTCGGTGCTCTGGCCGTCCTGCGAGGTGCCCTGGTCGCCGGCCGGGACCCGGGTGGGCGTCTGGAGCACGGCGCGCTCATGGTCGCGCACCAGCAGGCAGACGGTGGAGGGCTCGCCGCCGGTGTCGCGGACCCGCAGGTGGGAGGCGTACACGTGCACGACCCGGCCGTCGGCGCCGCGGATGCCGTAGCTGCCCTCCCAGCGGGAGAGCCGGAGCGCCTCGGCGATGCCGGTGCTGGTGCCCGGGGTGTGCGGCCAGGCGGCGAGTTCGGTCAGCGGCGTGCCGATGGCCTCGGCGGCGGGGTGGCCGAACAGGTCCTCCGCGTCCTCGTTCCACGCGGTGACGGCGCCCTTGCGGTCGACCTGGAGGACGGCGACACGGACCCGGCCGTCGGCCACCGGGAGCAGGTCGACGGGCAGGGCGGGGCCCGCGGTGCGGGTGCCGACCGGTCGTTCGGGCAGGTTGAGCTGGAACCAGACGTGCTTGTGGGTCGGCGTGTAGTCGACGCCCCAGCGGGTGGCCAGGGCCGCGCAGAGCTGGAGGCCGCGGCCGCCCTCGCGGTCGGGGCTGGCCATGGGGCTGGCGGACGTCTGGAGTGGGACCTCGCGCTCGGGGTACTGGTCGGAGACCTCGATGCGCACTCCCTCGTCGGTGCGCAGGCAGAGCACCTCGGCGTGGGTACCGGCGTGCACGACGGCGTTGGTCACCAGTTCGCTCGTGAGGACGACGGCGTCGTCGACGATGTCGGCGAAGCCCCACCCCTGGAGGGTGTCGCGGACGAAGGACCGGGCGGTCGCCACCGATCGTCCGACGGGCTCGAAACTGGCGGCCGCGCGCGCGGTGATCACAGAACTCCTCGGCCGGTTGTCTACGTGCAGGGCGGACGGACCGACCGGGTCGAGCCGCTGCTGCGGCATCGGCGCGTCGGTCGGCCGCGGCTCCGGGGGCTGTCCCCCCGGGATCAGTCCGGTGGTCATGGTCTGCGGCCGCCCCTCCGATGCCCGCTCGTTCTCGTGCCACCGCCCAGGCCGGTCGGGACCGGTGCGGCTGGACAGCCGGATGCAAGGTTACTTACCTTCGCCGTCCGAGCGGGTGCCGGTCGCCGGTGTTTACCCCCCAGGGTGTGCGGACGATGTGCGAAGCTGCCGAACTGTTATGGCCTGGTTCAGGCGGGGTGAAACACTGGGCAGGCTTCTGGTGAAGCTCTGGTCGCGCCGCGTGTGTTCCGTGTACGGCGGGCATCAGCCCTTGGTGTGGCCGGATCTCGTCTGGCAGAAATACGCAGCAGTAACCGGTACGCGGAAGTAAGCGGTATGTCGAGGAGACCGGCATGCCGGACGGACGCGTCCGCATACGGCAGTAAGGGTCGATCCCCCGGGAGGGACACAGTGGAGTCTGGCGCAGCGACGCGTGGCACGAAGACGCGCGCGAAGGGCGGACCGTCCCTGGGCAGGAGCGGCGGCACCACCGAGGTGGACACCGCCGGCCTGAACCGGCTGCTGGCGGCTCTCGTGGCGATGCGTGACGGGAACTTCCGCAAGCGGCTCACGGTCTCCGGGGACGGCGTGATGTCGGAGATCGCGGCGGTCTTCAACGAGGTGGCCGACCGCAATCTGCATCTGACCGGCGAGCTGTCGCGGGTACGGCGCATGGTGGGCCGTGAGGGAAAGCTCACGGAGCGCCTGGAGACGGGGGCCTGCGAGGGTTCCTGGGCGGCCGCGATCGAGCACTCGAACGCGCTGGTGGACGATCTCGTACGACCCGTCTCCGAGGTCGGCCGGGTGCTCACCGCGGTCGCGGAGGGCGATCTCTCGCCGCGCATGGAGCTGCGGGCACAGGCGCCGGACGGCGGCACCGGGCATCCGCTGCGGGGCGAGTTCCTGAAGGTCGGCCGTACCGTCAACAACCTGGTCGACCAGTTGTCGACGTTCACCGACGAGGTCACACGGGTGGCCAGCGAGGTCGGCACCGAGGGCAAGCTCGGCGGCCAGGCCCGGGTGCGCGGCATGTCGGGTTCCTGGAAGGACCTGACGGAGTCCGTCAACACCATGGCGGACCGGCTCACCGCGCAGGTGCGGGACATCGCCCTGGTGACGACGGCGGTCGCCAAGGGCGATCTGTCGCGCAAGGTGACCGTGCACGTCGCGGGCGAGATGCTGGAGCTGAAGAACACCGTCAACACGATGGTGGACCAGCTTTCGGCCTTCTCCTCCGAGGTGACGCGGGTGGCCCGGGAGGTGGGCACCGAGGGCATCCTCGGCGGCCGCGCGCAGGTGCCCGAGGTGGCCGGGGTGTGGAAGGAACTCACCGACTCCGTCAACACGATGGCCGGCAACCTGACGGCCCAGGTGCGCGGGATCTCGCAGGTCACCACGGCGGTGGCGAACGGCGACCTGTCGCGGAAGGTGACGGTTCCGGCGCGCGGCGAGGTGGCGCAGCTGGCCGAGACGATCAACCAGATGACCGAGACGCTGCGGATCTTCGCGGACGAGGTCACGCGCGTGGCCAACGAGGTCGGCGCGGAGGGCCGGCTCGGCGGTCAGGCGAACGTGCCGGGCGCGGCCGGCACCTGGAAGGACCTGACGGATTCGGTCAACACGGTCTTCCGGAACCTGACGACCCAGGTGCGGGACATCGCCGCCGTGACGACCGCGGTGGCCAGCGGTGATCTGTCGCAGAAGGTCACGGTGGACGTGGCCGGCGAGATGCTGGAGCTCAAGAACACCGTCAACGGCATGGTGGACCAGCTGTCGTCCTTCGGTGCCGAGGTGACGCGGGTCGCGCGGGAGATCGGGGTCGAGGGCGAGCTGGGCGGCCAGGCGCAGGTGCCGGGCGCGGCGGGGACGTGGAAGGACCTGACGGACTCCGTCAACACCGCGTTCCGAAACCTCACCGGCCAGGTGCGCAACATCGCCCAGGTGACGACGGCGGTGGCCAACGGCGATCTGTCGCAGAAGGTCACGGTGGACGTCTCCGGCGAGATGCTGAAGCTGAAGAACACCGTGAACACGATGGTGGACCAGCTGTCGAGCTTCGCCGACCAGGTCACGCGGATGGCGCGGGACGTGGGCACGGAGGGCCGCCTCGGCGGTCAGGCCCGGGTGGACGGCGTGTCGGGCACCTGGAAGGAGCTGACGGACTCCGTCAACTTCATGGCCGGAAACCTGACGTCCCAGGTGCGCAACATCGCCCAGGTGACGACGGCGGTGGCCAACGGCGACCTGTCGCAGAAGATCGACGTGGACGCGCGGGGCGAGATCCTTGAGCTGAAGAACACGATCAACACCATGGTCGACCAGCTGTCCGCGTTCGCCGAGCAGGTGACCCGGGTGGCCCGGGACGTGGGCACGGAGGGCCGCCTCGGCGGGCAGGCGCAGGTGCCCGGTGTCGCCGGTGTGTGGCGGGACCTGACGGACTCCGTGAACGGCATGGCCGGGAATCTCACGGCCCAGGTGCGCAATATCGCGCAGGTCGCCACCGCGGTGGCGGGCGGCGACCTCTCCCAGAAGATCACCGTGGACGCGCGCGGGGAGATCCTGGAGCTGAAGAACACCCTGAACACGATGGTGGACCAGCTGTCGTCGTTCGCCCAGGAGGTCACCAGGGTCGCGCGTGAGGTGGGCACCGAGGGCATTCTCGGCGGTCAGGCAGAGGTGCAGGGGGTCTCCGGCACCTGGAAGGACCTCACGCAGTCGGTGAACTTCATGGCGAACAACCTGACGATCCAGGTGCGCAACATCGCCGAGGTCACGACCGCGGTCGCCAAGGGCGATCTGTCGAAGAAGATCACGGTCGACGCCAAGGGCGAGATCCTGGAGCTGGTCACGACCGTCAACACCATGGTCGACCAGCTGTCGTCGTTCGCCGAGCAGGTGACCCGGGTGGCCCGTGAGGTGGGCACCGAGGGCATTCTCGGCGGCCAGGCGCACGTGCCGGGTGTCACGGGCATCTGGAAGGACCTGAGCAACAACGTCAACCTGATGGCCAACAACCTGACCATGCAGGTGCGCAACATCTCGCAGGTGGCCGCGGCGGTCGCCAACGGTGACCTGACGCGGCAGGTGACGATCGAGGCGCGCGGTGAGGTCGCGCAGCTCGCCGACACCATCAACACGATGGTCAAGACGCTGAGTTCGTTCGCCGACCAGGTCACCAAGGTGGCCCGCGAGGTGGGCACGGACGGCATCCTGGGCGGCCAGGCGCACGTGCCGGGCGTGGCGGGCACCTGGAAGGACCTCACCGAGTCGGTGAACCAGATGGCGTCCAACCTGACCGGCCAGGTGCGCAACATCGCGATGGTCACCACGGCGATCGCCAAGGGCGACCTGACCAAGAAGATCGACATCGACGCCCGAGGCGAGATCCTCGAACTCAAGACGACGATCAACACGATGGTCGACCAGCTGTCCAGCTTCGCCGAGGAGGTCACGCGCGTGGCCCGCGAGGTGGGCACCGAGGGCCAGCTGGGCGGCCAGGCGCGGGTGCGGGACGTGGACGGCACCTGGCGGGACCTGACGGAGTCGGTGAACGAGATGGCCGGGAACCTGACCCGGCAGGTGCGCGCGATCGCGCGGGTGGCGACCGCGGTGACCCGCGGTGACCTGAACCTGAAGATCGACGTCGACGCGTCCGGCGAGATCCAGGAACTGCAGGACTACATCAACAAGATGATCGCGAACCTGCGCGACACCACGATCGCCAACAAGGAGCAGGACTGGCTCAAGGGCAACCTGGCCCGCATCTCCGCGCTCATGCAGGGCCGCCGCGACCTCCAGGACGTCGCCTCGCTGATCATGAGCGAGCTGACGCCGGTGGTCTCCGCGCAGCACGGCGCGTTCTTCCTGGCGATGCCGCTCATGGAGGGCAAGGACGCCGATGAGGGCAAGGACGCCTACGAACTGCGGATGCTGGGCTCGTACGGCTACTCGATGGGCTCCATGCCGACGTCGTTCCGGCCGGGTGAGGCACTGGTCGGCACGGCCGCCCAGGAGAAGCGCACCATCCTGGTCTCGGACGCGCCGAGCGGTTACCTGAAGATCTCCTCCGGGCTCGGTGAGGCGCCGCCGGCCCAGGTGATCGTGTTGCCGGTGCTGTTCGAGGACACCGTGCTCGGCGTCATCGAGCTGGCCTCCTTCACGCCGTTCACGCAGATCCAGAAGGACTTCCTCAACCAGATCGCCGAGGTCATCGCGACCAGCGTCAACACCATCTCGGTCAACACCAAGACCGAGCGGCTGCTGGAGCAGTCGCAGGAGCTGACCGAGCAGCTGCGCGAGCGGTCGGCGGAGTTGGAGAACCGGCAGAAGGCGCTTCAGGACTCCAACGCCGAACTGGAGGAGAAGGCCGAGCTGCTGGCCCGGCAGAACCGGGACATCGAGGTGAAGAACACCGAGATCGAGGAGGCCCGGCAGGTCCTGGAGGAGCGCGCCGAGCAGCTCGCGGTGTCGATGCGCTACAAGAGCGAGTTCCTGGCCAACATGTCGCACGAGCTGCGCACGCCGCTGAACTCGCTGCTGATCCTGGCCAAGTTGCTCGCCGACAACGCCGAGGGCAATCTCTCGCCCAAGCAGGTCGAGTTCGCCGAGACCATCCACGGCGCGGGCTCCGACCTGCTCCAGCTGATCAACGACATCCTGGACCTGGCGAAGGTCGAGGCGGGCAAGATGGACGTCTCGCCGACCAGGATCGCGCTCGTCCAGCTGGTGGACTACGTGGAGGCCACCTTCCGGCCGCTGACCGCGGAGAAGGGCCTGGACCTGTCGGTGCGGGTCTCCCCGGAGCTGCCCGCGACCCTGCACACCGACGAGCAGCGGCTGCTCCAGGTGCTGCGCAACCTGCTGTCCAACGCGGTGAAGTTCACCGATTCCGGGTCGGTGGAGCTGGTCATCCGGCCCGCGGGCGCGGACGTGCCGCAGAACATCCGGGAGCAGTTGCTGGAGGCCGGGTCGCTCACCGATCCGGACGGCGAGCTGATCGCTTTCTCGGTGACGGACACCGGCATCGGCATCGCGGCCAGCAAGATGCGGGTGATCTTCGAGGCGTTCAAGCAGGCGGACGGCACGACCAGCCGCAAGTACGGCGGCACCGGTCTCGGCCTGTCGATCTCGCGGGAGATCGCGCAGCTGCTCGGCGGTGAGATCCACGCGCAGAGCGAACCGGGCCGCGGCTCCACGTTCACGCTGTACCTGCCGCTGTACCCGAGCGAGCTGCCGCCGCAGGGCTACCAGCAGTCCGTGGCGCCGCTGGAGGCCGGCGACCTGGCGGCCTCCCAGGCGGCGGAGCAGTCCTCGCAGCTGTCCGCCTCCGAGATCGAGACGCCGGCCGAGGTCAAGTCGTACCTGGAGATGCAGAACGGGCCCGCGGCGCTCTTCCGGCGTCGCCGGCGCGGCCTGCCGCAGGGCGAGCGGTCCGAGCGGTGGACGGCGGTGCCCGAGCAGGACAGCGCGCCGCAGTCCACGAGCGGGGTGCGCTTCGGCGGCCAGAAGGTGCTCATCGTGGACGACGACATCCGCAACGTCTTCGCGCTCACGAGCGTCCTGGAGCAGCACGGCCTGTCGGTGCTGTACGCCGAGAACGGCCGCGAGGGCATCGAGGTCCTGGAGCAGCACGACGACGCGGCGGTCGTCCTGATGGACATCATGATGCCCGAGATGGACGGCTATGCGACGACCACGGCGATCCGCAGGATGCCGCAGTTCGCCGGGCTGCCGATCATCGCGCTGACCGCGAAGGCGATGAAGGGCGACCGGGAGAAGGCGATCGAGGCGGGTGCGTCCGACTACGTGACCAAGCCGGTCGATTCGGACCATCTGCTGGGCGTGCTGCAGCAGTGGATGCGGGGGAAGTGACGGGATCGGCCGACCATGGTGTGAACACCCGGGAACCTCTGGCGGGTGCGCGGAGTTGTGCGCTTAGGGTGGCTGCGGACGTACGGGAACGTGGGATTCCGGGAACCTTTCGGGTTCCCGCCCCGTTTCCGCTCCGTGCACAGTGACATCGCGGTGACAGGGTGTGGCGACGAGCGGGGTGCGGCTACGATGACCGGCACAAGGACGGGCGGCGAAAGGGAGTCGTCCCCTGGGGCGGCGCCCGGTGTACCGCCGGGGCGAGGAGGGCGGGCCATGGTGCAGAAGGCCAAGATCCTCCTGGTCGATGACCGGCCGGAGAATCTGCTGGCGCTGGAGGCCATCCTCTCCGCGCTCGATCAGACGCTGGTGCGGGCATCGAGCGGGGAGGAAGCGCTCAAAGCACTGCTCACGGACGATTTCGCGGTCATTCTGCTGGACGTCCAGATGCCGGGCATGGACGGGTTCGAGACCGCGGCGCACATCAAGCGGCGCGAGCGGACCCGGGACATCCCGATCATCTTCCTCACGGCGATCAACCACGGCCCGCACCACACCTTCCGGGGCTACGCGGCCGGCGCGGTGGACTACATCTCCAAGCCGTTCGACCCCTGGGTGCTGCGCGCCAAGGTCTCGGTGTTCGTCGAGCTGTACATGAAGAACTGCCAGCTGCGCGAGCAGGCTGCGCTGCTGCGGCTCCAGTTGGAGGGCGGCGGCAAGGGCGCGGTCGCCGGCAAGGAGTCGGCCGGACTGCTCGCCGAGCTGTCCGCGCGGCTCGCGGCCGTCGAGGAGCAGGCGGAGGCGCTGTCCAAGCAGCTGGACGACGACTCCGCGGACGCGGCCGCGGTGGCCACGGCGGCCCATCTGGAGCGCAAACTCACCGGATTGCGCCGCGCGCTCGACGCTCTGGAACCGGGCGCCGGCACGGGCGGCCCCGCGGTGTCACCGACCAACTGATCCCCGCCGAAGTGCCGTTGCCCATGAGCCCACGTCAGTTCGGCGCCCCGGCGAGGGCGACACGAACGGGTGAAGCTGTGGGCACACGTGTCCGCTGCCGTCTCCCCCGGTAATCTCACACCCATGGCCTCACGTCCCTCCGCAGCCAAGAAGCAGCCCGCGAAGAAGGCGGCCGCTCCCGCGAAGGGTCCGGCGAAGAAGGCCGCCGCGAAGAAGGCCCCGGCCAGGCAGGCGCCCGCGAAGAAGGCGCCTGCCAGGAAGGCCGCGGCCAAGAAGGTCCCGCCGAAGCCGGCGCCCAGCCCCACCGGGGGCGTGTACCGCCTGGCGCGCGCGCTCTGGCTCGGACTCGCACACGCCGTCGGCGCCGTCTTCCGGGGCATAGGGCAGGGCGCCAGGAACCTCGACCCGGCCCACCGCAAGGACGGCGTCGCGCTGCTGCTGTTCGGCATCGCGCTGATCGTCGCCGCCGGCACCTGGGCCGATCTCAAGGGCCCCGTCGGCGATCTGGTGGAGATCCTGGTCACCGGTGCCTTCGGCCGGCTCGACCTGCTGGTGCCGATACTGCTCGCGGTGATCGCCGTACGGCTCGTCCGGCACCCGGAGAAGCCGGAGGCCAACGGGCGGATCGTGATCGGCCTGTCCGCGCTCCTCATCGGGGTGCTCGGCCAGGTCCACATCGCGTGCGGCTCGCCCGCCCGCGCCGACGGCATGCAGGCCATAAGGGACGCCGGGGGCCTCATCGGCTGGGCGGCGGCCACCCCGCTGACGTACGCCATGACCGAGGTGCTCGCCGTCCCCCTGCTGGTGCTGCTGACCGTCTTCGGGCTGCTCGTGGTGACCGCCACCCCCGTCAACGCCGTCCCGCAGCGGCTGCGCGCCCTCGGGGTGCGCCTGGGCGTGCTGCACGAGCACGGGGCGGAGGAGTTCGACGGGCTCACCGAGGACGACGAGCGCTACGAGGAGCAGTGGCGCGAGGCGCTGCCCGCGCGCTCCCGCAGGCGCCAGGGCGGCCCCGAGGCGTACGACCCCGACGGCGCCGAGGAAGAGGCCCTCTCGCGCCGCCGCGGCCGCCCCAGGCGCTCCGCGGTGCCCCAGCCGGACCCGCAGCGGCGGATGGACGCCGTGGACGTGGCCGCCGCTGCCGCCGCCGCGCTGGACGGCGCGGTGCTGCACGGCATGCCGCCCTCCCCGCTGGTCGCCGACCTCACCCACGGCGTCAGCGTCGGCGACCGCGAGGAGACCACCCCGGTCCCGGCCCCCGAGCCGCCCGCCGCCCCGGCGCCCGAGCCGCCCGCCAGGCCGGTCCCGGCCGCCCGCCCCGGGCAGGGCAAGGGCTCCGTCGTACCCGACCTCACCAAGAAGGCCCCCGACCAGCCCCGCGAGCTGCCCGCGCGCGCCGAGCAGTTGCAGCTGTCCGGGGACATCACCTACTCGCTGCCCGCCCTGGAGCTGCTCCAGCGCGGCGGCCCCGGCAAGGCCCGCAGCGAGGCCAACGACGCCATAGTGGCCTCGCTCACCCAGGTCTTCACCGAGTTCAAGGTCGACGCGGCCGTCACCGGCTTCACCCGCGGCCCGACGGTCACCCGCTACGAGGTCGAACTCGGCCCGGCCGTCAAGGTGGAGCGGATCACCGCGCTCGCCAAGAACATCGCGTACGCGGTCGCCAGCCCGGACGTACGGATCATCAGCCCCATCCCCGGCAAGTCCGCGGTGGGCATCGAGATCCCCAACACCGACCGGGAGATGGTCAACCTCGGCGACGTGCTGCGCCTCGCGGAGTCCGCCGAGGACGACGACCCGATGCTGGTCGCCTTCGGCAAGGACGTCGAGGGCGGCTACGTCATGCACTCGCTGGCCAAGATGCCGCACATGCTGGTCGCCGGCGCCACCGGTTCCGGCAAGTCGTCCTGCATCAACTGCCTGATCACCTCGATCATGATGCGGGCGACCCCGGAGGACGTACGGCTGATCCTGGTCGACCCCAAGCGGGTCGAACTGACCGCCTACGAGGGCATCCCGCACCTGATCACGCCGATCATCACCAACCCCAAGCGGGCCGCCGAGGCGCTTCAGTGGGTCGTGCGCGAGATGGACCTGCGCTACGACGACCTCGCGGCCTACGGCTACCGGCACATCGACGACTTCAACCGCGCCGTGCGCGAGGGGCGGGCCAAGCCGCCGGAGGGCAGCGAGCGCGAGCTGCAGCCGTACCCGTACCTGCTGGTGATCGTGGACGAGCTGGCCGACCTGATGATGGTCGCCCCGCGCGACGTCGAGGACGCGATCGTGCGCATCACCCAGCTCGCGCGCGCGGCCGGCATCCACCTGGTGCTCGCCACCCAGCGCCCCTCCGTCGACGTGGTCACCGGCCTGATCAAGGCCAACGTGCCCTCCCGGCTCGCCTTCGCCACCTCCTCGCTGGCCGACTCCCGCGTCATCCTCGACCAGCCCGGCGCCGAGAAGCTGATCGGCAAGGGCGACGGCCTCTTCCTGCCGATGGGGGCGAACAAGCCGACCCGTATGCAGGGCGCGTTCGTGACCGAGGAGGAGGTCGCGGCGGTCGTCCGGCACTGCAAGGAGCAGATGGCGCCGGTCTTCCGGGAGGACGTCACGGTCGGCGCCAAGCAGAAGAAGGAGATCGACGAGGACATCGGCGACGACCTCGACCTGCTGTGCCAGGCGGCCGAACTCGTCGTCTCCACCCAGTTCGGGTCCACGTCCATGCTCCAGCGCAAGCTGCGCGTCGGCTTCGCCAAGGCCGGCCGGCTGATGGACCTCATGGAGTCCCGCAACATCGTGGGGCCCAGCGAGGGCTCCAAAGCACGTGACGTTCTGGTGAAACCGGACGAACTGGACGGCGTGCTCGCCGTGATTCGAGGCGAGTCCGAGGGATAGTAATAAGAGCCGCCCGGTTCCGCGCGTCGAACACCGGGCAGCCGTCCGTCGTGACGCATCCGTTCCGTCGCGATCGACCGTGCCGTCGTGCTCCGTCCGTGCCCGCCGTGATCCACCCGTTAGAGAGCGGCGGGCAACCGTTTCCCTTTGTCCTACGTCAAGTTGAGCGAGAGGACAGGTAAGCGTCCCACCCTGGGGTATCCGCCTGTCCGGCCATCGGAATGTCGGGCCATTCCGATGGCGTAGAAGTTCGTACCGCCCGGTTGCCCCACCCTTTCGTACCCCCCCTAGACTGAGCTTCCAGCACAGGTGGCTACACGCTCGAAAGGCGCCCCCGTGTCCCTCGGCAACTCCCCTGAAGACGAGCGTCCCTTCCCAGACGAGTCCCAGGAAGCCCGAATCCCCGTGGGCCGCGCCCTCCAGCAGGCGCGGATCGCGGCCGGGCTCACCGTGGACGACGTCAGCAGCGCCACTCGTGTCCGCCTCGCCATCGTGCACGCCATCGAGGCGGACGACTTCGCCCCCTGCGGCGGCGCCGTGTACGCGCGCGGCCACATCCGCACGCTGGCTCGCGCCGTCCACCTCGATCCCGAACCGCTTGTCGCCCGGTACGACGCCGAGCACGGCGGCCGTCCCGCGCCCACCCCTGCCGCACCCCTGTTCGAGGCCGAGCGGATCCGGCCCGAGCGCCGTGGCCCCAACTGGACCGCGGCGATGGTCGCCGCGATCGTCGTCGTGATCGGCTTCGTCGGCTTCACCGCGGTCAAGGGCGGCGACGGCGGAAGCGACTCCAAGTCGGTCGCCGACGGCGCCGCGCCCGCCACCAGCAAGGCGGCCTCGCCCACGCCGACCCGGGACAAGCCCGCCGACCCGACTCCCGAGCCCACCGACAGCGCCATCGCCGCCGCTCCGCAGGACAAGGTCACCGTCCAGGTCAGCGCGCCGGACGGACGCAGCTGGATCTCGGCCAAGGACCACAACGGGCGGATGCTCTTCGACGGCCTGCTGGACAAGGGCCAGTCCAAGACCTTCCAGGACAGCAGCAAGATCAACCTGATCCTCGGTGACGCCGGCGCGATCCAGCTGTACGTCAACGGCAAGAAGATCGAGGACAACTTCCGGCCCGGCGCCGTGGAGCGGCTGACGTACACCAAGGGCGACCCCGTCGCGGGCTGACCCGGCCCGCCGATGTGCCCGCCGACGGGGTCGGCCGAGTTCGGCCAACCCCGTCGACATGGGCCGTCGGTGAGACAAAGTACTCTTGAGCCCATGCCTGAACGCCGTACCGTCGCACTCGTCACTCTCGGCTGCGCCCGTAACGAGGTGGACTCCGAGGAGCTCGCAGGCCGTTTGGAGGCGGACGGCTGGCAGCTTGTCGAGGACGCCGCGGACGCAGACGTCGCCGTCGTCAACACCTGTGGCTTTGTCGAGGCCGCCAAGAAGGACTCCGTCGACGCCCTCCTGGAGGCCAACGACCTCAAGAGCCATGGCAGAACCCAGGCCGTCGTGGCGGTGGGCTGCATGGCCGAGCGGTACGGCAAGGAACTGGCCGAGGCGCTGCCCGAGGCCGACGGCGTGCTCGGCTTCGACGACTACACGGACATCTCCGACCGCCTGCAGACCATCCTCTCCGGCGGCATCCACGCCTCGCACACGCCGCGTGACCGCCGCAAGCTGCTGCCGATCAGCCCGGCCGAGCGCCAGGACTCGGCCGCCTCGGTCGCCCTGCCCGGTCACGGCCCGACCGACCTGCCCGAGGGGGTGGCGCCCGCCTCCGGGCCCCGCGCGCCCCTGCGCCGCCGCCTGGACGGCGCGCCGGTCGCCTCGGTGAAGCTCGCCTCCGGCTGCGACCGACGCTGCTCCTTCTGCGCCATCCCGTCCTTCCGCGGCTCCTTCATCTCCCGCCGCCCCAGCGATGTCCTGGGCGAGTCGCGCTGGCTGGCCGAGCAGGGCGTGAAGGAGATCATGCTGGTCTCCGAGAACAACACGTCGTACGGCAAGGACCTCGGCGACATCCGCCTGCTGGAGTCGCTGCTGCCCGAACTGGCCGGGATCGACGGCATCGAGCGGGTCCGGGTGAGCTACCTCCAGCCGGCCGAGATGCGCCCCGGCCTGATCGACGTGCTCACCTCGACGCCCAAGATCGCGCCGTACTTCGACCTGTCCTTCCAGCACTCCGCGCCCGGCGTGCTGCGCGCCATGCGCCGCTTCGGCGACACCGACCGCTTCCTGGAGCTGCTCGACACCATCCGCTCCAAGGCCCCCGAGGCCGGTGTGCGCTCCAACTTCATCGTCGGCTTCCCCGGCGAGAGCGAGGCGGACCTCGCCGAACTGGAGCGCTTCCTGACCGGCGCCCGCCTGGACGCCATCGGCGTCTTCGGTTACTCCGACGAGGAGGGCACCGAGGCGGCGACCTACGACGACAAGCTGGACGAGGACGTCGTCGCCGAGCGCCTGGCGCACATCTCCCGGCTCGCCGAGGAACTGGTCTCGCAGCGCGCCGAGGAGCGCGTCGGCGAGAGCGTGCACGTCCTGGTCGAATCGGTGGACGACGAGGAGGGCGTGTACGGCCGCGCCGCGCACCAGGCGCCCGAGACCGACGGCCAGGTGCTGCTCACGAGCGGCGAGGGCCTCGTCGTGGGACGTATGGTCGAGGCGAAGGTGGTCGGTACGGAGGGTGTCGACCTGGTGGCCGAGCCGCTGACCGGCTCGCCCGCGTGGAGTGAGGAGGCGGGCAGATGACCGGAGTCCCGGCTTCCGCCGCGGGCGGCTCCTCCGGCGCGCAGGGCGCCCGGGGCAGCGCCGCCGCTGCCGACGGCGTTGCGTCCGAGGTCTCCGGTTCCGCATCCGCATCCGCATCCGCTCCCGGCGCCGGCACGACGGGCGAGGGGAGGCCCGCGCGCGGGGGCAAGATCACGGCTGCGGCGGTCAACCAGGCGAGCGTATGGAATGTCGCCAATCTGCTGACCATGCTCCGGCTGGTCCTGGTGCCCGGCTTCGTGGCGCTGATGCTGGCGGGCGGCGGCTACGACCCGGCCTGGCGCTCGCTGGCCTGGGCGGCCTTCGCCATCGCCATGATCACCGACCTGTTCGACGGTCATCTGGCGCGCACCTACAACCTGGTCACCGACTTCGGCAAGATCGCCGACCCGATCGCCGACAAGGCGATCATGGGCGCGGCGCTGATCTGTCTGTCCTCCCTCGGCGATCTGCCGTGGTGGGTGACGGTCGTCATCCTCGGCCGGGAACTCGGCATCACCCTGATGCGTTTTCTGGTCATTCGCTACGGCGTGATCCCGGCCAGCCGCGGCGGCAAGCTGAAGACCCTCACACAGGGCGTGGCCGTCGGCATGTATGTGCTGGCGCTGACCGGGTGGCTGGCCACGCTGCGGTTCTGGGTGATGGCCGCGGCGGTCGTCCTGACCGTCGTCACCGGTCTCGACTATGTAAGACAGGCCATTGTGCTGCGCAGGCAGGGAATCGCCGAGCGCACGGCGGCGTTGGAGGAGACGGAAGCGTGAGTTCCCCGGCCGCCGAACTGGTGCGACTACTGACAGTGAGGGGCGAGACCCTCGCGGTCGCCGAGTCGCTCACGGGTGGCCTGGTCGCGGCGGAGATCACCGCGGTGCCCGGAGCGTCCAAGGTGTTCCGGGGCTCGGTGACCGCCTACGCCACCGAGCTCAAGCACCGGCTGCTGGGCGTCGACGCGGCTCTGCTGGAGCGGCGCGGCGCGGTGGACCCGCAGGTCGCGGCTCAGATGGCGGCCGGGGTGCGGAAGGCCCTCGGTGCCGACTGGGGCATCGCGACCACCGGGGTCGCAGGCCCCGACCCGCAGGACGGCCAGCCCGTCGGCACGGTCTTCGTGGCCGCCGACGGACCGCTGACGGCCCTCGCGCCCTCCGCCGGTGGCGGAAAAGTGGAGGCCCTGCGGTTGAACGGCAGCCGTGCGGAAATCCGTAGGGAGAGTGTACGGAGCGTACTCGCACTGCTCCTGGAGCGGATTGCGGGCGAACAGTCTGGGAATGAACGGGCACAGGATACGGAACGGAACGGGGGGTTTTGATGTTTGCAGCCCTGAGTGAACACGACATCGCTCCCCGCACGGCCGCAGCGCGAGGCGGTACGGTGGGGCGAGAAGGATGCGGCTACGCGGTCCGAGGAGGGAGCCACCGATGATTCTGCTCCGTCGCCTGCTGGGTGACGTGCTGCGTCGGCAGCGCCAACGCCAGGGCCGTACTCTGCGCGAAGTCTCCTCGTCCGCCCGAGTCTCACTCGGCTATCTCTCCGAGGTGGAGCGGGGGCAGAAGGAGGCTTCCTCCGAGCTGCTCTCCGCCATCTGCGACGCGCTGGACGTACGGATGTCGGAACTCATGCGAGAGGTGAGCGACGAACTGGCGCTCGCCGAGCTGGCCCAGTCCGCCGCGGCCACCGAGCCCGTGCCCACGCCGGTCCGTCCGATGCTGGGTTCCGTCTCGGTGACCGGTGTGCCACCGGAACGGGTGACCATCAAGGCGCCCGCGAAGGCGGTGGACGTGGTCGCCGCCTGAGGTACGCGGCGGCACGAACGACAGACCTGCGCGAAGCCCCGGCCGGGCTTCTCGGAACCGATCCGAGGAGTGTGGCCGGGGCTTCGTGCCGCGTGTCCGGGCTGTATCGTCCGTCCGTCGATGCGTCCGTTTGCCGGGGTCGGGTGGGCCGGTCATGGTGGAGGGACGTGACGGCCGCGAGGGCCGCCGGACCGCCGGAGGAAGCGGATGTACGTCGTGAAGAGCCCGTTGGCCGACGCGGCCCTGAAGACCGTGGCCGAGGCGCTGCAGGGCGCCCTCGTCGATCTGGTGGACCTGTCCCTGGTCGCCAAGCAGATCCACTGGAACGTGGTCGGGCCCCGCTTCCGCTCCATCCACCTCCAGCTGGACGAGGTCGTCGCCTCCGCCCGCACCCACTCCGACACGGTGGCCGAACGCGCCTCCGCGCTGGGCGTCCCGCCCGACGGCCGCGCCGCCACGGTGTCCTCCAGCAGCGGCATCAAGACCACTCCCTCCGGCTGGATCAAGGACGGGGACGCGGTGGGGACGATGGTGGACGCTCTCGGCTCCGTCATCACCCGGATGCGGGAGCGCGTGCACGCGACCGAGCAGCCGGACCCGGTGTCCCAGGACATCTTCATCCAGATCACCGCCGACCTGGAGAAGCATCACTGGATGTTCCAGGCGGAGAACGCGTAGCGGCTGCCGGTGCCGCCGGGGCGGGTGGGCGTCCGGCGTCCGGCGGGAGGTGGTGGGCATGACGGGGCGGGCGGTGCGCCGGGCGGTGGCGCTGGGATGCGGCGCGGTGTGGTGGTGGGCGGTGCTGAGGCTCGCCCTGGGGCAGGGTACGGGCGTGCTGGAAGCGGCGGTCGCGGCCGGCGGATGGGGTCTGAGCGTGCTGCCGGTGCACTGTGCGCCCGAGGGGAGGGCGGCGGGGGTCCTGCCCCCGGGACGCTGGGCGGCGGCGTGGCGGGGCGGAGAGGCCCACGGGAGGTCACCGCGGGCGTGTTCGGGCGGGGTGCGTTCGCGTGAGGCGTGTCCGGACGGAGGGTGTCCGGGCGGGGCGTGCCCGGACGGGGTGCGCTCGGACGGGGCGGGTTCGGGTGGAGTGTGCGCGGGTGGGGTGCCCGGCCCGTCGTGAACGTCGGCCGGTGCCCGACCGACCCCGGGTGAGCCGTCAGGTGGGAGTACGGCGGTACCGCTCGCGCCAGTGCTGGGGCGCGCCCGGCGCCGGGGCCGGGCCGGTCTGGCAGGTCGGGCACCAGTAGGTGGGGCGTTCCTGGGAGCCGTCGCCCTGGTCGGCGACGCGGACCGGGGTGCGGCAGCGCAGACAGGGGCGGGGCGCGCGGCCGTACACGAACAGGTCGTGCCGGTGCAGGCCCGTGGTCTGGCGGACCGGGCGGTCGCGGTTGGACTCCAGCAGCCGGTGGGCGAGGCCGGGCAGCTTCTCGGCGCGGTCCGCGGGGAGCGCGCCGACGGGCAGCCAGGGGGTGGCGCCGAGCAGGAAGCACAGCTCGCTCTTGTAGACGTTGCCGATCCCGGCCAGATTGCGCTGGTCCAGAAGGGCCTCGCCGAGGGAGCGGGCGGGGTCCGTGAGCAGATTGGCGAGGGCGCGCTCCGGGTCCCAGTCGGGGCCGAGCAGATCGGGCCCGAGGTGGCCGACCACGCGCTCCTCCTCGGTGCTGCGCAGCAGTTCGAGCACCTGGAGGCGGTATCCGACGGCTGTGCGGTCGACGGTGCCGAGGACGGCGCGGATCTGGTGCCCCGGCCCGCCACGCCAGCGCTCGTCCGTGCCGTACACCTTCCACGCGCCCTCCATGCGCAGATGCGTGTGCAGGGTCAGGCCGCCCTCGAACCGGGTGAGCAGGTGTTTGCCGCGAGGGACGGTGCTCAGCACCCGGCGGCCGGTGAGGTCGACCGTGGCGTACTTCGGCACCCGGAAGTCACTGCGGGTCAGCGCCTTGCCCGCGAGCGCCTCGTGCAGCCGCTGGGCGGCCTGCCAGACCGTGTCACCTTCGGGCATGGGTCAAGGGTGCCACGGCGGGGGCCGGAGCGGGGGCGCAGAGGGGTGGGCGGGAGCCTGGGGAGAGGGGGTGGGGAGGGGGCGGCGAGGAGGGCGAGAGGGGGCGGGCGTGAGGTGCGTCGGTGGCGAGGGTGCGGAGGAGGCCGCGAGGTGGGGCGGGCGGCACGGGGTGTCGGCGGGGTGGGCGCGGAGCGGCGGGCGGCGCGGGGGAGTCGGCGGTGCCGGAGGGCGAGCGCCGGAGGGGTAGGGGAACGAGGGGGCGTCCTCGGCGTGTGCCGTGTGCTGCTGCGTCGGAGGTACGGCGGTGCGGCGGCGGTGTGGGCCGGGCCGGGGCGGTGGTCGCGGAGTCGCCGGGCGCACCGTCGTCTCACGCCCTCAGACGCAGGCCCCGGGGGGTCGCCACGAAGCCCGCCGCTTCCAGGAGGGTGCCTATGGGGGAGGTCAGGGCCTGGGCGCCGTTGATCCGCTCGACGGTGACGGTGCCGAGGGAACCGGCCCGCGCGGCGGCGGCCAGGGCCTCGGCGGCCGTACGCAGCCGGGGGTCGTCCGTGGCCCCGGTGTCCGGGGCGACCGGCCAGGCCAGGAGCGTCTTGCCACCGCGCTCCATGTACAGGGTCAGCTCGCCCTCCACCAGCACGACCAGGGAACCCGCCTTGCGGCCCGGCTTGTGTCCGGCGCCGGTCGGCGGCTCGGGCCAGGACAGCGCCGCGCCGTAGGCGTTCGCCGGGTCGGCCGCGGCGAGGACGACGGCACGGGGGTCGGGGGAGCGGTCCCTGCCGGGGCTCTGGTACGTCCCCCGGGCCCCGCGTGGGCCGGGGCCGGTGGAGCCGCCGCCCCGGGGGCCGCCGTAGCCGGGGGCGGAGAAGGGGTCGGCGAGGTCGCGGGGCGAGACGTGACCGCCGGGGTCGCCGGGCGGGCCGGCCGGAGGCCAGGTGAAGTCGCCGTCGAGACCGGGGTGGGCGAAGCCCGCGTCGGTGTCGGAAGCGGGGTGGCCGTGCGGGCCGCCGTCGGTGCCCGGGAAGCCGTTCGGATCGGTCGATCCGGGCGCGGCGAAGCCGTCGGCCGGGGACGGCAGGGACTCGCCCCGGTCGCGGGCGTTGGACACCGCGCGCAGCCGGTCCACCGCGCCGTCCATGGCGAACTGGGCCGCGCCGAGTCCCTCGACCACGTAACCGCGTCGGGCCTGGCCGCTGTCCTCGAAGGCGGAGAGCACCCGGTACACCGCCGAGAAGCCGCCCTCGACGCCCTCCGTGGTGACCGCTCCCCGGGTCACCACGCCGTGCCGGTCCAGCAGGGTGCGGGCCAGCGCGTGCGCGCGCACGGTGGGGTCCGGCTCGGCCACGGGCAGCAGGGACCAGCGGCCCGCGACGGTCGGCGGGCCGGTGCGGGAGGCCGTACGGGCCGCTGCCGTCAGGGAGCCGTATCGCCCGCGCGGCACCGCGCGCCTGGCACGGTGGGCGGTCGAACCCGCCGTACGGCCCGAGCCCAGCAGGGAGCGCATCGGCGCCAGCGTGTCGTTGGTGAGCCGGCCCGACCACGCCAGGTCCCAGAGGGCGTCGGCCAGTTGGGGATCGGTCGCCTCGGGGTGCGTGGTGGCGCGGACCTGGTCGGCGATCTGCCGGAAGAAGAGGCCGTAGCCGCCGGACAGCGCGTCCAGGACGGACTGGTGGAGCGCGGTCGGCTCCAGCGGATGCGGTGCCGGGAGCAACAGCGGTGCCGCGTCCGCCAGATAGAGGGAGACCCAGCCGTCCTTGCCGGGCAGGGCGCCCGCGCCGGCCCACACCACCTCGCCGGCCGCGGTCAGCTCGTCCAGCATCGACGGCGTGTAGTTCGCCACCCGGGACGGCAGCACCAGCTTCTCCAGCGCGGAGGCGGGCACGGAGGCGCCCTGCAACTGCTCGACGGCGCGCACCAGTCCGTCGACGCCGCGCAGGCCGTGCCCTTTGCCGATGTGCTGCCACTGGGGGAGGAACTGGGCGAACGCGGCGGGCGGTACGGGCTCCAGCTCGTGCCGCAGAGCCGCCAGGGAGCGGCGGCGCAGCCGCCGTAGCACCGTGGCGTCGCACCACTCCTGGCCGATGCCCGCCGGATGGAACTCGCCCTGCACGACCCGGCCGCTCGCGGCGAGCCGCTGGAGGGCGCCGTCGGTGATCGCCACGCCCAGGCCGAAGCGGTCGGCCGCGGTGGCCGAGGTGAACGGGCCGTGCGTACGGGCGTACCGCGCGAGGAGGTCGCCCAGCGGGTCCTTGACCGGTTCGGTGAAGGCCTCGGGGACGCCGACGGGCAGCGCGGTGCCGAGCGCGTCACGCAGCCGGCCCGCGTCCTCGATCGCCGCCCAGTGGTCGGCGCCGGCGATCCGGACCTTGATCGCCCGGCGCGCCCCGGCCAGCTCCCGCACCCAGTGCGGATCCGCGCCCCGCGCCACCAACTCGGCCTCGGTGAGCGGGCCGAGCAGCCGCAGCACGTCGGCGACGCCCTCCACGTCCTTGATCCGGCGGTCCTCGGTGAGCCACTGGAGTTCGCGCTCCAGCTCGGTCAGCACCTCGGCGTCGAGGAGTTCGCGCAGCTCCGCCTGGCCCAGCAGCTCGGCCAGCAGCCGGGAGTCCAGGGAGAGCGCGGCGGCTCTGCGCTCGGCCAGCGGGGAGTCGCCCTCGTACAGGAACTGGGCGACGTACCCGAACAGGAGGGAGCGGGCGAAGGGGGACGGCTCCGGGGTGGTGACCTCGACCAGGCGCACCTTGCGGGACTCGATGTCGCCCATCAGCTCGGCCAGGCCGGGCACGTCGAAGACGTCCTGGAGGCATTCGCGGACGGCCTCCAGGACGATCGGGAAGGAGCCGAACTCGCTCGCCACCTGGAGCAGTTGGGCCGCGCGCTGGCGCTGCTGCCACAGCGGGGTGCGCTTGCCCGGATTGCGGCGCGGCAGCAGCAGGGCGCGCGCGGCGCACTCGCGGAACCGGGAGGCGAACAGGGCCGAGCCGCCGACCTGGTCGGTGACCACCTGGTCGACCTCGCCCTTGTCGAAGACGACATCGGCCGCGCCGACGGGCGCCTGCTCGCTGTCGTACTCCGTGCCCGCCTTCATGGGCTCCTGGTCGAGCAGGTCGAGGCTCATCAGGTCGGCGTCGGGCAGGCGCAGCACGATGCCGTCGTCGGCGTGCATGACCTGCGCGTCCATGCCGTACCGCTCGGACAGCCGGGCGCCGAGCGCGAGGGCCCAGGGGGCGTGCACCTGGGCGCCGAAGGGGGAGTGCACGACGACCCGCCAGTCGCCCAGTTCGTCGCGGAAGCGCTCCACGACGATCGTGCGGTCGTCCGGGACATGGCCGCAGGCCTCGCGCTGTTCGCGCAGATACGCCAGTACGTTGTCCGCCGCCCACGTGTCCAGGCCCGCGGCGAGCAGCCGCAGCCGGGCGTCGTCCTCGGGCAGCGAGCCGACCTCGCGCAGGAACGCGCCCACCGCGCGGCCCAGTTCGAGCGGGCGCCCCAGCTGGTCGCCCTTCCAGAACGGCAGCCGGCCCGGCACGCCCGGCGCGGGGGAGACCAGGACCCGGTCGCGGGTGATGTCCTCGATGCGCCAGGAGCTGGTGCCCAGCGTGAAGACGTCGCCCACCCGGGACTCGTAGACCATCTCCTCGTCCAGCTCACCGACCCGGCCGCCCCCCTTCTTGGGGTCGGACCCGGCGAGGAAGACCCCGAACAGGCCCCGGTCCGGGATGGTGCCGCCGGAGGTGACGGCCAGCCGCTGGGCGCCCGGTCGGCCGGTGATGGTGCCGGCCACCCGGTCCCACACCACACGGGGGCGCAGCTCGGCGAACGCGTCCGACGGGTAGCGGCCCGCGAGCATGTCGAGGACCGCGGTGAAAGCCGACTCCGGGAGCGAGGCGAAGGGGGCCGCGCGGCGCACCATGGCCAGCAGGTCGTCGAACTGCCAGGTGTCCAGTGCCGTCATGGCCACGAGCTGCTGGGCGAGGACGTCCAGCGGGTTCGCGGGCACCTTCAGGGACTCGATGGCGCCCGTGCGCATCCGCTCGGTCACCACGGCCGCCTGCACCAGGTCGCCCCGGTACTTGGGGAAGACGACGCCGGTGGAGACGGCGCCCACCTGGTGCCCGGCGCGGCCGACGCGTTGCAGCCCGGAGGCCACCGAGGGCGGGGACTCCACCTGGACGACGAGATCGACGGCGCCCATGTCGATGCCCAGCTCCAGGCTGGAGGTGGCGACCACGGCGGGCAGCCGGCCCGCCTTCAGGTCCTCCTCGACCAGTGCGCGCTGCTCCTTGGACACCGAGCCGTGGTGGGCGCGGGCGATCACCGGGGGCGCGCCCTGGGCCGCGCCCGAGCCGCCCATCAGCTGGGCCGGCGAGTGGTGCTCGGCCAGCGGCTCGCCCGTGGCGCGCTCGTACGCGATCTCGTTGAGCCGGTTGCACAGGCGCTCCGCGAGGCGTCGGGAGTTGGCGAAGACGATGGTGGAGCGGTGCGACTGGACCAGGTCGGCGATCCGCTCCTCCACATGCGGCCAGATCGAGGGCCGCTCCCCGCCGTCGGCCGCGTCGGTGGCCGGGGAGCCGCCCAGCTCGCCCATGTCCTCGATCGGCACGACCACGGAGAGGTCGAACTCCTTGCCGGACTCCGGCTGGACGATCTCCACCTTGCGGCGCGGCGAGAGATAGCGGGCGATCTCGCCCACCGGGCGCACGGTCGCCGACAGGCCGATCCGCCGGGCCGGCTTCGGCAGCAGCTCGTCGAGGCGCTCCAGGGAGAGCGCGAGATGCGCGCCGCGCTTGGTGCCCGCGACCGCGTGCACCTCGTCCAGGATCACCGTCTCCACGCCGGTGAGCGCGTCGCGGGTGGCCGAGGTCAGCATCAGGAAGAGCGACTCGGGGGTGGTGATCAGGATGTCCGGCGGGCGCGTGGACAGGGCGCGGCGCTCGGCGGCCGGGGTGTCGCCGGAGCGGATGCCGACCTTGACCTCGGGCTCGGGCAGGCCGAGGCGCACGGACTCCTGGCGGATACCGGTCAGCGGGCTGCGCAGATTGCGTTCGACGTCGACCGCGAGGGCCTTCAGCGGGGAGACGTACAGCACCCGGCAGCGCTTCCTCGGGTCGGCCGGGGGTGGGGTCGAGGCCAGCTGGTCGAGGGCGGCGAGGAACGCGGCCAGGGTCTTGCCGGAGCCGGTCGGCGCGACCACCAGCACGTCCGAACCCGCCTGGATGGCCTGCCATGCGCCCGCCTGGGCCGCGGTGGGCGCGGAGAACGCCCCCGTGAACCAGCCGCGGGTCGCGGGGGAGAAGCCGTCGAGGGCTCGGTGTGCGGAGCTGACCATGCGTCCATCCTGCACCCGACCACTGACAATCGTGCTGACCTGGGCAAATGCCGCGCACCCGCGAGCGGGCGAGGGACGGGACGCGGACGGCCCGGCGGACAATGGACCCATGGCAGGCACGGCTGGACGGCAGGAGGACCGCCCGTCCCGCGACCCGGCGCGCCGACCGGTGGAGCGGGCGCGGCACTGGCGCTACGAGGAGTTGCCCGGCGTCGACCTGCTGCGCGCCCGGTACGTCCACAAGACCTTCGTGCGGCACACCCACGAGAACTTCGTGATCGCCGCCATCGCCGACGGTGTCGAGGTGTTCCATCACGGCGGCTCCGACGTGTCCGCGGGCGCGGGCGCCCTCGCGCTGGTCAACCCGGACACCCCGCACACCGGCCGGGCCGGGGTCCCGGAGGGCTGGCGGTACGGCGCGGTCTACCCCTCGCCCGAGGTGGTGGCGGGGATCGCGGCGGAGACCACGACGCTGCGCGGCACGCCCGGTTTCGTCAGCCCCGTCCTCGACGACCCCGCCACCGTCCGTCTCGTGCACGAGGTGCTGCGCGCCGCCGAGGAGGGCAACGCGCTGGCCGCCGACACAGTGCTGCGGGTCGCCGTGACCCGGCTGCTCCGGCTGAACGGCGGACCGCTGCCCGAGCGGCGGCCGCGCACGGCCGGGGCCCGGATCGCGGCCCGCGCGCGGGCCGCGCTGGAAGAGCGCATGGCCGAGCCGCCGACCCTGGAACGGCTCGCCGACGACCTCGGGACCAGCCCGTTCGCGCTCCTGCGGGCCTTCCGCGACAGCTACGGCATGCCGCCGCACACCTGGCTGACCGACGCCCGGGTACGCCGCGCGCGACTCCTGCTGGACACCGGGATACGGCCCGCCGAGGCGGCCGTCGCCGTCGGCTTCACCGACCAGCCGCACCTCAACCGGCACTTCGCCCGCATCGTCGGCGTGCCTCCGGGCGCGTACCAGCGGGAGCGCGGTGGCACGGGCGGGCGCGGGAGCGCGGACATACGGGAGCGCAAGAACGTACAAGACTCGGACTGACGTTTGCCCGTACAGTCCCGGCGTGGCACAGCAGACAACAGCACCAGCGGACATGGCCGACGGCGTGGCCAAGCCGGACGCGGCCGTCGTACGGGACGCCCTCGGGGTCGGCGTCGCCGTGGGCCTGTCCGGGTTCGCCTTCGGGGTGACCTCGGCCGGCAGCGGACTCGGACTCCTCCAGACCTGCGCTCTCAGCCTCCTGGTGTTCACGGGCGCCTCCCAGTTCGCCCTGGTCGGAGCGCTCGCCGCCGGGGGCAGCCCGTACACCGCCGCGGCCGGTGCCTTCTTCCTGGGTGTGCGCAACGCGTTCTACGGGCTGCGTCTGTCGCAGCTCCTCGCCCTTCCGCGCGCGGTACGGCCTTTCGCCGCCCAGTGGGTGATCGACGAGACCACGGCGGTCACCCTGGCGCAGCCCACCCGGCGCGCCGCGCGGATCGGCTTCACGGTCACCGGGCTCACCCTCTACGTGCTGTGGAACCTCACCACCCTGCTCGGCGCCCTGGGCGCCAAGGCCATCGGGGACACGCGCGCGTGGGGCCTGGACGCGGCCGGTCCCGCGGTGTTCCTGGCCCTGCTCGCGCCGATGCTGAAGTCGGCCACCGAGCGCGCCGTCGCGGGCCTCGCGGTGCTGCTGGGCCTCGGTCTGCTGCCCGTCCTGCCGGCCGGTGTGCCGGTCCTGGTGGCGGCGCTGGCCGCGCCGGTCGCCCTGTTCGTGTCGGGACGGAAGGCCATGGAGAAGGCCGCGGAGAACGCCACGGAGAAGGCCGACGAGAAGGCCGACGAGAAGGCCGCGGAGAAGACCGCGGAGAACGCCACGGAGGAACGCCGGTGAACACCTGGATCGCGATCGGCCTGACCGTGCTCGGCTGTTACGCCGTCAAGCTCGCGGGCCTGCTGGTGCCGGCCCACGTCATCGAACGACCGCTCGTGCGGCGGCTCGCCGCCCTGCTGCCCGTCGCCCTCCTCGCCGCGCTCACCGCACAGCAGACGTTCGCCCAGGGGCACGCGCTCGTGCTGGACGCCAGGGCCGCGGGGCTCGGCGCGGCCGCGGTGGCGCTCGTGCTGCGCGCGCCGTTCCTGGTGGTCGTCGCGGCGGCCGTGGTGGTGACGGCGGGCGTGCGGGCCCTCGGCGGCTGAGCCTTGTGCGCCGGGTGAGCCGGGTGCACCGGGTTTGAGGCGGGTCAGCCCACAAAGCGGCCGTACGCCCGCAGGGTGCACAGCGCCTCGATCGTCGCCATGGAGCGCGCTTCGAGCGCGGGGACCGGCGCCCACTGACGCCGCCGGATCGGCCAGCCGCCGTCCACCCGCTGTCCGGCGGCCAGGTGATCGAGGGAACGCGCCATCTCGTCGTCGGTGAACCAGGCGCGCGCGAGGGAGGCGGGACTCCTGGCGAAGTCGTGCGGGAAGTGGTGCTCGTCGGGGGCGTGGCCGGGCGCTGCCGGACGGGCGTCGAGCCGGTCGGGGTCCAGCACCGCGAGCCCCTGCCTCCGTACCAGGCGGCCGAGCCGGTCCGCGGCGGCCTGCGCGCGCGGGCGGTCGGGAACGGCGTCCAGGAAGGCGACGGCGGCCTGCACCTCGTAAGGATGCGCCTCCTCCAGGGTCTCCACGGTCTGCCAGCAGAAGTCGGTGGCCCGGAACAGCCAGGCGTGCCACACCTCGTTGCGGTGCAGGAGCCCCACCACGGGGCCGGTGGCCAGCAGCGACCCGTGGGAGTCCCCCCGGCCGGGCACGCCGGAGGCGGCGGGGAGCTCGTCGACGACCGGCGTCGCGGGATAGCCGTGCGCACTCGGGTGGACCGTCGGCAGCGCGCCGTCCGCCGTCGAGACGGAGGTCAGATACCGGCACACCCGCTCCACCCGCTGCCCGCCGCACCGTCCGACGGCGTCCAGGACGCGCAGCGCGTGAGCGGTGTGCAGGGGCTGGCTGACGGGGCCGCGCAGATCGGGCTCCAGGGCGTGCCCGTACCCGCCGTCCTCGTTGCGATAGGCGTTGAGCGCCACCTCCACCGCGTCCGGGGTGCCACGCAGGAAGTGGTACGCGAAGAGGCGCTGCTCCAGCACGCGCGCGGTGAGCCACACGAACTGCTCGGCGCTGAAGAGCGGGGAGCGCGCCGGGGGCGTGCAGGGGAGTGGGAAAGCTCCGGTTTCTGCCATGCGTCAGACCGTAGGACGGAATACGCCCGTGGCAAGTGGTCCCGGGCGGGCCCCACTCTCAGGGGCGGGATACCGGATTCACGCGGTTGACGGTCCTCCGGAAGCGGACGGCCCGCGCTTCTCGGAGCGCGCCTGCCGCCGGTCTCCGCCCGGCGCGGTCCTGACAGGGCGAGGCGGGGTCGTTCATTGCCCGGTTCCGGCAGTCCGCACTCGGACTCAAGCCAGGGCGAAGTAGCGCAGCCACACGTAGACCAGGGAGACGCTCACGGTCGCGGCGGTCACGATCAGGCCGTACCTGGTGAACTGCCAGAAGGAGATGGGCTGGCGGTTGCGCTCGGCGATGCCGAGGACCACGACGTTCGCGGAGGCGCCGATCGCGGTGGCGTTGCCGCCGAGGTCGGCGCCGAGCGCGAGGGCCCACCACAGCACGTGCCCGTTGCCGCCCATGTCGTGCACGAGACCGCTGGTGATGGGCGCCATGGTGGCGACGTAGGGGATGTTGTCGACGACGCCCGACAGCACCGCCGAACCGCCGAGCAGGGTCAGGCTCCCGCCCAGCTCGTTCCCGCCGATCAGGTCGGCCAGCGTGCGGGAGATCTCGCCGACGACTCCGGTGTCGATGAGCCCTCCGATCATGATGAACAGGCCGGCGAAGAAGGCGAGCGTGGGCCACTCCACCTCCGCCAGGACGTCGTTGGTCTCCACGCGGGAGACGGCGACCAGCAGTCCCGCGCCGAGCAGGGCGACGACGCTGGGCTGGTAGTGCAGCACCGGGTGCAGCACGAAGCCGGCCACGACCAGGGTCAGCACGATCAGCCCCTGCACCATCAGCCGCCGGTCCGTGATGGCCTCGCGTTCCTCCAGCGCCATGATCTCGTCGGCGCGTTCCTCGTCGTAGACGAACGACGAGCGGAACATCACCCGGCACAGCACGAGGAGGACGGCCACCAGGACGGCGGTCAGGGGGGCGAGGTGGACGAGGAAGTCGTTGAAGGTCAGGCCGGCCCGGCTGCCGATGATGATGTTCGGCGGATCGCCGACCAGGGTCGCTATGCCACCGATGTTCGAGGCCATCACCTCGGCGATCAGGAAGGGCGCCGATGCCAGTGCGAGGCGCTCGCACACCAGCAGGGTCACCGGGGCGACCAGCAGCACGGTGGTGACGTTGTCCAGCAGCGCGGAGGCCGTCGCCGTGATGACGACGAGCATGGCCATGACCCGGAAGGGTTTGGCTCTGGCCTTCTTGACCGCCCAGATCGCCAGGTACTCGAACATGCCGGTCTTCTTCAGCACGCCGACGATCGTCATCATGCCCATCAGCAGGAAGACGACGTTCCAGTCGATACCGGAGTCCTCCGAGTAGAAGGCGGAGACGTCGTCGGTGGCGCCGATCGCCAGCATCAGGCCCGCGCCGCCGAGGGCCACGGCGACGCGGTGGATCTTTTCACTGATGATCAGGGCGTACGCGCCGACGAACACGGCGATCGCCGCCCAGCTGTGCCAGTCGTTCACGGTCCTCCAGCCGTTCCATCGGCCTCGGCGGCCGTCATCGGGGCAGTGTCAGCCGTCATCGGGGCAGTGTCAGGGGCATCGCCGACCCCGGGAACGCCGGCGAGTCCCTCGAACCGAAGACGCGGGCGACGGGCACGTCGGGGGAGCCGTGCGCGATGACCGGGAAGGCGGCGCACAGCCCGTCGAGAGCACGGTGAAGTACGGGTCGGCGTGGGTGAGGTGGCAGGCGGCGCAGAGGAGGATCCCGGTCGCCGGCGGCAGCAGGGGCTGGAGCATGCCCGGCGCCCAACAGCCGGAAGCGGACCAGGGCGTTGACGATCAGCGGCAGGAAGGGGGCGGCCGGCCCCGTGAACACGAACACCGCGACGAGCGCCATTGGCCGAGCCCCCGATCGGAAGAGAGAGAACTGTCCCCTTCTCGCCGACCAGGCTTCCCGGCACACCAGGGGGAACCTTACTCGCTCTTGATGCGCCTTTGACAGCTTGCTTATGCGCGGCCGCGGGACGCCGGCACTGCCGGATTCCGGCAGTATCGCGCGGTCGAGGGTCCGGCACGGCTCCCAGCGGCCGGACCATGAGCAAGGGAGCGCCACGGTGGTTCGCGCCAGGCCGCTCCTACGGGGCGGCGAGCAGCAGCCGCTCCAGCAGGTGGGCTGCCGTGATCACGCCGAGCAGCCGGTTGCCGTTCCCGTCGTGCTCGGCGACCGCCACCAGCGGACTGCGGACCCGGGCCATCAGCGCGGCGACCTCCAGCGCGGTCGCGTCGGGTTCGGCCACCGGAGGCGCGGGAACGGTCTTGGCCAGGCAGTCGCGGACGGTACGTCCCTTCAGTGCCTGGCTCAGCCGGTCGGCGTGGCGCTCGTCCACCACCGCGGCCAGCGCGGGGTCCTCCAGCACGTAGGCCGGCACCAGGAGCTTGACCATCTGCGAGGCCGGGAGGATCGCCCTCGGCGCCCCGGCCTCGTCCACGACGAGCAGGGCCGGAAGCCGCTGTTCCGCCATCAGCCGCGCCGCCGCCGTCGCGTCGGTGTCGACGCTCACGGTCTCGTACTCCACTGCCAGGTCACGTGCCCGCACGGTCGGCTCCAGGTCCGTTGTGTCTCCGGCCGCCATTGTGGGACATCGCGTGGACGCCGAGCACGAACCCGTAGGCGGGGACGGCGAAGAGCCGCCCCGACAGCGGCACCGCGTGCTCCGCGCGGGGACCCGGCGTCCGCTGCCCCGACGCGGCGCGCTGGTGGTTCGGCGGCCGTTTCGCGTTCATGGCGCCGGTCCGTACTCCTCCCGCCCCGCCCCGCCCCGCCGCGTGCCGGCGTGCTCCCTCCCAGGGCCCACCGCCGCAGGCGAGGTCGATCCGGGAGGGGGCGCGGCCCGCGCCCGCGCCCCCGGCCACCCGCCCGCGCGGTCGCCCCCGAAGACCTACCGGGCCGCGATCACCGTGGGGCGCGTCCCATCTCCGTGCTGAAGACGGCCGGGTCGCTGTCGAAGCCCCGGATCGTCGGGCGCAGTTCCCAGGCCCCGTCGGTGCCCCGGGTGAACTCGGCGACCGTCGCGGCCGTCGCGTCGGAGACCTGGGCGAAGTCGTCCGCCATCAGCTGCCGGTAGCCCTCGACGACGACCACCCCGGCGTGGGAGATGTCGCCGAAGGTCCGGGGCCCGTCGTTCTGGTGGATGGCCACACCGACCACCACCCGCCCGTAGGCGGAGGACAGCCGCTCGAACTCCAGCACCATCACCTCGACGTACCCGAAGCCCATTCCGGTCTGGCTGTGCCGGAGCATGTTGATGGTGCCGTCCGGCGAACGGCTGTCGTAGTGCACGACGTACACCGGCTGCCCGTAGGGGGCGTCCACCGCGTAGGTCGCGGCGATGATGTCGAGATGCCGAGGCGCCTCCCCGTACGGACTCGGGTCCCACTTGAGCCGTACCTCGACCTTGCCGAGGCCCGTGCCGCCACCGCTCACCGTGCCGTTCCCCCTCAGTAGACGCCGCGAGACCGTCTCGCAGGTGAAGTATGCGTTCTGAACGGCTTTTTGACGCCTCCCCAGCGGATTCGTCCCCCGACGGAGGCCGTGGGCGCGCTGCCCGCCGACCGGTGCGAGCACGGCGTCCCGGACGGGACGCGAACCGGTCACGGCACGAGCACGGCAGCCTGTGTCCCGGCACGCCGGGACAGCTCAGTGCCCGGGTCCTCCGAGGACGTCGGACGCCGGTGGTCGCGCGGCGAACCGGTCTCCGACCGCCGCGGACCGCGATCCCGTTCGTCCACGGGCACAGCACAGGCATCGGTGCGCCGCGCCGGCCGACGTGGCGGCTCCAGGGCGTCGACGCGCGCGTCCCCGGTGGCGCGGCCCGTTTTGCCCTGGCCCACCACGAGTTGACGGAACGTCACCCGGCTGCCCGGCCGGACACCGCGACGCGCCTTGCCACCGCCTCCGACACGGCACGGGAGCCGCGCCGACACATCACGGGGCGAGGCGCGGTCCGGCTCCGCCGTACGTACCGGGTCCGCCGGACGCCGGTCTGCCCGTGCCGTCTCTCTCGTCTCTCCGTCCGGTCATGCCTCGAAGCGGTAGCCCATGCCCGGCTCGGTGATCAGATAGCGGGGATGCGAGGGGTCCGCCTCCAGCTTGCGACGCAGCTGGGCCATGTAGACCCGCAGGTAGTTGGTCTTGTTGCCCTGGACGACACCCCACACCTCCTGCAACAGGTGCCGTTGGGTGATCAGCCGGCCGGGGTTGGTCACCAGGATCTCCAGCAGATGCCATTCGGTGGGGGTCAGCCGGACGTCGCGGCCGGCCCTGGTCGCCTTCTTCAGGCGGCCCGCAGGTTGATCACGAGAGCGCGTACGAGCTGCGGGGCGTCCTCCACCACCAGCACCCGGGTCATCGGTGCGCGGCCTTCCTCTTGTCGGCGGTATCCGTGCTGTCGTCGTGGCGACGGTGGCGGGGAGTCGGCGGGCCGCGGACGGCCGGAGCGGCGAGGGCGGAGCGATGGCGCATTCCTCGATCGGCTTCGACCTCACCGTGACGAGTCTGTTTCTGCCGCTGATCACAG
>NZ_JBSFLI010000055.1:0-33335 GCF_053598955.1 Streptomyces sp. NPDC001056 | reverse complement strand
GCCTTGGGGAGGCGGCGCAGGGTGTCGGTGTCGATGCGGGGGGCGGTCATGGCAGGGCGCCGGGCTACGCCCCGGGGCCCCGTCGGCGTGGTGGCGGCACTCAGCAGTGGGCGTCGGCCGGCAGCCCGGCGTAGGCGTCCCCCTTGAGGTACACGGCGCTGGCCCAGCCCTCGGTGAAGCCGATCCACACGTCGTTGGTGTAGCCGTGGTCCTGGATGGTCTCACCGTGCGTCCAGCACAGGGCATCGTGGCGGGTCTGCCCGGCGAGGATCTTGTCGAAGGCGCGGGACGAAGTGTTGGGCTGCGTGCGGATGTTGACGGTCTCGTACGCCGTGACGCTGTAGGGCCCGAACGCGGCCGTGCGGCCCGTGGTCGCCGCTGACGGCCGGGCGGTGGCGGCCGTGGCCGGCCGAGCGGTGGACGCGAGGGTGCCGGCGGCGACCAGCGCGGTGGCGGACAGCGCGGTGGCGGCGCGAAGGAACAAGCGCATGGGGTCTCCAAGAAGTGAGGGGTGAGGGGTGAGCAGTCGGTCGGTGGACGGGGTGGCGTGGGGCGGTGCCGGTGGGGCGGATGCACGGTCACACGCACGTCCGGTCCCGGGGTCCCCGGAACGGGCTCGTTGCCGGCGCCGCCGCGCGCGTACACGGCGCTGGTCCAGCTCACTTGGCCGTTCCCCGACGGCTCCCGCCGGGCCGGCCGGAGAGGACGGCGGCGCGCACATCCAGGGGACGGCGGAGGGGGCCGGTGCGTATGAGCGGCCCCCAGAGCCCGCGGCATGTGACATGGATCACTGGAGCGGGGCGCATATCCGGGCGTCACGGCAGCGGTCTTCCCGGCGACGCACCGTCGACAGAGGATGTGCCCTTTGAACACCACCAGAACGCGACGGGCCGTCGGCCGGTCGTTGGCGACCGCCGCGGCGCTCGCCCTCTCCGCCGCCCTGCCCGCGACGGCACACGCCGTCCCGCTCGCTCCCGCGGCACAGCAGGCCGACTGCGGCGCCCTCTCCTCGGGTGCCTCGGCGGCCGCCGAGGCCGCCGTCAGGGCCGCGTGCAGCCAGATCGGCGTGTGGTACAGCTGGGGCGGCGGCCACGGCGCCACACCGGGTCCGACGTACGGCTACTACGACGGCTCCGACCCCGACAGCCTCCATGACAACGAACGCAAGGGCTTCGACTGCTCGGGCCTGATGCGGTACGCGTACTACCAGGCGACCGGAAAGGACCTGCTCAACGGCACCGCGGACGACCAGTTCCACACCTCGCACGCGGCCGCTCGCTTCTCGGCGGCGCAGGGCACCGCTCCCCTGCTCCCCGGTGACCTGATGTTCTGGGGCTCCGGCCACATCCACCACGTCGCCCTGTACCTCGGCGCGGGGCAGATGGTCGAGGCGTACGAGTCGGGCACCCACATCCGGGTGACACCGGTGCGCACCGGCGGCGACTACGCGGGTGCCGTCCGGATCGACGGCTCCGGCGCGGTCACGCCCCCGCCTGCCGACGGCGGTACGACGTTCGAGACCTGGGGGACGCAGGTGCGTACCCACAGCTCGCCGAGCGTGAGCGCGTCCGTCGTCGACACCTTCGCCGGGCCCACCCAGGTGTCGGTGCAGTGCCAGGAGCACGCCGAGACGGTCACCGCCGACGGCTACACCAACGACATCTGGTCCCGGCTGTCCGACGGCTCGTGGCTGACGAACATCTACGTCAAGGGCCCGGCGTCGCTGCCCGGCGTGCCGGACTGCAAAGGCTCCTCCGTCCCGCCGCCGAGCGGCGGCAGCAAGGCCTTCCAGACCTGGGGCACGGGGGTGCGCACGCACTCCGAGGCCAACGTCGACGCCGCAGTCGTGGACTACTTCCCGCAGCCGACCACGGTCAACGTGGTCTGCCAGGCCCACGCCCAGACGGTGACGGCCGACGGCTACACCAACGACGCCTGGTCGCGGCTCACCGACGGTTCGTGGGTGACCAACATCTACATCAAGGGCCCGGCTTGGCTGTCCGGCGTCCCCACCTGCTGATCCCGGCTCGGCGTCCGCGAGGACGGCGTTCCGCCGGGGGGCGGGCGGCCTTCGTCCGCCCCTTCGGAGCGCCGCCCTGCCGGCCCTGGTCGCCCCTGACGTCGCCGCACTGATCGGCGGCCGTCGAAGCACGCCCTCCTACAGCATCCGTGCGTGCCGGTGCGAGTCGCAGACCGGGCAGCCTCCACTCATGATGGAGAGCGAGAAAGTCACACGGCTTTTGGAGTTCATATCCGCGGAGGTGAGCCTCATGACTCTGCCCGCACGACACCGGCCCGGCCACCTGCTGGAGCGGGCCTACCCGCCGATAGCCGCCGAGTTCGATGAGTTCTTCGAGCGGATGAACCGGTTCCTGGAGTCCGCCGCGCCGTCCTGGACGGAGTCCACGGCCTGGGCGCCGTCGGCCGACCTGAGCGAGACCGACGAGGCGTACAAGATCGAGTGCGAACTGCCCGGCATCAAGCGCGAGGACATCAACGTCGAGGTCAGCGGACGGGAACTGCACATCACCGGGGAGCTGAAGGAACGCGAACGGGAAGGCGTCCTGCGCCGCACCACGCGCCGCACCGGGCAGTTCGAGTACCGGGTGCTGCTGCCCACCGAGGTGAAGGCCGAGGACGTGCACGCCACCCTTGCCGACGGCATCCTCACTGTCGCCGTCCCCAAGGCTCAGGCGGCCAAGCCCCATCACATCGAGATCGAGGGCTGAACCACCGCTCCCGCAGGGACGCGATCGGCGGGTCGGACGGCCGGACCTCGATCCGCACCCGCGCGACCACGTGGGGTGGCCGGCGGAAGGGGGCATGAGGATGGGCTGCGAGACTTCCCGCACGCTCCTGGCCGCCGTCGACGCCGCGCGGAAGATCCCCGACCCTTCCTTCGCGCCTCGGACCCTCTCATGGCGGCAGCGCTCGGTGAGGACGGAGAAGGGGGACGCGAGCCGGCATCCGCGCGATGCGCACGCAGGAAGGAACCGTCACGATGTCCGCCCAGCACAGCACCGTCGGCGAAGTGATGACTCGCGATGTCGTCACCGTCGGCCCTGACACCCCGTTCAAAGAGATCACCTCCGTCCTGACCGCCCATGGCATCAGCGCCGTGCCCGTGGCCGACCCACGTGGTGCGCTCATGGGACTGGTCTCCGAAGCCGACCTGCTCCGCAAACAGGCAGAGCAACCCAAGAAGCAGTACGGCGAGCGGGAAGAAGCCCCCGGATGGCCGCACGAGAGGGCCAAGGCGCGCGCGGAGAACGCCGCCGGGCTGATGACCGCACCCGTGGTCACCGCTCACGCCGACTGGCCGGTCGCCCAGGCGGCCCGGACGATGGACCACCACCGGGTCAGGCGGCTGCTGGTCGTGGACGAGACCGACCGCATCATCGGCATCGTCAGCCGCTCGGACCTGCTGCGCGTCTTCCTGCGCCCGGACGATGAGATCCGCGAGGAGATCCGCGATGACGTGCTGAAAGGGATGCTGCGACTGGGCGGCACGGAGGTGCAGGTCCAGGTTCACGACGGTGTCGTCACCCTGCGCGGCGAGGTCGAGAACCGCAGCACCGCCCAGATCGCCGAACGACTCGCCAACGGCGTGGACGGGGTCGTCACGGTCAGGCCGCTGATCGACTACTCCATCGACGACATGGTCGTCGCGTAGGACCGACCGCGTGGCCGGTGCGCGTCAGCGGACGGCCGACGGGCTCGTTCGGTGCCCGGGAACAGCCGGCAGCGCACGACGCACGCGACACGTCGGGCGCACCCGCGGACCGGGCCCGGATCGCACACGGATCGCGCGCAACCCCGCAGGCGCATCCGCCGCGTGGCGGGCCGCCGCAGAGAGGTCCGGCCCTGGCACAGCGGGACGGAACGGGACAGGAACTGACGGGCCGAGAGGACACGGGCGGCAAAGGAGGCGCCGTCAGGGCCTGACCTGCTGCTGCCCGTAGGTGGCCGCTCATGTCGCGGTGTCCGGCAATCGACGTTGTACTGGTGGCAGGAGCGCCGCCGAGCGAGGGGAGAAGTCGTGTCGCCGTCCGACGTTTCCCGTCCCGCGAAGCCGAAGACGGTTTTCGACCGCGACGCCGAGTGGGACGCGCTCGTCGCGTTCGCCGGTGACACCCGGCCCGGACCCGGCCTCGGCGTGGTGTCGGGACGGCTGCGGCAGGGCAAGACACACCTCCTGAAGTCACTCACCGCCGCCCTGGGCGGCTTCTACTTCGGAGCGCAGTCGGCGACTCAGGCCGAGTCCCTGCGCCGGCTGGCCGACGAACTGTCCCGGTACACGGGCACAAGGCCGCCGAGCCCCTGGCATGGCTGGGAGGAGGCCGTCGACGCGTTGCTCGCGCTGGGAGACCGGCGGCCCGTCCCGATCGTCATCGACGAATTCCCCGACCTCGTACGGCAGAGTCCCCCGCTGCCCTCCGCCATCCACAGCGCCTACCGGCGTCTGCGCGCGACAAACCCCGACAACCGTGCGCGCCTGCTGCTGAGCGGCAGCACCCTGCCGGTGATGCACCGGCTGTTCAGCGCGGCCTCACCGCTGCGCGGGCTGACCGACCTGCATCTCACCCTGCGTCCGCTGGACTACCGACAGGCCGCGCGGCTGTGGGACATCGACGACCTCAGCCTCGCGCTGCTGGTCCATGCCGTCGTCGGCGGAACGCCTGCCTACTGGGGCTACGCCGGGGAGCGCGCGCCCGCCGGGCCGGACGACTTCGACGCCTGGGTGTGCAGAACCGTGCTCAACCCCCGGACCCCCCTGTTCCTGGAGGCACATCACCTGCTGCAGGAGGAGACCGACCACTGGGACCGCGCACTGTGCCACTCCGCACTCGCCGCCGTCGCCTCGGGCTGCTCGACACAGGGCGAGATCGCGGAGCGCCTCGGCGCTCCGCTCACCGATGCCGCCCGCTGTCTGGCGCTGCTGCGGGAGAACGGTCTGCTGCACGGCGAGCCCGACGCCTTCCGCCCGAACCTGATCCGGCTGCGCGTCACCGAGCCACTGCTGGCCTTCGAACACGCGGCCGTGTGGTCCCACCGCTCGGCGCTGGAGCAGCAAGGCGGCGACGAGGTCTGGCGGCACATGCGTCCCGTCTTCGACTCCGCGGTGGTCGGCCCCCATTTCGCCCAGATCTGCCGGGACTGGGTCATGGACTTCGCCGACCCGGCCGTCTTCGGCGCGCCCCCCGCGACGGCCGCCTACGGCTCACTCCCCGACCCGGCGCGCGTTGCCGGCCCCGACGTGCAAGCGGAGGTGGTCGTACGCGGCCCGACCGACACGCGCCCCTCGGCCCTGCTGTCCGTGGGGGTGACGCGCTGGGACCAGGTCATGGACCTGCACCACCTGGAACAGCTCCGTCACCTCCTCGACCTCCTCGCCGCCCACGGTGAGGACGTCGCCCACACCCGACCCGCCTGCTACAGCGGAGTCGGCTTCACCTCCGCGCTCCGTGCGGCCGAGGACAACGGACACGTCGTACTCGTCGACCTCGACCGGCTGTACCGGGGACGGTAGCCCGGCGGCGGCTGCGAAGCAGCGGCGGCACTCGGCGGTGATCGGGTTCCGCCGGAACCCGCCTGTCGTGCCGCGCCCGGTCGACGGCGCCCGTCACTCGGTGCGGGCGACGAGAAAGTCGGCGCTGCCGGAGAGCGTGGTGAGGTGGGGGGTGTCCTCGTCGTCGATGCGGACACCGGTGCGTTCGCTGAGGATCTCGACGAGGCTGAGGAAGTCCAGCGAGTCCATCTCAAGGGCGTCTCGGAAGGTGTCGTCGAGGCCCAGCCCGGCCAGATCGGCGTCGGGGACGACCTGGGCGATCGACTCCTTGACCACGTCGAGTGCCTCGGTTCGGTTCACAGCTGCTCCGGGTTCTGCAGGAGGTGGTCGACGGCCATGAGGTAGTGCGCTCCGGTGGCGCCGTCCGTCGCTCGGTGGTCTGCCGACAGGGTGGCCGTGACGACGGGCCGTACGCCCAGCAGGCCGTCGACGGCGCACGGCCGGTCGACGACCCGTCCGAAACCGACCAGGGCGACTTGTGGCGGGTAGATGACGCCGAAGACCGCTTCCACGCCCTGATCACCGAGATTGGTGACCGTGATCGTGGGGTCGGACACTTCGGAGCTGCGCAGCCTGCCCGTGCGGGCACGCGCGACCAGGTCCTTCAGGCCCGTCATCAGCTCCCGGAGTCCGAGTGCGTCGGCGTCGTGCAGGGCGGGGGCGACGAGACCTCCACCGCGCAGGGACACGGCGACGCCGAGGTGTACGCCCTCGCCGGCGGTGAAGTGGTCATCGGCCCAGAAGCCGTTGAGCGCGGGCACCTCCCGGGCCGCCAGGGCGGCTGCCTTGAGCAGCAGGGCCGCAGGAAGTATCCGCTCGGTGACGGGGCTGCGCCGGTTGTGTTCGTGGAGCCAGTCCATCGCCGGGGCCATGTCGATCGTGGTGGACAGGTAATAGTGCGGGATGTCCCGGTTGGCGCGGGTCATCAGGGCGGCGATCGCCTGGCGCATGGCTGCCGTCCGGTCCTCCGGAGGGTGCGCAGGAGACGTCGGGGCGGCGACGTGCCGCGGGGGCGGGGCCGCGGGACCAGGGGCTGCCTCGCGTACGTCCGCGGCACGGACGGTGGCATCCCTGCCCGTGCCGGTCACCGTGGCGAGGTCGATGTCCAGTTCGGCGGCGAGCCGACGGGCGAGCGGGGTGGCCCGAACACGCGCCTGCCCGGCCGCCGTCGTGGCGACCGCTGCCCGCTCGACGTCGGTTCGGGTCAGACGCCCTCCGGGACCCGATCCCCGGACGGCTTCCAGATCGACGCCGGTCTGCTCCGCGAGGTGGCGGACCAAGGGGCCTGCCTCGATGTGCCCACCGTCCTGGCCCGCGGTCGGCGCGGATACCCGGGTCGGGGATACCGGGGCCGGCGCGGATACCGGGGCCGGCGCGGGCCGGACCGGCGGTTTCTCCTCGGCCTCCCCGGGTCTCCCGGCGCCCTCCGCCGTCGGCTCGATCAGCGCGAGCGGCGTGCCGACCGGCACCGTCGTGCCCGGCTCGACGAGCAGCTCCCCCATCCTGCCGGTCGCGAAGCACTCCACCTCGATCGCGGACTTCGCGGTCTCGACGACGGCCACCGGATCGCCCTTGTGAACCAGGTCACCGGGCTGTACGAGCCATTCCTGGAGTGTGCCCTCGTCCATGTCGGCGCCCAGGGAGGGCATGGTGAACTCGGCCATGGCTCAGTCCACCGCCCGGTGTGCGGCCGCGACGATGCCGGCGCTCTGCGGAAGAGCGGCTTCCTCCAGCCGCCGGGCGTAGGGGATGGGCACCTCCGCGCTGCACACCCGCTCGACGGGCGCGTCCAGTTCGTAGAACGACCGCTCGGCGATACGGGCGCACACCTCCGCGGCGAGACTTCCGGTGCGCCAGCCCTCGTCGATGACCACCGCACGGTGGGTACGAGCCACGGAAGCGGCGATGGCCGCGTCGTCCAGAGGCCGGAGCGTGCGCAGGTCGATCACCTCGGCGTCGACGCCCTCGGCGGCCAGTTGGTCCGCCGCGGCAAGGGCTTTGGGCAGCGAACCCCCGTACGTGATGAGGGAGATGTCGGTTCCGGGCCTGCGGATCGCGGCGTGGTCCAGGTCCACGGGGCCGGTGGGCGGGCGGAGTTCGCCAGTGAGGCCGTACAGGCTTCCGTGCTCGAAGATCAGCACCGGATCGGGGTCGGCGAGCGCCGGAGCCAACATGTGGCGGGCGTCCTCGATCGTCGCGGGGGCGAGGACACGGATGCCGGGGATGTGGGCGTACCACCCCTCAAGGCTGTGCGAGTGTTGGGCGGCGAGCTGCCGTCCGGCGCCCGTGGTCATCCGGATGACGATCGGTACGGGCAGCTGGCCTCCGGACATGTGCAGCAGGGTGGCGGCGTTGTTGAGGATCTGGTCCATTGCCAGCAGGCTGAAGTTGACCGTCATGATCTCGACGATGGGCCGCATCCCGGCCAGGGCCGCGCCGATGCCGGCGCCCACGAACGCGGACTCCGACAGGGGGGTGTCGCGGACGCGTTCGGGGCCGAACTCCTCCAGCAGGCCGAAGCTGACACCGAAGCACCCGCCGTAACGGCCCACGTCCTCGCCCATGAGAAAGACACGGTCGTCGGAGCGCAGGGCCTCCCGCATCGCCTCGCGCATCGCCTCCCGGTAGGTCGTCTTCGACTCTTCCGTCCCTCGGGCGCCCACAGCCGACTCACCGCCCCTGCCGAGCACTGGTGACATGGCGGAGGAGGTTCTCGACCGGCTCCTCGGGCGCCTTCTCGGCTGCTTCGACGGCGTGGTCGATCTCCTCGGTGATCCGCTGCTCGATCTGTTCGAGCTCCTCGTCGACCGGCCGGCCGTCCTCGCGCATGCGGTCCGTCAGCCGGTTGATCGGGTCTCGGACCTTCCACTGTTCGATCTCCGCTTTGTCGCGGTAGCGGTCCGGGTCGTACATCGAGTGGGCACGGAAGCGGTACGTGCGCAGCTCCAGGAAGTGCGGTCCGGAGCCGGCCCGGATGCCTTCGACGGCCCGTCGTGCGGCCTGCTCGACGGCTTCGACGTCCATGCCGTCCACGGCCCAGGCGGGCATGCCGTAGGAGGCGGCGCGCATGGCCAGGTCGGTCTGCGCGTGCTCGCGGGCGAGGGCGGTGCCCATGGCGTACAGGTTGTTCTCGCAGGCGAGCAACAACGGCAGGTTCCACAGAGCGGCGAGGTTCGCCGTCTCATGGAACTCGCCCTCGGCGAAGGCTCCGTCGCCGAAGAAGCAGCAGGTGACGTGGTTCTGCCCGCGCATGCGGCCGGCGAGGGCGAGACCCGCGGCCAGTGGGAGACCGCCGGCGACGATCGCGCTGCCGCCGTAGAAGCGGCGGCTCGCGTCGAACAGGTGCATGGATCCGCCCCGCCCCCCACTGCAGCCGGTCACCTTGCCGTACATCTCGGCCATGACGGCCTCGGCCGTGATGCCGCGGGCCAGTGCGTGGCCGTGTTCGCGATAGGTCGAGACGACCGCGTCCTCGGGCGTCAGCACTTCGTTGACGCCGACGGCGACGGCCTCTTCGCCGATGTAGAGGTGGACGAAGCCGCGGATCTTCGCGGCGCTGTACAGCTCGACGCAACGTTCCTCGAAGCGCCGGATGCGCAGCATCGCCTCCAGCAGGTCCGTTCGGTGCCCGGCGGCCGACCGGTCGGCAGGAGGCGCGGTCCGCGGACTCTGACCGCTTCTCGCCGTCTTCTTCGCAGGCTTCGGGGCAGGCGTGGCCTGCCGGGTGCGTGCGGGGCGCGCCACACTCATGCGGATCCCTCCAAGGTGGACAAGTCACCGACAGGTAGGCCGAGTTCACGTGCGCGCAGCAGTCGGCGCATGACCTTGCCGCTGCGGGTCTTGGGCAGGTTCTCGTCGAACGCGATCTCCCTGGGCGCGACGGCGGGGCCCAGCCGTCGACGGGCGAAGGCCAGCAGCTCCCGTTCCAGCTCCGCGGACGGCTCGATGCCGGGGCGCAGCGAGACGAACGCCTTGACCACGTTCCCGGCCACGGGGTCCGGCCGGCCGATCACTCCGGCCTCGGCGACCGCCGCGTGCTCCATCAGCGCGCTCTCCACCTCGAACGGGCCGATGAGGTGGCCCGCCGACTTGATGACGTCGTCGGCGCGTCCCACGAACCAGTACCAGCCGTCCGCATCCCGCCGCACCAGGTCGCCGGTCAGGTACCAGCCGTCGGCGAACGCGGCTTCGTACCGCTCCTTGTCGTGCAGATAGCCGCGGAACATCGACGGCCAGCCAGGGCGAAGCGCCAACTCACCGCTCGCGTCATGGCCTTCCACCTCCCGCACCTTGCCGTCGACGACCAGGGCCCGTCCGTCCTCGCCCTGCTGCAGTACCGCGGCCTCGATGCCCGGCAGGGGGCGTCCCATCGAGCCGGCCCGGATGTCGCAGGCCGCGAAGTTCGCGATCATGATGCAGCCGGTCTCGGTCTGCCACCAGTTGTCGTGCACCGGCAGTCCCAGCGCATCCCGGCCCCAGACCACGGCCTCGGGGTTGAGGGGTTCGCCGACGGAAGCGATGAAGCGCAGGGCCGACAGGTCGTAGGAGCGCGGCAGGTCGTACGGTCCCTCGCGCGGGGTCACGCGCATGAGCATCCGCAGAGCGGTGGGCGCGGTGTACCAGACGGTGACCTTCTGCTCGCCGAGGACGCGGTACCAGCGCCGGGCCTCGTAGTCGCCCTCGTCGACGACCACCGTCACGCCGTGGACGAGCGGGGCGATGATGCCGTACGACATGCCGGTGACCCAGCCGGGGTCGGCGGTGCACCAGTACACGTCCTCGGGGTGCAGGTCCAGCGCGTACGCGGCCGTGGCGTAATGGGCGACCACCGCCTCGTGGACATGGATCGCGCCCTTGGGAGTGCCCGTGGTGCCACTGGTGAAGTGCACCAGGGCCATGTCCTCGGGCGAGGTCGGCGGGATCGTGAAGGTGTCCGGGGCGGCGGACATCAGCTCGTCGAAGGAGACCGTGCCGGGCAGGTCCGCGGCGCCGGGCCCGACGATCACCACGTGTTCCAGGCCGGGCAGCGACGTCCGGCGCTCGGCCACCTTGCGGTGATAGAGGGCCGCGGTGGTGACCAGGACCCTGGCGTCGCCCAGGTGCAAGCGCTGTTCCACCGGGTCGGGCCCGAAGGCGGAGAAGAGCGGGCACAGCACGCTGGTGTTCTTCAGCGTGCCCAGCACCGCGGTGTAGAGCTCGGGGCAGCGACCGAGCAGGGTGAACACGCGGTCGCCGTGGCCGACGCCGAGCGACCGCAGGACGTTCGCGAAGCGGGACGTACGACGGGCCAGTTCGCCGTACGTGACGGTCGAGACGGTGTTGTCGCGGGAGACGCACCGCAGGGCGGCCTTGTCCGCGCGCCCCGGACCCGTATGCCTGTCGACCGCCTCGTACGCCATGTTCAGGCCGCCGGACGGCAGACCGGCCAGCGCGTCACGCGCCTGTGACCAGGTGAAATCGGAGCGAGCCTGTTCGTAGTCGGTGAGATGCGGCGTCACACGCGGCGCAGCGTCCTTGCGGATCGTCTCCCTCGGCATGAGGCGCTCCTCCCGACACCTGGCCTACGTCTTCAGAATCGCCGAGCCCCTCCCGGACCGCATCGCGACGGGCGTCGGCGACGACCGCGTCTGCCGGGTGGCCGTGCCATGGGGCCGGTGAATGACCGGGCCCTTCGGTGCGGTGGGGGCGACATGCGGGCGCGGGTGTCGTGCGAGAAGACGCCGTATGCTGCCCGCCGTTCGCATGCGGCCGATCCGCGGCTCGCGTGGCCCCGGATTACACGGGAATGTTCCGGCCTGCCACGCCCACGGGAGAAATATGGCGAAGGAATCTGTACACATCAGCATGAACCCATCTGCGAAACCCGAGGCGCTCGCGCCGCCGCTCGGCATGGTCAAGACCCGGCTGCGCGACGGACTCGTCCGGCTCCGTGACTGCCTGGGGGTGGCCGCATGACCACGGCCGATCCGCATGCTCTGACGGGCGCCTACGCGGTGCACGGGCTGGACGGCGCCCGTCCACGGCAGGGACTGACCGGGGTGGCTTGCGCCGCAGCCGCTCAGCCTGGAAACCGGCCAGTCGACCGTAGTTGCCAGCGGCGCTCGGCGTAGGCCAGGTCATCCCGCCACAGTCGGCTGGCTGCGGCGCGCGCCAGGGGACGCAGCAGAGGTGCGGCCAGACGTGCGGCACCGAACCCGGGGCGGTTCGAGGCTGCGATCACCGCCTCGATGACGGCGGTCCGCGGCCGGCCCGTGTCGTCCGCGCCAAGTGGCGTGGCATGGGTCTCCACGGTGGAGCCCGCGCCCTCACCCTCGGTGATGTGCATGACGACAGTGCGGGGTTCGGGGGCGGTAAAGACGGCGCGTACCGGCACGACCAGTGGGCCCGCCACCTTGAAGGACACGTCGACAGTGAGGGCGTCCGGGCCGTCGTCTGAACAGCCGGGTACGTTCACCACCGTCAGGTCGACGAAAGAGTAGGGGTGGAACCATGCCCCGTGCCACGGATCGAGCCGGTTGGCCATGATGTCCTCGGGCTCACAGACACCTACGCAGGTGTGGACGGCTGTCACTGCGCGCCTAGGATCGGGTCGCCGCGGTAGGACCGGTGCGTCCAGCGGCTCCTCGCCGCCTACCGCGTCCAGTCGTGTCCAGACGAGCACCCCGTCGTCGTGTACCGGCAGCGGCGACCAGCCTGCGTGCGAGCGGCCGTCCAGGGCCAGCCCGTGCCAGTGGCACACCAGCGCGCCGCACCGCACCGGGCTGTCGCGCAGCGGTGCCCCCATGTGCGGGCAGGTTCCTGGTCCGCCGACGAGGCGCCCGTCAGGCCCTCGCCACACCACGACCTCCTGCCCCGCCACGGTCCGCCCCAGCTTGCCGTCGCCCCGCAGGGTGCTGGAGGCGCCGACGACGTACCAGTTCCCTGACTCGCGACTCTGGGCCCGCTTCAGCGCGCCGGCGATCAGCCCGGGCCGCGCCTCGGGCCAGGTGGGCCGCTGATCCTGCCAGGGCACGGCGTGGCGGCGCAGGGACAGCGGTAGGCGGCGGTTCACGTGACCTCCCCAGCGGAGTGGTCGGCCGTCGCCGGTGGGAGCGCGGTTGCGGGTAGGGCACGGTTGTACGGGCCGTGTCCGGGTCTGGGTCTGGGTCGCGCGCGGAAGCGGGCGGCTGTCACCCGGACCAGCCCGTCGGCGGCGACCACCGCTCTGCGCCGCCGCTGTACTACCCCGCGCCGGTGCAGCACGGTGTAGCCCTCGCGGGCAATGGCGTCCAGGATGCCGCCGTACAGGACGGCTGCGGTGCGGATGCAGGGGCGCGACACCGGGTCGAGCAGTTCGACACCGGGCATCGCGGCCCGGTACACATTGCGGGTCAGTGTCTCGAATTCTCTGAGTGCGGCGGTGATCCGGCGGTCCGTTCGGCGCGTCGCGCGGCTCCAACTGAGGAGCGCCCGGTCGACGCCGTGAGCGGCGAGCAGGTCGGTGGGTAGGTAGATGCGCCCGCGGTCGAGGTCCTCGCCGACGTCGCGGAGGAAGTTGGTGAGTTGGAAGGCGACGCCGAGCGACGCGGCGTAGGGCGCGGCCTCGTTGCACGGCCCGACCGTGCCCAGTACGGGGAGCATCTCGAGCCCGATCACTGCGGCCGACCCGTGCATGTAGGCGCGCAGGTCGGCGTAGGTGGGGTAGGAGGTCACGACCAGGTCGGAGCGCATCGCGGCCATGAAGTCCTGGAAGTGAGCGGGGTCGATGGCGTAGCGTCGGGCGGTGTCGGCGAGAGCGTGTACCACCGGCTCGCGGCTGCAACCCTGTCGCAGTCCTTCCTCCAGTTCCTTCTGGAGCCAGGTCAGCGCTCGCGCTCGCACATCCGCTCCGGCGCCAGAGTGGAGAGAGTCGACGATGTCGTCAGCCCAGCGGGCGAAGCCGTAGAGGGCGTGCACGGCGGGTCGGCGCTCCACGGGCAGCAGCCGTGTGGCCAGGAAGTAGGTCCTGCCGTGTCGAGCGTTCAGGGCGCGGCAGCGCCGGTAGGCGGCGCGCAGCTCCGGATCGTTGATCTTCGCTGCGTCCAGCTCTCGCTCGGTCATCCTGCCCTGCCTTCGGTCGGGGCGGCCGTGGGGTTCTCTGGCACTTCGGTCTGCCTGGCGGCAGCCTCGGGATCCGGCCGGGAGACCGACGGCTCATGCACGGTGGTGGCCAAGGTACGAAATGCCTCGTCCACGCGCGGGACGGCCGGCGGCTTGCGCTCGACGGCTTCGAACACGGATGGGACAGGGCAGCTGGTGGCGGCCGGGGCGCCGGTCCGGTCGGGGAGAGTGGCGGTTGCGGAGTGACTCCAGCGGCTGCCGCCGCGTCTGGGTACGCCCGTGATCCGGGCCGCGGCCAGCTTTCCCGAGAGCAGCACGGTCGGCACGCCAACGCCGGGTGTGGTGCCGCATCCGGCCAGGACCGCGTTGTGGGTGCCCCGCACCAGGTTGCGCGCCCGGAAGGGCCCGGTCTGCGTGAAGGTGTGAGCGGCCGAGAACGGGGTTCCCGCAGCATGCCCTTGCGCGTGCCAGTCGGCTGGGGTGACCAGACACTCCTGCTCGATGGCGGCTCCCAGGCCGGCCAGCCCGCGCTGCTCCAGCTCGCCCAGCAGCTTGTCCCGGTAGCGCGGGCCTAGCTCGGACCAGGCAGCCGCGTCCGGGCCGATGTCGGTGTTGGGACAGGGCGCGAGGATGTAGTGCAGGTGGTGGCCCGGCGGCGCGAGGCGGGGATCGGTGGCGGTGGGGCGTGTGACGAGCAGCGAGGGGTCGCTCATCAGTCGTCCGGTGCGGGTGATTTCGTCGAACGTGGAGTGCCACGCCGTGCCGAAGAGGATCGTGTGATGCGCGAGCTGCGGCCAGGTCCGGTCCGTGCCGGCGTGCAGGACGACTGCGGAGGGGGAGTGACGTAGGCGCAGAGGTCTGCGCGGACGCCGTCCGAGCAGCCGGTACGCGACGGGCAGGTCCGGAGTAAGGACGACCGCGTCGCACGGGATGCGGGCGCTGTCGGTGACGACCGCCGTGATCCGCTCACCCGAGCGCTCCAGATGAGTCACCCGCTGTCCGAACTGGAACTCGGCGCCGGCTGCGGCGGCCGTGTCCGCCATCGCACGGGGAAGGGCGTGCATACCGCCCCGCGGGAAGTACACGCCGGCGACGGTGTCCATGTAGGCGATGACCGCGTAGGCGGCCAGCGCCCGCGCCGGGGGCACACCCGCGTACAGGGCCTGGAAGGAGAACACGCGGCGCAGCCGTTCGTCGCTCAGGAAACGGCCGATCTGCGGGTCCAGGCGGCCGAACCCGCCGAGGGCGGCCAGCCGGGCGAGGTCGGTGGTGAGCAGGCCGAGCGGTGAGTCGAAGTTGGTGTCGATGAACCGGCGCATTTGAACTCGGTACAGCCGCTGAAGCCACTCGCGCAGGCGACGGTAGCCCGCTGCCTCGGCCGCCCCGGCGAACCGCTCCACTTCGGCGGCCATCGCGTCCGCGCCGGTGTGCACGTCAAGGCTGCTGCCGTCGGCGAAGCAGGCCCGGTAGGCCGGGTGCAGGGGGATCAGCTCGACCCGATCGTTCAGATTCTGGCCGACGGCGGCGAACGCCTCGTCGGCCAGGTCGGGCATGGTCAGTACGGTCGGGCCGGTATCGATGCGGTATCCGGCCAGGTCGAGGCGCCCGGCCCGGCCGCCGGGCAGCTCTTCACGCTCGACGACGGTGACCTGGCGTCCGGCCCCCAGCAGGTGCAGCGCTGCCGACAGCCCGGCGAGGCCGGCGCCGACGACTACCACGTGATCGGTGGGACCGGGCAGGGTGCGGGTCACTGGTTGTCCCCCGCGCCGTGGTAGGCAGGAGTTTCGTACCCGCTGTCCCCGGGCCGCAGAGGTACGGCGGCATCCGTGCCCGGCCGCGCGCCGGCCGTGGCGAGCAGCAGACGGCGCAGCGGTGCTGCGGCCTCCGCGTCGAGCACGGCATCGTCGAAGTGCCGCAGTCCCTGTGCGGCGAGTCGGTCGAGCCTGGCCTGCACGGTGGCGCGTGCGCCCGTGGCGACCAGTACGTCGCGCACCTCGTCCAGACCCTGCTCGTTGAGGGCCGCGTCACCGAGCCACCGGTCGAGCACGGCCAGCGCGGCGCCGTCGCCGGCGGCCTCGGCGCGTGCGCGGGCGACCGCGGCCAGGTAGGTGTGCTTGTCCTCCCGGATGTCGCCGCCGCACGTCTTGCCGGTCTCCCGCGGGTCGCCGAAGACGTCGTCGAGGTCGTCGCGCAGCTGGAACGCCATGCCGACGCAGCGTCCGGCGCCGCACAGCAGGCGAAGCGTCGCATCGTCCGCGCCCGCCACGGTCGCCCCCAGGGCGAGCGGCCGCTCTACCGAGTACAAAGCGCTCTTGAGGCGGGCAGCGCGCAGCGCGCCGGTCAGGGACCGCGCCACCATCATCTGGCCCTGTACGTCCAGATACTGGCCTGCGACCATCTCCGTGCGCAGGTCGCCCCATAGTCGCCGTACCACTGCCCCTGGCCAGGGTGGCAGCGGCGTTTCCGCCACTAGATCGTCGGCCCACGCCAGTGCCAGGTCACCCGCGAGAACCGCCGCCGACTGCCCGAACCACTCAGCACGCTCGTCCCCTCGCCGGCCGGCAAACCTGCCGGACAGATCCGTGTGCAGTGCGGGCCGGCCGCGGCGCAGCGCCGCCCGGTCCATCACGTCGTCCTGGACCAGCGCGCAGGTCTGGAGCAGTTCCAGAGCGGCCCCGATCCGCAGGGCTGCTCCCGCGGGCATCGGGTCGCGGCCCGCGCAGGCCCGGAACGTCCACCACACCAGCTGGGCGCGCGTGCGCTTGCCGCCCTCCAGGGTGAAGCGCGTCACCGGTTCGGCCAGTTCTTCGGCGAACCGGGGATCCGCCAGTCGGGCGCGACGCAGGCGCTCTGCCAGCACATGGTCGAGCATCCGGCCGACGGCGCCGGGCACGTCCGAGTCGACCGCCCGCACTTCGGCAGGGCTGCCGGGCAGTGGCCCGCTGACCGCCCGCCACGCATCGGTCATGTCGTCTTCGTCCCGGTCACTGGCCGCCGGCCTGCGCGGAAGTGACGCCACGGGCGCCGTCGCGACCGGCGGCGGCGCCGTCGCAGAGCGGTCCTTCGCGTGGGTGAGACGCATCCCGGTTCCTTCCGTCTTGTCCGATTCCGTCGTTCCCATCACCCGTCTGTTCCAGCTCGGGCCGTGCGGACAGATGTGCCAGCGCCCCACGTGACCGGGACCGAGGGCGACCGCTCCTCCACCGTGCCGCCTGGGGCGCTCGGCTGCTCGCCGCCAGGGGGTGCGCTTGCATCCATCGGGGTACAAACTGCGAGATATCAGGCCAGACCATCCAGGAGCGGGCACCGGGCGCCCTCGGCTCGGAGTCCGTCACGCCGTAGGCCCCTCCGCCGGCAGCCGCGTACGGGTCGGATCGGATCGGATCGGATCGAAGGGAGACGCAGTGCCGGATACGGACGTGGCCATCGTGGGTGCGGGCGCTGCCGGGCTGTCGCTGGCCCACCGGCTCGCCGGGAGCGTTGCCGGCCTGCGCACACCCTCCGCGGTCCTGCTGGACGCGCCGCCCGGCCCGCTGCGGCCACCACCGCGGACCTGGTGTTACTGGACGGCAGGACCTGGACGGTTCGACGCGGCGGTACGGGACGAGTGGCAGCGGCTTAGGGTTCGCCCGCGCACCGGCGCCCCTATTGAGGGAGACATCGCCCCGCTGCGGTACCGCATGATCCGCTCCGACGACTTCGAACGCCTGGTCGCCAGGAACCTGGCCCACACCTCCAACGTGCGGCGCTTGGAAGCGATCGTCGAAGCGGTGGAGGACGTGCCCGGCGGCGCCCACGTCCATCTCAGAGACTCCCGCGGCCGGGCGCGGGTGCTCAGTGCCCGCTGGGTGTTCGACTCCCGCCCCCTCGGCGAGCTTCCGGCCGCCCGAACGACCATGCTTCAGTGCTTCCACGGCTGGTTCGTACGCACCGCCCGCCCGGTTTTCGACCCCGCCGTCGTAGAGCTGATGGACTTCCGCACCCCGCAGCCCGCCCATGGCCTGTCCTTCGGCTACGTACTGCCGACCGGACCGTGCGAGGCGCTCGTGGAGTACACCGAGTTCTCCCCTGATGCCCTCGCTCCGGAGCGGCACGAGGTAGCCGTACGGCATTACGCCGACGAGGTGCTGCGGCTCGGCGAACGGCAAGTGCTGGCCACTGAGACCGGCCTCATCCCGATGACCGACGGGCTCTTCCCCCGGCAGACCGGAGCCTCCGTCTTCCGCATCGGTGCCGCCGGCGGAGCGACCCGCCCCGCCACCGGCTACACCTTTGCCGGACTTCAGCGCCAGACCAGAGCCATCGCCGACGCCCTGCGCCGCGGACGCCGCCCGGTGCCGCCCCCCGCCCACCGGATGCGCTCGCGTGCCATGGACGCCGTCCTGTTGCGCGCCCTGGACAGCGGCCGGGCCGACGGCCCGGAACTGTTCAGCCGCCTGTTCACCCACGTGCCTATGGCACGGCTGCTGCGCTTCCTCGACGGAGACACCCGCCTGCACGAGGACGTGTCCATCGGACTGTGTACGCCGGTCCGGCCGATGTTGCGCTCCGCCCTGGAGCTGCGCGGTCTTCCCCGCCGCCCCTTCGACCTGGCCACGCACTCGCGCCCGCCGACGGCTCCCGCCGCTGCGCCGCTGCCCGCGCCGGACGCATCCGCCCCGCACCTCCCCCCGACGGAGACCCCATGACGCAGTTGCGTGACGACCACCTCGCCGCCGCTTTCGATCACGCCTCCCGCACGTACGACACGCTCGTGGCCGCCAACCCCGGTTACCACGCCCACCTGCGCCGCTCGGTGCGCCGACTCGGCCTGCCCGGAGCCGGCCAGGGACTGCGCCTGCTCGACCTCGGCTGCGGTACCGGCGCCTCCACCGCCGCGTTGCGCTCCGTCCTGCCCGCCGCCCGCATCACAGCCGTGGACGCCTCGGCCGGCATGCTCCGGCGAGCCGCGGCCAAGCCGTGGGCGGACGGGGTGACCTTCGTCCACTCCCCTGCCGAGCAGCTGCCCCAAGCGGGGGTGCGTGGCCCCTTCGACGCGGTGCTGGCCGCCTACCTCTTCCGCAACGTCACCGATCCCGACGCTGTCCTCGCCGCCGTGCGCGAGCTGCTGCGGCCGGGCGGCCGACTCGCCGTGCACGAGTACACCCTGAGCGGGCGGCACGCCGACCGCGCGGTGTGGACGCTGGTGTGCAGAGGTCTCGTACAGCCTGTCGCGACCCTGCTGGGGGACGGCCCGCTGTACCGGCACCTGTGGCGCAGCGTGCTGGACTTCGACACCGCCTCGTGTTTCGCGCGGCGGCTCGACGCGGCCGGCTTCGACAAGGTCCGCTCCTTGCCTCTGCCGGGCTGGCAGACGGGCATCACTCACACCTTCCTCGCCCGCCGAGCACACGACCACGGGCGAAACGCATGAGGTCGCCGCGACAGGGCGCCGCGCGCCGGGGACGCGACCGGCGGGCACGCATGCTGCCCGCCCCGTCCGGAACCCCCCGGGTGCAGGGCACCCCACCGTCGGTGGCGGTGGTCGGCGCCGGCATCGCCGGCCTGGCCGCCGCCACCGTGCTCGCCGAGCGCGGGGTGTCCGTCACCCTGTACGAGAAGCGGCCGTACCTCGGCGGCCGAGTCGGCGGATGGCCGACCGAACTGCGCGAAGGCACCACGGTCAGCATGAGCCGCGGCTTCCACGCCTTCTTCCGCCAGTACTACAACCTGCGCGGACTCCTGCGCCGCACCGACCCCGGCCTTCAGCGGCTCACCGGTCTTCCCGACTACCCGCTGCTCCACGCCGACGGCCTGCACGACAGTTTCCGGTACGTCCCGCGTACCCCGCCGCTCAGCGCGCTCGGCTTCGTCGCGCTCAGCCCCTCCTTCCGGCTCGCCGACCTGCGTGCCATGAACCCTCTGGCAGCCCTCCCGCTGCTCGACGTGCGGGTGCCGCAGGTGTACGACCGCCTGGACGGCATCAGCGCGCACGACTTCCTGGACGCCGTGTGTTTCCCCGACAGCGCCCGGCACCTGGCCTTCGAAGTGTTCTCCCGGAGCTTCTTCGCCGACCCGCGGCACTTGTCCGCGGCCGAGATGGCGCTGATGTTCCACATCTACTTCCTCGGCTCCGCCGAAGGGCTGCTCTTCGACGTACCCAGCGCCCCTTTCGCGGCCGCCTTGTGGGACCCGCTCGCCGGCTACCTCACCCGTCACCACACGGAGGTGCGCACCGGCATGGCCGTCGAGCACATCGCGCCCGCCCCGGACGGCGGTTTCGTTGTCGCTTGCGAACGGGAGGAGCGCCCCTACGACGGAGTCGTCCTTGCTCTGGACAGCGCGGGGCTGCGCTCGCTGGTCGAACACTGCGGGCAGCTGGGCGACGCGCCCTGGCGTGAGCGGATCGGGCGACTGCGCACCGCTCCGCCGTTCCTGGTCAGCCGCCTGTGGTTGGACCGTCCGGTCGCATCCGATCGGCCCGGCTTCCTCGGTACCAGCGGCTTCGGCACCCTCGACAACATCAGCGTGCTGGAACGCTATGAGGACGAGGCGGCCCGCTGGAGAGCGCGCACCGGAGGTTCCGTCGTCGAACTGCACGCCTACGCCGTGCCGCCCGGAGCCGTCCGGGAGGTCGAGCAAAAGCGCCTGCTCGGCCAACTCCACCAGGTGTATCCGGAGACCAGCACGGCCACGGTCCTGAACGCCCGCCACGAATGGCATGCGGACTGCCCCCTCTTCCCGGTGGGCGGCTACCGCGACCGGCCCACCGTCCGCACTCCGCACCCGCGGCTGGTCATGGCCGGCGACCTGGTCCGCACCGACCTGCCCGTGGCACTCATGGAACGAGCAGCCACCACCGGCTTCCTCGCGGCCAACGCCCTGCTGGAACAATGGGGGGTACGGGGCCAGACGCTGTGGACGGTGCCGGACCGCGGTCGCAACGCGATGTTGAGGGCCCTGGCCGCACGGCAGCTCACGCCCACCGTCCGCAGACACTCGGACTGAGGCAGCTCCGCTCCGCAGAATGCATCTCCCGTCAGCGTGGCGGACCATGGCGTTATGCGAGGCTGGCATCGCCTGACCGGCAAGCGCAGCAGTGCAGTGCACTACCGTGCCCGGCGGCCCGCAGTGAAGGGCGCGCGGAGCGGGGAATCCGGGGTCCGCGGGGCGGGTCCGGCCCGAACGCCCGCCGCCCCGCGCCGGGTCGGCGCGGGGCGGCGGGCAGCGGGTACCGGGCTTCGGGTCAATTCCGGACGACCTGCTTGGTCGTACCGGAGGAGGACGTGTAGTTGGCGTCGCCGCTGTAGGTGGCGGTGATGTTGTGGTCGCTGTTGTCCAGGGTGCTGATGGTCATGATGGCCTGGCCGCTGGCGTTGAGCGGGACCACGAAGGTACCGCCGCCGGGACCCTGGATGACGAACGTCACCGTGCCGGTCGGGATGGCCGTGGCGGGCGGGACCGGTGACACGGTCGCCGTGATGGTCACCGTCTGCCCGACCCTGGAGGGGTTGGGCGCCGAGGTGACGGTGGTGGTGGTCGCCGCCGCGTTGACGGTCTGGGTGTCGGTCCCGGACGAGGTCGCGTAGTTCCCGTCGCTGTTATAGGTGGCGGTGATGGTGTGGGTGCCGGCGCCCAGCGTGCTGATCGTCAGGGTGGCCACACCGCTCGCGTTCAGGGTGGCGGTGAAGGTGCCGCCGCCGGTGCCGCCGATGGTGAACGACACCGTGCCGGTGGGCCTCCCGGTGCCCGGCGCGACCGCCGCGACCGTCGCCGTGACGGTGACCGGCTGACCGGCGGACGACGGATCGGGCGAGGAAGTCACCGTGGTGGTGGTCGCCGCCTGGTTGACCGCCTGGGTGTCGGTGCCCGTCGAGGTGGCGAAGTTGCCGTCGCCGCCGTAGACCGCGGTCACCGTGTGGCTGCCCGCCGCCAGCGTGCTGATGGCCACGGTCGCCACACCGCTGCCGTTGAGCGGGGCGGTGAAGGTGCCGCCGCCGGTGCCGGTGACGGTGAAGGTCACCGTCCCGGTCGGTGTTCCGGTGGCGGGCGGGACGGCGGCCACGGTCGCCGTGATCGTGACCGTCTGCCCGAAGACGGACGGGTCCGGGGACGAGGTGACGGTCGTCGTGGTCGCGGCGGGATTGACGGTCTGGGTGTCCGTGCCGGTCGAGCCGGCGAAGTTGCCGTCCCCGCCGTAGACCGCGGTGATGTCGTGGCTTCCCGCCGCCAGCGTGCTGATCGTCACCGTCGCCACACCGCTGCCGTTCAGCGTCCCGACCAGCGTTCCGCCGCCGGTACCGCCGAGCGTGAACGCCACCGTCCCGGTCGGGATCCCGGCGCCGGGCGCGACCGGCGCCACGGTCGCCGTGATCGTGACCGTCTGCCCGAAGGTGGACGGATCCGGAGCCGAGGCCACCGTCGTGGTCGTCGCCGCCTGGTTCACCGTCTGCGTGTCGGTACCCGACGATGTCGCGAAGTTGCCGTCGCCGTTGTAGGCGGCGGTGACGGTGTGCGTCCCGGCGCCCAGCGTGCTGGTCGTCAGGATGGCCACACCGCTCGCGTTCAGGGTGGCGGTGAAGGTGCCGCCGCCGGTGCCGCCGATGATGAACGTCACCGTGCCGGTGGGGATGCCCGCGCCGGGCGGGAGGGCGGCCACCGTGGCGGCGAGGGTGACCGTCTGCCCGAAGACGGACGGGTCCGGGGACGAGGTCACCGCCGTGGTGGTCGCCGCCTGGTTCACCGTCTGCGTGGTACTGCCCGACGAACCGGTGAAGTCCGCGTCACCGCCGTACGTCGCCGAGACGGTGTGGCCGCCGGCGCCCAGCGCGCTGGTGGTGAAGGACGCCACGCCGCCGGTGAGCGGGACGACGATGGCGGGGCCGCCGTCGATGCTGAAGCTGACGTTGCCGGTCGGCGTGCCGGCCCCGGGCGGTACCGCGGTCACCGTGGCGGCGAGGGTGACCGTCTGCCCGAAGACGGACGGGTCCGGGGACGAGGTCACCGCCGTGGTGGTCGCCGCCTGGTTCACCGTCTGCGTGGTACTGCCCGACGAACCGGTGAAGTCCGCGTCACCGCCGTACGTCGCCGAGACGGTGTGGCCGCCGGCGCCCAGCGCGTCGACGGTCAGGGTGGCACGACCGGAACCGTCCAGCGGGACGAAGACGGGGGTTCCGCCGTCGATGCTGAAGCCGACACTGCCGGTCGGCGTCCCCGCACCCGGCGCCACCGCCGCCACCGTCGCCGTGAACGTCACCGACTGCCCGAACACCGACGGATCCGGCGCGGAGACCACCGTGGTGGTCGTCGCCGCCTGAGTGACCGTCTGGATGTCCGTGCCGGCCGAGGCGGTGAAGTCGGCGTCACCGCCGTACACCGCGGAGACGTCGTGCACCCCGGCGCTGAGTGCACTGGTGGTGTACGCGGCCACGCCGCCGGTGAGCGGTACCACGATGGGGGTTCCGCCGTCGATGCTGAAGCCGACACTGCCGGTCGGCGTCCCCGCACCCGGCGCCACCGCCGCCACCGTCGCCGTGAACGTCACCGACTGCCCGAACACCGACGGATCCGGCGCGGAGACCACCGTGGTGGTCGTCGCCGCCTGAGTGACCGTCTGGGTGTCCGTGCCGGCCGAGGCGGTGAAGTCGGCGTCACCGTTGTAGACCGCGGTGATGTTCTCGGTGCCGACCGGGATGGGGGTGCCGGGGGTGTAGGTCGCCGTGCCGGTGCCGTCCAGCGGCACGGTCCGGTTGATGCCGCTGCTGGTGATGAAGGTGACGGTGCCGGTGGGGATTCCGGCGCCCGGCGGGACGGCGGTCACGGTGGCCGTCAGGGTGACCGGCTGGCCGAAGACGGACGGGTCGGGCGAGGAGGTGACCGCGGTGGTGGTGGCCGCCTGGTTCACCGCCTGGGTGGTACTGCTGCTGGAGGCGTCGAAGGTGGGGTCACCACCGTAGACGGCGGTGATGTTGTGGGTCCCGGCGCCGAGGGTGCTGGTGGTCATGGTGGCCACACCGCTTCCGTCCAGCGGGGCGGTCACGCTGCCTCCGCCGGTGCCGCTGATGGTGAACGTCACCGAGCCGGTCGGCGTTCCGGTGGCGGGCGGGACCGCGGTGACGGTGGCGGTGATGGTGACCGTCTGCCCGAACACCGACGGGTCCGGCGAGGAGGTGACCGTGGTGGCACTGGAGGGCTGCGTCGCCACTGTATGGGTGGTGGTGCCCGTCGAGGACGCGTAGTCGGTCGCACCGTTGTAGTGGGCGGTGACGGTGTGCGTCCCGGTGAACATCGTGTCGGTGCTGGTGGTCGCCACGCCGTTGGCGTCCAACGGAACGGTGACCGTGCCTCCGCCGGTGCCGCTGATGGTGAACGTCACCGTGCCGGTCGGCGTCCCCGCGCCCGGCGGGACCGTCGCGACGATCGCGGTGAGGGTCACCGACTGGCCGAAGGCCGAGGGGTCCGGGGACGAGGTGACCGAGATGCTGGTGGCCGCCTGCTGCACCGTCTGGGTGCCGGTGCCCGTGGAGGAGGCGAAGTCGGTGTCGCCGCTGTAGACCGCGGTGATGGCGTGGCTGCCCGCGCCCAGCGTGCTGGTCGTGACCGTGGCCACGCCCACGGAGTCCACCGGGGCCGTGATCGTGCCGCCGCCCAGGCCGCTGACGGTGAACGTCACCGTGCCGGTCGGAACGCCCGCGCCCGGCGCGACGGCCGCGACAGTCGCCCGGATGGTGACCTGCTGGCCGAAGACGGACGGATCCGGCGAGGAGGTGACGGAGGTGGTGGTCGCCGCCTGGTTCACCGTCTGGGTGGCGCTTCCGGTGGACGTGGTGAAGTTGGCGTCGCCGCCGTAGACGGCGCTGATGGCGTGGCTGCCGGCGGTGAGGCTGCCGAGGGTGGTGGTGGCGACGCCGTTGCCGTCCAGGGTGGCGGTGAAGGTACCGCCGCCGGGGCCGTCGACGGTGAACGTCACCGAGCCGGTGGGGGTTCCGGCGCCGCCGCCGTCCGGGGCGACGGTCGCGGTGATGGCGACCGGCTGTCCGAACACCGAGGGATCGGGCGCCGGGACGACGGTGGTGGTCGTCGGGGCCGGGTTGACGGTGTGCGTCTCGGTGCCGGTCGACCCGCTGAAGTCCGCGTCGCCGTTGTACGTGGCGCTGCCGACGTAAACACCGGCGGGCAGGGCCGCCGTGATGGCCGCCACCCCGTCGACCAGAGGAGCGTCGACGCTGGGCCCGCTGCTGAGGGTGAAGGTCACGGTGCCGGTGGGGACTCCGGCACCCGGGGCGACCGGGGTGACGGTGGCGAGGGCGGTGAAGGTCTGCCCGGTCACCGACGGGTTGGGCGTGGTGGTCAGCGCGGTGGTGGTCAGCGACCGGTTGACCGTCTGGGTGTCGGTGCCGGTCGACGAGGTGTAGTGGACGTCGCCGCTGTAGACCGCGGTGATGGCGTGGCCGCCGGCGCCCAGCGTGCTGGTGGTGAGGCTCGCCGCGCCGCCGATGAGCGGGACGGTGGCGGTCTCGCCGCCGGTGCCGCCGACCGTGAAGGTGACGGTGCCGCTCGGACCGGCGAGGCCCGGCAGGGACCTGGTGACGACCGGGGCGACGATCGCGGTGATGGTGACCGTCTGCCCGAACACCGACGGATCGGGGTCGGAGAGGACCGTGGTGGTGGTCGCCGCCTCGTTCACCGTCTGGGTGTCGCTGCCCGAGGACGACGCGAAGTCGCTGTCACCGCTGCAGACCGCGGTCACCGTGTGGCTGCCGGTCTCCAGCTCGCTGGTGGTCAGCGTCGCCTGCCCGGAGGCGTCCAGCGGCACGTCGATGGGGGTGCCGCCGTCGATGGAGAAGCCGACGGTGCCGGTCGGGGTTCCCGCGCCCGGCGGGACGGCGGCGACGACCGCGGTGAAGGTCACCGGCTGCCCGTAGACGGAGGGGTCGGGCGAGGAGGTGACGGTGGTGCTGGTGGCCGCCGGGTTGACCGTCTGGGTGGTGGTGCCCGACGAGGCCGCGAAGTCGGTGTCACCGCTGTAGTCGGCGGTGATGGCGTGACTGCCCGCCGCCGGCGTGCTGATGGTGACGGTGGCGCGTCCGCCGCCGTTGACCGGCGCGGTGAGGGTGCCGCCGCCGGGTCCGGCGATGGTGAACGTCACCGTGCCCGTGGGAACCCCGGCCCCCGGCGCCACCGGCACGACCGTCGCCGTGATGGTCACCGGCTGCCCGAACACCGACGGATCCGGAGCGGAGACCACCGTCGTGGTCGTCGCCGCCTGGTTCACCGTCTGGGTGGTGGTGCCCGACGAGACCGCGAAGTTCTGGTCGCCGCCGTAGTCGGCGGTGATGGCGTGGCTGCCCGCCTGGAGGGTGCCGAGTGTGAAGACCGCGCTTCCGCCGCTGTTCAGGGCGCTGGTGAAGGTACCGCCGCCGGGTCCGGCGATGGTGAACGTCACCGTGCCCGTGGGAACCCCGGCCCCCGGCGCCACCGGCACGACCGTCGCCGTGATGGTCACCGGCTGCCCGAACACCGACGGGTCGGGGCCGGAGGCCACCGTGGTGGTCGTCGCCGCCTGGTTCACCGTCTGGTTCACCTGCCCGGTGGAGGCGGTGAAGTTCTCGTCACCGCTGTACTCGGCGGTGAAGGTCTCGGTGCCGGCCTCCAGCGCCACGCTGGTGGTGTACGAGGCCACGCCGAAGGCGTTCAGCGGCTCGATGTGGGTACGACCGCTCGTCGCGGTGAAGACGACCGTGCCGGTGGGAACGCCCGCGCCCGGGGCGACCGGCGCCACGACCGCGGTCACCGTGACGGGCTCGCCGTGGACGGACGGGTTGGGTGTGGTGGTGACCGTGGTGGTGGTCGCGGTCTGGAGCACGGTGTGGGTGGCGCTGCCACTGGACGCGTCGAAGGTCGCGTCGCCGTGGTAGGTCGCGGTGACGCTGTGCGTCCCGGCGCCCAGGGTGCCGGTACTCACGCTCGCCACGCCGCTGCCGTCCAGCGGGGCGGTGAACGTGCCGCCGCCGGTGCCGCTGATGACGAACGTCACCGAGCCGGTCGGGGTGCCGGTCGCGGGCGGCACCGCGCTGACGGTGGCCGTGAAGGTCACGGTCTGCCCGTACCGGGAGGGTTCGGGCGCGGAGGTCACGGTGGTGGCGCTGGACGGCTGGGTCACCACGCTCTGGGTGGTGGTGCCCGTGGAGGACGAGAAGTTGCCGTCCCCGCTGTAGGTGGCGGTGATGGTGTGGGTGCCGAAGCCGAGGGTGTCGATGGTGGCGGTGGCGACCCCGCTGGTGTTCAGCGCCGCCGTGATCGTGCCGCCGCCGGTGCCGCTGAGGCTGAACGTCACCGTGCCGGTCGGTGCTCCGGCGCCCGGCGGTACGGGGGCGACGGTGGCCGAGAGGGTCACGGTCTGGCCGAAGGCCGTCGGGTTGGGCGACGAGCTGACCGTCAGGGTGGTCGCGGCCGGGTTGACCGTCTGGGTGTTGGTGCCGGTGGAGGCGGTGAAGTTCGCGTCGCCGCTGTAGTCGGCGGTGATGGTGTGGCTGCCGGCCTCCAGCGTGCTGATGGTGGCCGTGGCCCGGCCGCCGCTGCTGATCGGCGCCGTCAGCACCTCTCCGCCGGGTCCGCCGACCGTGAAGGTCACCGTGCCGGTGGGGGCCCCGCCCGCGGGCGGGGTGACGGTGGCGGTGAGGGTGACCTGCTGGCCGACGACGGACGGGTCGGGCGAGGAGACCACCGAGGTGGTCGTCGCCGCCTGGGTGACCGTCTGGGTGTCCGAACCGGTCGATCCGGTGAAGTTCGCGTCGCCGCTGTAGACGGCGGTGACGATGTGGCCGCCGGTGAGCAGCGTGCTGGTGGTCAGCGTCGCCTGCCCGGTGACGTCCACCGGTACGTCGACGGGGGCGGCCCCGTCGATGAGGAAGCTGACCGTGCCCGTCGGCACGCCGGTCCCGGGAGCCACCGGGGTGACGATCGCGCTGATGGTGACCGTCTGCCCGTAGAAGGAGGGGTCCGGTGCGGACGTCACCGTGGTGGTGGTCGCCGCCCTGTCGACGGTGTGGTTCGCACTGCCGGTGGACTCGCCGAAGTCCGCGTCACCGTGGTAGGTGGCCTGGAGGACGAAGACACCGGTGGGCAGCGCGGTGCTGACCGTGGCCGCCCCGCCCACCAGCGGTGCGTCCACCGTGCCGCCGCTGCTCAGGGCGAAGGTGACGGTGCCGGTGGGGGTTCCGGCGCCCGGCGCCACCGGCGCCACCACGGCGGTGACGGTGAACGTCTCCCCGGACACCGAGGGGTCGGGCGACGAGGTGAGGGTGGTGGTGGTCTGCGCCTGGTCGACCGTCTGGGTGGCGGCTCCGGTGGAGGTGGAGAAGTCGGCGTCCCCGTTGTAGACGGCGGTGACGGCGTGACTGCCGGCCGCCAGTGTGCTGGTGGTGAAGCTCGCCGTGCCGCCCGTGAGCGGGGCGGTCACGGTGCCGCCGCCGACGCCGGTGACGGTGAACGTCACCGTGCCGGTCGGGGTGCCGGCGCCCGGTGCGATGGGCGCGACGGCCGCGCTGATGGTGACCGTCTGCCCGAACACCGACGGGTCCGGTGTGGCGGTGACCGTGGTGCTGGTGGCCGCCTGGCCGACGCCCTGGGTCCCGGTGCCGCTGGAGGTGGTGAAGTTCGTGTCGCCGTTGTAGGTCGCGGTGACGGAGTGGCTGCCGGCGCCCAGCGAACTGGTGGTGAGGGTGGCCAGGCCGGAGTCGTTCACCGGCACGGTCGCCGGGCTGCCCGCGTCGATGACGAAGCTGACCGTGCCGGTCGGCACGCCTCCGCCCGGTGCGACGGGGGCGACGGCCGCCGTGATCGTCACCGGCTGCCCGGTGACCGACGGGTTGGGTGCCGAGGTGACCGTGGTGGTCGTCGCCGCCTGGTCGACCGTCTGGGTGGCCGTCCCGGTGGAGGTGGCGAAGTTGCCGTCGCCGTTGTAGGTCGCGGTGATGACCTCGCTCCCGGTGGGGAACGCGCTGGTGGTGAAGGCCGCCGTACCCGTGCCGTCCAGCGCCACGGTGGTGGTGCCACCGGTGCTGAAGGTGAACGTCACCGTGCCGGTCGGCACACCCGCCCCCGGCGTCACCGGGGCCACCGTCGCAAAGACGGCGACCGGCTGCCCGAAGACCGACGGGTTGGGCGCCGAGGTGACCGTGGTGGTCGTCGCCGACTGGTCGACCGTCTGCGTCGTACTGCCCGTGGAGCCCGCGAAGTCGGCGTCCCCGTTGTACACGGCGGTGACGGTCTCGCTCCCGGCGGGGAACGCGCTGGTGGTGAAGGCCGCCGTACCCGTCCCGTCCAGCGCCACGGTGGTGGTGCCACCGGTGCTGAAGGTGAACGTCACCGTGCCGGTCGGCACACCCGCCCCCGGCGTCACCGGGGCCACCGTCGCAAAGACGGCGACCGGCTGCCCGAAGACCGACGGGTTGGGCGCCGAGGTGACCGTGGTGGTCGTCGCCGACTGGTCGACGATCTGGGTGTGGGACCCGTTGGACGCCGAGAAGTCGGCGTCGCCGCCGTAGGCCGCGGTGACGGAGTGGCTGCCGGCCGGCAGCGGGGTGCTGGTGGTGAACGTCGCGGTCCCCGTGCCGTCCAGGGTCACGGCCGCGGTCTCCCCGCCGGCGACGGTGAAGGTGACCGTACCGGTCGGCACGCCCGATCCCGGCGCGACCGGCGCCACCACCGCGGTGACGCTGAACGGCTGGCCGTAGACGGACGGGTCGGGCGTTGAGGTGACCGTGGTGGTCGTCGCCGACTGGGCGACGGTCTGGGTGGTGCTGCTGCTGGACGGGTTGAAGGTGGAGTCGCCGCTGTAGGCCGCGGTGATGTTGTGGGTGCCGGCGCCCAGGGTGCTGGTGGTGACGCTGGCCGTGCCGCCCGCGTCGAGCGTCGCGGTCAGCACTCCGCCGCCGGTCCCTCCGATGGTGAAGGTGACTGTGCCGGTCGGCACGCCGATGGCGGGCGGGACGGCGGTGACGGTGGCCGTCAGGGTGACGGTCTGCCCGAAGGTGGACGGGTCGGGGGTCGAGGTCACCCGGGTCCTGCTGGACGGCTGCGTGACCACGCTGTGGGTGGTGGTACCGGTGGACGACGCGAAGTCGGCGTCGCCACCGTAGGCCGCGGTGACGGTGTGGCTGCCGAAGCCGAGGGTGTCGATGGTGGCGGTGGCCACCCCGTTGGCGTCCAGCGTCGCGGTGAGCGCGCCGCCGCCGGTGCCGCTGAGGGTGAAGGTGACGGTGCCGGTGGGCGTTCCGGCGCCGGGCGCCAGCGGGCTGACCACGGCGGTGAGGGTGACGGTGTCGCCGAAGCCGCTCGGGTTCGGCGAGGTGGTGACGGACGTGGCGGTGGACGCCTGGGCGACGGTGTGGGTGACGGAGCCGGTGGAGGTGGTGAAGTTCGTGTCGCCGCTGTAGGTGACGGTGACGCCGTGGTCGCCGGCGACGGGCCCGGCGGTGGTGACGCTCGCCACGCCACTGGCGTTCAGGGCGGCAAAGAAGGTGCCGCCGCCGGTGCCGTCGATGGTGAACGTCACCGTGCCGGTGGGGGTCCCGGCACCCGGCGTGATCGGGGTGACGGTGGCGGTGTAGGTGGCGGTCTGGCCGAAGACCGACGGCTCGGGCGACACGGTGACGGCGGTGGAGGTCGCCGCCCGGCCGACCGTATGGGTGGCGGTGCCGGTGGAGGAGGTGAAGTCCGCGTCCCCGCCGTAGACCGCGGTGACGGTGTAACTGCCCGCGTGGAGTGTGCTGATGGGCAGCGTGGCGGTCCCGGAGCCGTCGAGCGGCACGTCGATCGGGCCGACGCCGTCGAGTGTGAAGGCGACGGTACCGGTGGGGACGCCGACGCCGGGCGCCACCGGGGCGATGACGGCGGAGACGGTGGCCTGCTGGCCGAAGACCGAGGGCTCGGGCGAGACCGTGACCGTGGTGGTGGTACCGGCCGGGTTGACGGTCTGGGTCTCGGTGCCGGACGAGCCGGTGAAGCTGCGGTCGCCCTGGTAGGTGGCCGTGCTGACGTAGACACCGGCGGGCAGCGCGGTACTGGCCGTCGCGACCCCGCCGACCAGCGGTACGTCGATGCTGGTTCCGGTGCTCAGCGTGAAGGTGACCGTGCCGGTGGGGGTGCCCGCCCCCGGGGCCACCGGCGCGACCACCGCGGTGCCGGTGAACGTCTGCCCCGTCACCGACGGGTTCGGCGCGTTGGTCAGGGTGGTGGTGGTCGCCGCCTGGCCGACGCCCTGGCTCGCGCTGCCCGACGAGGGCGTGAAGTTCGCGTCCCCGCTGTAGACCGCGGTGATGTCATGGCTGCCGACCGCGAGTGTGCTGAGAGCGACGCTCGCGGATCCCGCGGTGAGGGGGACGGTGGCCGTCTCGCCCGTGCTGACGGTGAAGGTGACCGTGCCGGTCGGCACACCCGCACCGGGCGGGTTGGGAGTCACGGTGGCGGTGACGAGGACCTCCTGCCCGAAGACCGACGGGTTCGGAGAGGTGGTCACGGTCGTGCGCGTCGGCGCCTGGGCGACCGTGTGGGTGCGACTGCCGGAGGATCCGGCGAAGTCGGCGTCGCCGTTGTAGGTGGCGGTGACGGTGTGGTCGCCCGCGGGCAGGGTGGAGACGCTCAGCGTGGCCTGCCCGGAGGAGTCCAGCGTCACGTCGACCGGGGTACCGCCGTCGATGACGAAGCTCACCGTGCCGGCCGGGACGCCCGCCCCCGGGGCGACCGGGGCGACGGCGGCGGTGAAGGTCACCGCCTGGCCGGAGACGGACGGGCTGGGCGAGGAGGTGACGGTGGTGGACGTCAGCGACTGGTTCACCGTCTGGGTGTCGGTCCCCGTCGAAGCGGTGAAATTCGCGTCGCCGCTGTAGGCGGCGCTGATGGTGTGCGGACCGACGCCCAGCGTGCTGGTGGTGATCGTGGCGGTGCCGGTGGCGTCCAGGGTGGCGGTGGAGGTGCTGCCGCCGGTGCCGTCGATGGTGAAGGTGACGGTGCCGGTGGGGGTGCCGGCGCCCGGCGCCACCGGGGTGACCGTGGCGCTGATGGTGACGGGCTGGCCGAAGACGGACGGATCCGGCGCCGAGGTGACGGCCGTGGTGGTGTCCGACGGTGCGATCACCTGGGTGGTGCTGCCGGTGGACGAGGTGAAGTTCCCGTCGCCGTTGTAGACCGCGGTGATCAGTTCGCTGCCCGCGCCGAACGGCACGTCGGTGGTGAACGTCGCCTCTCCGCCCGCGTCCAGTGCCACGGTGCGGGTCCGGCCGCTGCTGGAGGTGAACGTGACCGTGCCGGTGGGGATGCCGGCGCCCGGTGCCACCGGGGCGACCACCGCGCTGATGGTCACCTGCACCCCGTACACCGACGGGTTCGGCGCGCTGGTGACCGTGGTGGTGGTCGCGGACGCGGTGACCGTGCGGACCGAGGTGCCCACGGAGGTGGCGAAGTCGGCGTCGCCGTTGTACGTCGCCGTCACCCGGTGGGTGCCGGCGGCCAGGGCGCTGGTGGAGACGTAGCTCGCGGTGCCGGTGCCGTCCAGCGGAACGGTGACCGTCTCGCCCCCCAGGGTGGCGAAGGTGACGGTGCCGGTGGGGATGCCGGCACCCGGCGCCACCGGGGTGACCGTCGCGCTGATGGTGACGGGCTGGCCGAACGCGGCCGGGTCGGGGGCGACGGTGACCAGGGTGCCGGTCGCGGACTGGGCCACGGTCTGGGTGGTGCTGCCGCTGGAGGGGTTGAAGGTGGAGTCGCCGCCGTAGGAGGCGGTGACGTTGTGCAGGCCGGCGCCGAGGGTGCTGGTGGTGACGGTGGCGGTGCCGCTGGGGTCGAGGGTGGCGGTGAAGGTGCCGCCGCCCGCGCCGGTGACGGTGAACACCACCGTGCCCGTGGGGACACCGGTGGCCGGCGGCACCGCCACCACGGTCGCCGTCAATGTCACCGCCTGGCCGAAGGTGGACGGGTCGGGGGTGGAGACCACGGTGGTTCGGCTGGACGGCTGGGTGACCACGCTGTGACTGATGCTGCCGGTGGAGGAGGCGAAGTCGGCGTCGCCGCCGTAGGCCGCGGTGATGGTGTGGGTGCCGAAGTCGAGGGTGTCGGTGGTGGCGGTGGCCACCCCGTTGGCATCGAGGGTGGCGGTGATCGTGCCGCCGCCCGCTCCGCTGAGGGTGAACGTCACGGTACCGGTCGGGGTTCCGGCGCCCGGCGCGACGGGACTGACGACCGCGGTGAGGGTCACGGGCTCACCGAAGGAGGTCGGGCTCGGGGAGGAGGTGACCGACGTGGTGGTGGACGCCTGGTTCACCGTCTGGGTGTTGGTGGCCGTGGCGGTGGTGAAGTTGGTGTCGCCGTTGTAGGTGACGGTGACGGTGTGGCTGTCGGCGCCCAGGGTGGGGACGGTGACACTCGCCGTGCCGCTGCCGGAGAGGGTGCCGGTGAAGGTGCCGCCGCCCGCTCCGTCGATGGTGAAGGTGACGGTTCCGGTGGGGGTGCCGGTCCCGGGCGGAGTGACGGTGGCGGCGAAGGTGACCGCCTGACCGAACACCGAGGGGTTCGGTGCGGAGACGACCTCCAGGACCGGAGTGGCCTGCCCGACAGTCTGGGTGTCGGTGCCGGACGACGACCCGTTGAAGTGCGCGTCACCGCCGTACGTCGCCGTCACCGTGTGCCCGCCGACCGCCAGCGTGCTGGT
>NZ_JBSFLI010000054.1:0-35632 GCF_053598955.1 Streptomyces sp. NPDC001056 | reverse complement strand
GGCCGCCGGAGAACTCGTGCGGGAAGCGGTTGTAGTGCTCGGGGTTGAGACCGACGATCTCCAGCAGCTCGCGCACGCGCTTCTCGCGGCCGCCCTCCGGGTTGATGTCGTTGATCTCCATCGGGCCGGAGATGATGGTGCCGACCGTCTGCCGCGGGTTGAGCGACGAGTACGGGTCCTGGAAGATCATCTGGATCTCGGAGCGGATCGGCGCCAGCTCCCTGCGCGAGGCATGGCTGATGTCCCGGCCCCGGTAGGTGACGGTGCCGGCGGTCGGCTCCATGAGCCGGGTGATCAGCCGGCCCGTGGTGGACTTGCCGCAGCCCGACTCGCCGACCAGGCCGAAGCTCTCGCCGGCGCGCACGGTCAGGTCGATGCCGTCCACGGCCTGCACCTGTCCGATGGTGCGGCGGATCGGGAAGCCTCCCTTGACCGGGAAGTGCTTGGTCAGCCCCGAGACCTGAAGCAGCGGCTCCCCGTCCCCGGCGCTCTGCTCGCGCTGGGCCGGAAGGACCAGGTCCTCTTTCATGGCAGTGTCCTCCTAGCCCAGTCGGGGCTTGATCTCCTCGATGAAGATGGTCCGCTTCTGGTCCGCGGTCAGATGACAGGCGGACCCCCGGTCGGTGGCGAGCGGCGGGCGTTCGGTCGTGCAGCGGCCCGCTCCCGCCACCCGGTCCTGGAAGGTGCAGCGTGGATGGAACCGGCAGCCGGACGGCGGGTTGAGCAGGGAGGGCGGAGTGCCCGGGATCGGGGACAGCTGCGCGCCGGTGTCGGAGTCGAGGCGCGGCATGGAGTTCAGCAGGCCCCAGGTGTACGGGTGTTGGGGCGAGCGCAGCACCTGGTCGGTGGTGCCCCGCTCGACCGCGCTGCCCGCGTACATCACCATGATGTCGTCGGCCATGTCGGCGATCACCCCCAAGTCGTGGGTGATGAAGATGATGCCCGATCCGAACTCCTGTTGCAGGTCCTTCAACAGGTCGAGAATCTGCGCCTGCACGGTCACGTCGAGCGCGGTGGTCGGTTCGTCCGCGATGAGCAGGTCGGGGTCGCAGACCAGGGCCATGGCGATCATGGCGCGCTGGCGCATACCGCCGGAGAACTGGTGCGGGTAGTCCTTCACCCGCTGCCGGGGGTTGGGGATGCCGACCTTGCCGAGCATCTCGACGGCGCGTTCCCAGGCCTCCTTCTTGGAGGCGCCGTTGTGCTTCATGTACGGCTCGGCGATCTGCCGGCCGACGGTGTAGTACGGCGAGAGCGCGGTGAGCGGGTCCTGGAAGATCATGGCGACCTTGTTGCCGCGCAGCTTCTCCAGTTCCGACTCGCGGGCGGTGGTCAGCTCCTGCCCCTCCAGCAGGATCTCGCCCTCGACGGTGGTGAACATGGGGTTGTGCAGGCCGAGGACGGTCAGGTTCGTCACCGACTTGCCGGAGCCGGACTCGCCCACGATGCCGAGCGTCCTGCCCCGCTCCAGGTCGAAGGAGAGCCGGTCCACGGCCCGTACGACGCCGTCCTCGGTCTTGAAGCTGACGTGCAGGTCCCGCACGGACAGGAGAGGGGTGCTCATCGATGTCTCTCCTCAGGCCAGCCGCACGCGCGGGTCGATGAAGGCGTACGCGGCGTCGACGACGATGTTGAAGAGCAGGATCATGGTGGCGGCGAACAGCATCACGCCGAGCAGCAGCGGCAGATCGCTGAAGAACACCGACTGCACGGCGAGTTGGCCGAGTCCCGGCAGGCCGAAGGTGTACTCGGTGATGATGGCGCCGCCGAGCAGGGAGCCGAGGTCGATGCCGAAGATGGTGACGATCGGGATCAGCGAGCCGCGCCAGGCGTAGCGGAAGAAGACGTACCGCCGGGACATGCCCTTGGCGCGGGCGGTGCGCACGTGCTCCTCCTGGAGCTGTTCGATCATCGCGGACCGTGCCATACGGGTGTACTGCGCGGCGAAGATCGTGGACAGCACGACCCAGGGGATGATCAGCCCGGTGAACCAGGTCAGCGGGTCGCCGGTGAAGTTGTTGTACGCGGGTTTGTCGAACCAGTGGGTCTGGTAGACGAGGAGCGCGAGCGCGAGCGGTCCGAGGAAGTAGATCTGGAGGGCGCTGACGACCATGGCGCCCGCGGTGGCCGTCTTGTCGACCAGTGTGCCGCGCCGCCAGGCCGCGAGCAGGCCGGTGCCGAGGCCGACGATCAGGAAGCAGACGGCCGCGCCCAGGGTGAGCGAGACGGTGGTGGGCAGCCGGTCCATCAGGGTGGACCAGACCGGGTCGTTGGTGTGGTACGAGTACCCGAAACAGGGGGCGGGGCAAGGGCCTTGGGCGAACTGGTCGCTGCCCAGGACGAGGTTGTGCAGGAAGATCCAGTACTGCTCGGTGAGAGGTTTGTCGAGGCCGAGCACGTGGTGGATGTTCGCGATGCTGTCCGGGTTGCAGGTCTTGCCGCACATCAGCAGCGCCGGGTCCCGGGGCACCCCGAAGAACAGCACGAACGTGACGATGCTCAGCAGAAACAGAATGACGACGGCACCGATGATCCGGCGGACGAGGAAGCGCAGCATGACAGGGCAGCTCTCAGACGTCGGCGGTCCGGGCGGTACCCGGCGCCCCGCGGTGCGGCGCGCCGGGTACCGGCGGGGAACGGTTACTTGATGTAGAGGCGACGCGGGTCGACGCCGCCGATCACGTCGTCGTAGACGAGACCGCCGACCTTGGAGCCGGCGATCTGGGTCCCCTTGTAGTACGCCGTCGGGACCTCGTTGACCACCTTGGTCAGCAGGTACTTGTCGAGCTTCTCCCACTCGGCCGCGGCTTTGACCGGGTCGGTGATGGTGTTGATGCGGTCGATCTCGCTGTTCACGTGCGGGTCGTTGATCTGCGAGTAGTTCGCCGCGCCGTCCGCGATCTGCCGGCCGTCGTACAGCGGCGGCATCACCGTGGACGGGGACGGCCAGTCGGCGCCCCAGGAGGTGTGGAAGATGTCGTAGGGGTTGTTGATCTTGGAGACCTGGTCGTAGAAGGTCTCGGCCGGGATCTCCTGGCGCTGGACGTCGAAGCCGGCCTTCTTCAGGCCCGCCGCCATGGCGGTGGAGTACTGCTGGCCCTCCTGGCTGTTGATGTAGCCGAAGGTCAGCTTCATGTTGAGCTTGCCGGCCGCCTTGAGCAGGGCACGGGCCTTGTCGGGGTCGCCCGCGGGCTTCTTCTTCTTGCCGTAGGGGTCGAAGGCGGGGTCGTAGCCGCTGACGGTCGGGCCGATGAGGCCGCCCGCGACCTGCATGGCGTCGGTGCCGCCGTAGGCGCGGACGAAGGGGGTGACCGGCAGGGCGTAGGCGATGGCCTGACGGACCCGGATGTCCTTCATCTCCGGCTTGCTCATGTTGATGTTCATCTGGCCCACGTACGGCTGGTAGCCGGAGACCACCCGGGACTTCAGCTTCGGGTCCCGCAGCACCTGGGACAGGTTGCCCGCGTCGACCTGGTTGCTGAAGCTGACGCCGGCCTGGTCGGGGCCGCTGTCGGCGAGCAGGGCCTTGGTGGATGCCTCGTACTGCTGGTTGAAGGTGATGTTGAACCGGTCCACGTACTGGTGGCGGATCGGGTCGGTCTTCGGGTCCCACTCGGGGTTCTTGACCAGCACCATCGACTTGCCGGACTTGAACGACTGGATCTTGTACGGTCCGGTGGTGACCGGGGTCTTGTCGTACTTCTCCTTGGTGTCGCCCTTGGCGGAGACGATGGAGTAGCCCGCCATGGCCAGCGTGTACGGCAGGTCCGGGTGGGGCGTCTTGAAGTGGAAGACGATGGTCTTGTCGTCCGGCGTGGACAGGACGCTGTCGGGCAGGTGCTTGCCCTTGTAGGGGCCGTCGGGCAGCAGCTTGCGGTAGCCGGTGCCACTGGTGTCGGCGAGCCACTGCTGGAGGTAGGTCGGGCCCTGGTTGATGAAGGGCGCGAAGAGCCTCTCGACGGTCTGCCGGACGTCCTTGGACGTGATCGGCGTGCCGTCGGCGAACTTGATGCCGTCCTTGAGCGTGTACTTCCAGGTCCTGCCGCCGTCGGTGGTGGTGCCGGAGTCGGTGGCGAGGTCGCCGACCACCTCGTGCCGCTTGCCGTCGTCGCTGGTGGCCTTGTAGCCGGTGAGGCCGCGGTCGAGCAGCTGGGCGACCGTCATCTCGTTGAAGACGTAGACCTGTGCCGGGTCCAGGTGCGCGTAGCTGTCGCGTTCGAGCACCTCCATGCTGCCGCCGGACTTGGCGCCGGGTACGGGAGCCGCCGGGCCGGTCGAGTCGGCCGCGTCGCCGAACTTGATGCCGGCCTGCTGGCGCTTGGCGTTCTGCTGGTCCTGCTTGTCGTTGCCGCCGCCGTCGCTGCCGCCCTTGCTGCAACCGGTGAGCACAAGAGCTCCGGCCGCGAGCACGGAGAGTGCGCCGTATGCGTGGCGTCCGCCCCTACTCATCACGAGGATTCCCACCCATCTGTGTGTCACCAGTGCGTTGTATGTGTCACCGGTACGAAAAGGACTCTGGCGTGGTACGAGGAGTGCTGAAGTGCCGTGCGGCGTGGGGGAGTCGCCGAACGGGCCCGTCTCCCGTCGGCGGCCGCGGTGGTCAGCGCGCGGTCTTGGGGTCGAACGCGTCGCGGACCGAGTCGCCGAGCAGGTTGAAGGCGACGACGAAGATGATCATCGAGACGCCGGGGAAGAACATGTAGGTGATGTCGTTCTGCATCACCAGCTCCGTGGATGCCTTGGAGAACATCTGGCCCCAGTCGGGCGTCGGTTCGACGATGCCCACACCCAGGTACGACAGACCCGCCTCCGCGGTCACGAAGTTGGGCAGCAGGTACGTGGCCTGCACCAGCAGCGGGGTGACGATGTTCGGCAGGATCTCCTTGCGGATGATCCGCCAGGGCGAGGCCCCGCTGACCTTGGCCGCCTCGATGAACTCCCGTTCGCGCAGGGCGAGTGCGGTGCCGCGCAGGATGCGGCCGAGGCCCATCCAGCCCAGGAACCACTGCACGATGATCAGCGCGACCACCCGGACGTAGGTCGGCGTCTCGTCGCGCGGGCTGACGAACAGGGAGACCACGACCGGCATGCTCGCGATGAAGAACAGCTGCGCGGGGAAGGCGAGCAGGAAGTCGATGACCCGGCCGATGAAGTAGTCGGTCTTGCCGCCGAGGTAGCCGGCCGCGACACCGAGCAGGATGCCGGTGACGACGACCGCGACGGTGACGGCGACCGAGATCATCAGCGAGGTGCGGATGCCGTAGATCAGCTTGGTGAAGACGTCATAGCCGTTGCCGGGTTCGAGCCCGAACCAGAACTGGCCGCTGATGCCGCCGTTGGGATGCACCGGCACGCCGGCGCTGTCGAAGAGTTCCGGGCGCTCGTCCGCGTAGACCGTGTACGGGTTCTTGCCGTACACCTTGGAGATCAGCGGGGCGAGCAGGCCGACCAGGAAGAAGAAGCCCACCACGTAGGCCGAGATCACGCCGGTGCGGTCGCGCTTGAAGCGCGTCCACATCAACTGGCCGGGAGACCGGCCCGTCAGCAGGGCGGCTTCGCCCTTCGCCTTCGGCCCTGGTTCGCCGGAGACGACCGCGGTTCCGCCGCCCCCCATGTCGATAGGACTTGTCACGGTTCGTCCGTTTCACAGGTATGGGTGTGAATGGTTCCCGGGTACTCCGAGGACGCGCGAATCCGCAGCCGGACGCGCGTAGCTCCAAGACCTGGTCACACGACGGGAAGCGAAGAACCGATCCACCTGTTGCTTACGACACCGCACATGGGTGTTCCTCCTCACGACTGCACGCGTTCACCTACAGGAGAGGGTTCTGGCCTTGCCTCCGACACCCCTGACGGAGGCTCAGACTCCCCCTGGTGCTCGTGAGTCGACGCAACTGTCCCCACAGCGCGTGACCCATTGACCCGAGCGCTACGCGGCTAACTATCTGCCATCGGCGGAACCACCGACCACTGCCCGTAGATCTCGATTCAGTCACAGCTGGCGCCCAGACCTTTTAAAATCTGGACAAAGTGTCCGCTCGTAGAAGGCGCGAAACGGACTTGTTACATGGGTATCGGGCAGCGGTCTCCGCATGCCGGACATACGCCACTGGAAAACGGGTTGCAAAAAACCCGGGTCCCCCCACCATGGGGGGACCCGGGTTCAAGTGGCCCTGGATCAGCCGTGCTTGGCGCGGCTCGCGGCGCGGGCACGCTCACGCTGGTCGAGGTTCACCTTGCGGATGCGAACGGCCTCCGGGGTCACCTCGACGCACTCGTCGTCGCGGCAGAACTCCAGCGACTGCTCCAGCGACAGCTTGCGCGGCGGCACGATGGACTCCGCCACGTCGGCCGTCGAGGACCGCATGTTGGTGAGCTTCTTCTCCTTGGTGATGTTGACGTCCATGTCGTCGGCACGCGAGTTCTCGCCGACGATCATGCCCTCGTAGACCTCGGTGCCCGGCTCCACGAAGAGCACGCCGCGCTCCTGGAGGTTCGTCATCGCGAACGCGGTGACGGCACCGGCGCGGTCGGCCACCAGCGAGCCGTTGTTCCGGGTCGTGAGGGTGCCGAACCAGGGCTCGTGGCCCTCGTGGATGGAGTGGCCGATGCCGGTACCGCGGGTCTGGGTCAGGAACTCGGTACGGAAACCGATCAGGCCGCGCGAGGGCACCACGAACTCCATGCGCACCCAGCCGGAGCCGTGGTTCGACATGTTGTCCATGCGGCCCTTGCGGACGCCCATGAGCTGGGTGACGGCGCCCATGTGCTCCTCGGGCACGTCGACGGTCATGCGCTCGACCGGCTCGTAGACCTTGCCGTCGACCTCCTTGGTGACGACCTGGGGCTTGCCGACGGTCAGCTCGTAGCCCTCGCGGCGCATCTGCTCGACCAGGATGGCGAGCGCCAGCTCACCACGGCCCTGCACCTCCCAGGCGTCGGGGCGCTCGGTGTCCAGGACGCGCAGCGAGACGTTACCGATCAGCTCGCGGTCGAGGCGGTCCTTGACCTGGCGGGCGGTGACCTTGCGGTCCTTGACGGCCGCCTTCGCGTCGGCGCCCTTGCCGGTGCCGCCGCGGCCGACCAGCGGCGAGGTGTTCGTACCGATGACCATGGAGATCGCCGGCTCGTCCACCGTGATCAGCGGCAGCGCGACCGGGTTCTCCGGGTCGGCCAGGGTCTCGCCGATCATGATGTCCGGGATACCGGCGACGGCGCAGATGTCGCCCGGACCGGCCATCTCGGCGGGCTTGCGGGTGAGCGCCTCGGTCATCATCAGCTCGGAGATGCGCACGTTGCCGACGGAGCCGTCGCGCTTGATCCAGGCCACGGTCTGGCCCTTGCGCAGCTCGCCCTGCTCGACGCGGAGCAGCGCGATACGGCCGAGGAAGTTGTCGGCGTCGAGGTTGGTGACGTGGGCCTGGAGCGGCGCCTTCTCGTCGTACGTCGGGGCCGGGATGTGCTCCAGGATCGTGGAGAAGAACGGCTCCAGGCTGTCGCTGTCGGCCGGGACGGTGCCGTCCTGCGGCTTGGTCAGCGAGGCGACGCCGTCACGGCCGCAGGCGTAGACGATCGGGAACTCGATCTGCTCCTCGTCCGCGTCCAGGTCGAGGAAGAGGTCGTACGTCTCGTTGACGACCTCGTCGATGCGGGCGTCCGGGCGGTCCGTCTTGTTGATGCACAGGATGACGGGCAGGCGCTGCTGGAGCGCCTTGCGCAGCACGAAGCGGGTCTGCGGCAGCGGGCCCTCGGAGGCGTCCACCAGCAGCACCACACCGTCGACCATCGACAGACCGCGCTCCACCTCGCCACCGAAGTCGGCGTGGCCGGGGGTGTCGATGATGTTGATGGTGATGGGCTCCCCGCCGTCCTTGGGGTGGTACTTCACCGCCGTGTTCTTGGCGAGGATCGTGATGCCCTTCTCACGCTCCAGGTCGTTCGAGTCCATCACCCGGTCGTCGACCTGGTCGAGCTGGTGGGCGGCGAACGCGCCGGCCTGCTTCAGCATGCCGTCGACGATGGTGGTCTTGCCGTGGTCGACGTGGGCGACGATGGCGACGTTGCGGATGTCGTGGCGCGTGGCCATAGTGCGGCGAACTCCCAGAGTGGTGAGAAGGCCCTGCTGCGACGTCTGTGTGACGCGGGCCTGCCGGGCTTGACACGCCACGGCCTCACCCCATGGTACGTGTCGTTTTCCGTCGAGGCTCGCCGGGCCGACCCGAGGGGCGCGGGACGTGCCCGTGCGCGGCCGTGCCGCGGGGGCGCGAGCGGCCTCCCGCGCACCCGCGGAAGGCGACGGCGATCAGCTCGCCTTCGGGCCCGGAGAGACCTTCGCCCCCTTCTTCAGGAAGCCCATGTCCTCGTAGACAGGCGTCTGGAATCCGAACGCCCCCGCGTTGACCAGGTTCTTCCGCGCCCCCACCAGCTGCGGCCGCTGGTAGAGCGGGATGGAGCCGGCGGTGGCCCAGATCCGGGAGTCGGCCTGCCGGATCAGCGACGTCGCCTCGCCCTCGTCGAGTGTGGTCGCCGCCTGCTCGAAGAGCTGGTCGACCTGGTCGGTGCCGACCCGCGTGTAGTTCTGCTCGACGTTCACCGAGCCGTCCGCGCCCGGTAGCGGCTTGGCGTAGATCGGCCGCGCGTCGGTCGCCGGGAAGGCGGAGGACGGCCAGGAGTACAGCGCGAGGTCGAAGTCGCCCGCGGCGATGTGGTCCTTGAAGTAGCTCTCGTCGGACACCTTGGTGATCGTCGTCGTGATCCCGAGCCGGTCCAGCATCGCGGAGATCCGTGTGGCCACGGTGTTCAGCGTGTCCGACCCGGGCCCCGACGGCAGGACGAAGCGGAGCGTGAGCGCCTTGCCGTCCTTGGCGAGCGGCCCGGTCCTGGCCCCGGCCGGGGCCGCCGTGCCCTTGGGGGCGTACGCGCCCGCCGCGCCCCCGTGCCGGCCCTCCTCCGCGAGGTGCCTGCCGCCGGCGTCGCCCTTGTCGTCCTCGCCGACGATGTACTCGCCGTCCCGGCCGCCGTCCGACTTCTCCTCGTGGTCGCTCTCGGGTCCGGCCGCCTTCTGCCCCTTCCTCTCCTCCTTGACCGGCCCGCCGGGCACCCACCCGGCGTCCGCGAGCAGCGCCTGCGCCGCCTTGGTGTCCTGCGCGCCCAGCGCCCCGCTGTCGTCGGCGTACGCGGGCTGCCCGGACAGGGCGAGGTGGCTGCCGACGGGAACGGCGGGCAGGCCCAGCGGGGTGAGCACCAGGCGGGCGAGTTCCTTGCGGTCCAGGGCGCGCGCGATGGCCCGGCGGACCCGCTCGTCGGTGAGCGGCCCGGACGCGCCGTTGAGGGCGAGCTGGGTGTAGGCGGGCTCCAGGGACTTGCGGACGTCGAAGGCCTGGAGGGCCGTCTGCTGGTCGAGGTACTCGGTGATGGCCCGGGCCAGCTTCGTGCGGCCCTCCTTCACGTCGCCCGAGTCGAGCCCGTGGGCACGCGCCCAGGAGCGCAGCGTCGCGAGCGACGTCCTCCCGCCGCCCTGGAGCGGGGTCGCGGTGCCCTTCTCGCGCGCGGCGAGCCCGATCCGCTCGGCGTCGGCCGGGTCGAGGTCGGCGAGGTCCGCGGTGCCGTCGGCGAGCGCGCTGACCCGCTTGTCGCGGGGCACGGAGTGCAGCACGATCTGGTTCAGCTTGGCCGGCCTGCCCCACCAGCGGGGGTTGCGGGTGAGGACGATGTCCTGGGCGATGGTGTCGACCTTGTCCACCTTGAACGGCCCGGCGCTGACGGCCAGCCTGCGGCGGGCGCCGTCGTTGAAGGCGTCCGGGGTGCCCATGACGTCCTTCGGGTACAGCGGCGAGAACAGCGACTTCCAGTCGGCGTAGGGGCGGGAGAAGGTGACCCGGACCTGGAGGTCGTTGGCACCGCGCTCGATCTTCTCGATGCGGTCGTACCCGGCGTTGCGCGCGGTCCAGTAGGCGCTGTCCTTGCCGGACAGGGCACGCCACTGGGCGACGAAGTCGGCGGCGCCGATCTCCCGGCCGTCGCTCCACACGGCCTGCTGGTTCAGCTTGTACAGCACCACCTGGCGCGGCTCGGTCTCGATGACCTTGGCGGACTCCAGGTAGGAGGGGTTGACGACCGGGCGGCCCGAGGCGTCCATCCGGAACATGGACGGCAGCACGGCCTGGGCGACGCGGGTGGTCCCGGTGTCGGCGTCGGCCTGGTAGGTGTTCAGCGTCTCCGGGAGGTCGTCCACGGCCCACTTCAGGGTGCCGCCGTCGGCCACCAGGCCGCGGGCGACCAGGTCGATGTCCTGCGCGGCGAGGGGCTTGGCCACGTCCTCGTCCGAGCCGCACCCCGCGAGCAGCGGTACCGCGAGCGCGCCCGCGGTGAGGAAGGCGGCCGAGCGCAGGGCCGCGCGCAGGCCGACGCCGTGGTGGGACATCTCTGCTACCTCCGGGAAGCCGCAAGCGATATGATCACGTTTGGCGGTATTTGGAGCTGATCAGATCTATGCGGCTACTGAAGAGGAAAGGATCCGCCGACCACGAGCGACACGGCGGCGACGGACGGCAAGCCCACCCGTGCGGCGCAAACACACCGGGACACGCACCCGCACGCCTGTCCAATCGATGCAGATGCCTTCACAGCGCCAGGTGTGACGCGCAACACTCTCAGGCGCATGAGCAATGCCGCCCGGGACCCGCAGCATCCGCGGAAGTGAGGGCACATCATGTCCGTGCACGACGACCTGACCATGGTCCAGCGCAGCCTCGACGAACTGCGGCGGTCGCTGGGCCGGCTGGAGCAGCAGCTCGGCGGTGGCCTGGAGATGCGCCGGGCCCGCCTGGACGCCGACCATCTGCGCGAGAGCGTGGCGCTGCTGCGCGAGTCGGCCGCCGCCCAGGGCTCCGCGAACCGGCCCGACCTCGTCACCATCTCCGACACGCCGTACGACATCAGCCTGTGGACGGACGCGGACGACGAGGGCCTGGGCGCCCGTGACCGGCACGCCCCCTGAAACGCCCCTTGTCCCCTGAGCCGACCGGAGTGCTGTCTTGGCCACTGGTACGGAACACCGACACGACGGCGGCGGCGTGCGCGCCCCCGGGCGCGCCGCGATCGCCGCCGCCCACTTACGGACCGACCGCTGGTGGCTGGCGCCCGCCGGCACGGCGGCCGGTCTGCTGGCCTTCGTCGTCTACTCGACCTGGCGGGCCTTCGCGAACGCCGACTACTACGCGTCGCCGTACGTCTCGCCGTTCTACTCCCCCTGCCTGGCGCACGACTGCCGGCCCATGCCCGGCGGTCCGAACGCCGAACTCCTCGGGAGCTGGTGGGGCATCTCCCCCGCCGTCGTCATCCTGGTCTTCCCGCTGGGCTTCCGGCTGACCTGCTACTACTACCGCAAGGCGTACTACCGCGGCTTCTGGGCCTCCCCGCCCGCCTGCGCGGTGGCCGAGCCGCACCGGAGGTACACCGGTGAGACCCGCTTCCCGCTGATCCTGCAGAACGTCCACCGCTACTTCTTCTACGCGGCCCTGCCGGTCGCCGGCGTGCTGACCTACGACACCGCCCTGACCTTCCGCGACGAGCACCACCGGTGGGGCCACATGGGTCTGGGCACCCTGGTCTTCCTGGTCAACATCGCGCTGATCTGGACGTACACCCTCTCCTGCCACTCCTGCCGGCACATCGTCGGCGGGCAGCTCAAGCACTTCTCCCGGCACCCGGCGCGCTACCGGGCCTGGCGGTTCGTGGGGCGGCTCAACGCCCGGCACATGCAGCTGGCGTGGGCCTCGCTGATCGGAGTGGCGCTCGCCGACTTCTACGTCTATCTGCTCGCGTCCGGTGTCTTCGACGATCCGAGGTTCTTCTGATGCCCGTGGTGGACCGCCAGGAGTGGGACGTCGTCGTGGTCGGTGCCGGCGGCGCCGGGCTGCGGGCGGCGATCGAGGCGCGCGAGCGGGGCGCCCGTACGGCGGTGATCTGCAAGTCCCTGTTCGGCAAGGCGCACACGGTGATGGCCGAGGGCGGCATCGCGGCGGCGATGGCCAACGCCAACGAGCACGACACCTGGCAGACGCACTTCCGCGACACCCTGCGCGGCGGCAAGTTCCTCAACCAGTGGCGGATGGCCGAGCTGCACGCCCAGGAGGCCCCGCAGCGGGTGTGGGAACTGGAGACCTGGGGCGCGCTGTTCGACCGTACGAAGGACGGCCGGATCTCCCAGCGCAACTTCGGCGGCCACGAGTACCCGCGCCTCGCCCACGTCGGCGACCGCACCGGGCTGGAACTGATCCGCACCCTCCAGCAGCGGATCGTCGCGTTGCAGCAGGAGGACCGCGAACGGACCGGGGACCACGAGTGCGGCCTGAAGGTCTTCCAGGAGTGCACGGTCACCCGGGTGCTGAAGGACGGCTCGCGCGTCGCCGGGGTCTTCGCGTACGACCGCGAGACCGGCCGCTTCTTCGTCCTGGAGGCCCCCGCCGTGGTCCTCGCGACCGGCGGCATCGGCAAGTCCTTCAAGGTGACGTCGAACTCGTGGGAGTACACCGGCGACGGCCACGCGCTGGCCCTGCTCGCCGGGGCGCCGCTGCTCAACATGGAGTTCGTGCAGTTCCATCCGACGGGCATGGTCTGGCCGCCGTCGGTCAAGGGCATCCTCGTCACCGAGTCGGTGCGCGGCGACGGCGGGGTGCTGCGCAACTCCGCCGGCGAGCGGTTCATGTTCGACTACGTGCCGGACGTGTTCAAGGAGAAGTACGCCGAGTCGGAGGCCGAGGCCGACGGCTGGTACGACGACCCCGAGCACCACCGCCGCCCGCCCGAACTGCTCCCCCGCGACGAGGTCGCCCGGGCCATCAACGCCGAGGTGAAGGCGGGCCGGGGCTCCCCGCACGGCGGGGTCTTCCTGGACGTCTCCACCCGGATGCCGGCGGAGGTGATCCGGCGCCGGCTGCCGTCCATGTACCACCAGTTCAAGGAGCTGGCCGACGTCGACATCACGGCCGAGGCGATGGAGGTCGGACCCACCTGCCACTACGTGATGGGCGGCATCGCCGTCGACTCCGACACGGCGGCGGCACGCGGGGTGCCGGGTCTCTACGCGGCCGGCGAGGTCGCGGGCGGCATGCACGGCTCCAACCGGCTCGGCGGCAACTCCCTGTCCGATCTGCTGGTGTTCGGGCGACGCGCGGGCCTGCACGCGGCCGAGTACACGCGGGCACTCGCCTCCGGGCGACCGCGCGTGGACGACGCCCAGGTCGACTCGGCGTCGGCCGAGGCCCTGCGGCCCTTCGCCGCGGGGGCCGAGGACGGGACGGGCGGCCCGGAGAACCCGTACACCCTGCACCAGGAACTCCAGCAGACCATGAACGACCTGGTCGGCATCATCCGCCGCGCGGGCGAGATGGAACAGGCTCTGACCAGGCTCGCCGAACTGCGCGCACGCACCCGCCGGGTCGGCGTCGAGGGCCACCGCCAGTTCAATCCCGGCTGGCACCTCGCCCTGGACCTGCGGAACATGCTGCTGGTCAGCGAGTGCGTGGCGCGGGCGGCACGGGAGCGGACGGAGTCGCGCGGCGGCCATACGCGGGAGGACTGCCCGGCGATGGAGCGGGAGTGGCGCAACATCAACCTGCTCTGCTCCCTCGACGGCGAGGGCATCGGCCTGACCCGGGAGACCACGCCCCCCATCCGCCCCGACCTGCTCGCCCTGTTCGAGAAGGAGGAGCTGGCCAAGTACCTCACCGACGAGGAACTGGAAGGGGAGCTGTCCGAATGAGCGGCTACGAGGCCCGCTTCAGGGTGTGGCGGGGCGACGAACACGGCGGCGCGCTGAGGGACTTCACGGTCGAGGTCAACGACGGCGAGGTGGTCCTGGACATCATCCACCGCCTCCAGGCGACCCAGGCACCGGACCTCGCGGTGCGCTGGAACTGCAAGGCGGGCAAGTGCGGTTCGTGCTCGGCCGAGGTCAACGGCCGCCCCCGGCTGATGTGCATGACCCGCATGTCGGTCTTCGACCGCGCGGAGACCGTCACCGTCACCCCGCTGCGCGCCTTCCCGGTGATCCGCGACCTGGTGACCGACGTGAGCTTCAACTACGAGAAGGCACGGGAGATCCCCGCCTTCGTGCCGCCGGCGGACCTGGCCCCCGGCGAGTACCGCATGTTCCAGGAGGACGTGGACCGCTCGCAGGAGTTCCGCAAGTGCATCGAGTGCTTCCTGTGCCAGAACACCTGCCATGTGGTGCGCGACCACGAGGAGAACAAGCGGGCGTTCGCGGGCCCGCGCTTCCTGATGCGCGTCGCGGAACTGGACATGCACCCGCTGGACGCGGCCGACCGCGCCGGTCTCGACCGCGGACGCGCCGCGCAGGACGAACACGGCCTCGGCTACTGCAACATCACCAAGTGCTGCACCGAGGTCTGCCCCGAGGGCATCAGGATCACGGACAACGCCCTGATCCCGCTGAAGGAACGGGCGGTCGACCGCACGTACGACCCGCTGGTGTGGCTGGGCTCGAAGATCGGGCGACGGCTTTCCTCCTAGCCCGCACGCCTCATCCCACCCATCCCTCCCGGTACGCCCGCCAGTCCGCCTCCGTGGCGGCGAAGTCGACGTACAGGGCGACACCGAAGCGGGTGCGGTGGGCGTCGGTACGGGACAGTCCGAGGCGTACGCCCCGTACGGCGGCCGGGACGGTCTCCGCGCGGGCCCAGTGCCCGAACCGGTTCTCGTGGTAGAAGGGCAGGCCCATGAGGAGGTGGGTGGAATCGGGGGTGACCTCCAGGGCGAGGCTGGTCTGCTGGGCCACGTAGCCGCCGTACAGGCTCGGCAGCGGCTGCATGGTGTCGTACGACATCACGGCGATCTGGTCCACCCGGCGGGCCACCTGCCCGAAGTACGCCTGCGACCACCACTTGGGATGCCCGGTGGTCGCGCCCCAGAAGGAGTGGAAGCCAGGGAGGGGGTCGATCTGGTGGGCGGCGACGGACAGCAGCGCGTGGTGGGCGTGGGTGAGGGCACGCAGATCGTCGAGGAGGGCCAGGTAGTCATGGTCGCCCGAGTGCAACGGCTCCAGGTCGAAGTGCGCGCCCTGGAAGCCGGCGGCGAGAATCCGCCGCGTGGAGGCGAGGACCGCGGCCCGGGTCGCGGGGCGCTCCAGGCGCAGGCCCTCGGGCCCCTCGCTCGCGAGCACGTCCCCGAGCCAGGCCTGCACCCGCACGCCGGGCAACGCCCGGTGCAGGGAGCCGATCAGCCAACGCGCCTTCGGATACGCGGAGTCGGGCAGCGTCCCGTCGTCCTCCAGCGGCCCGGAGTGCACGTACAGATCCCTGACCCCGGTGCCTCTCAACCGCCGCGCGAGCCCCTCGACGTCCTTCTCCGTCTTCCGCCCGTCCACCCAGGCGTGCCCCAGCCAGAGCGCGTCCCGATCCCGGCTGCGGGTGCCGGGGGCGGGATCACCGGAGTAGTTGGCACGGAGCGCGCCTTCGGCGGTGAGCACGGCGAGGACCAGCAGGAGGAGGCAGAGGCCGAGGGCGGTGAGGACGCGGCGCAGGGGGCGGCGGGGCTTGGGGCGGGCCGGGGTCCGCGGGTCCGCTTCCGGTTCCGCTCCGACGCCGGCACCCGGTTCCGCCGCGGCGTCGGCATCCGGTTCCGTTCCGGCACCGGCACCGGCACCGGCACCGGATGTCGGCTCCGGCTGGATCTCCGCGTCCATTCCGCCCCCCTGTCCGCCTCGTCCCCCACCCGTATCCGCCCCGCTCGCGGTGCGGTCCGCTCCCCCATACGCTCCAAAATGTGACGTCATCCCTGTTCCGGGGCCGCCCCCGGCGTGCCAAGGCACACATACGGGCGCGGGTGACGCATGCCGTGCTGGGTGCCCTGGTGGGGGCCGGGTGGCTGATGTTGCCGTTGATGACGATCACTACAGGCGCTCCGGTTCCCGCCTCCTCCGCCGGAACGGTGGCGAGCGCTTCGGCACCGGGAGGGGGCGGCACCTCCACGGCGGACTTCGTCCTCCCCCTCGTCGTGGTGGCCGCGGCGGCGGCTCTGGCGGCCTACGGCTACCTGCGCCGCGTGCGCCGCACCCGAACCCGTACGACACCGGGGACGATGCCGGGCCATCCGCAGCCCCCCACCCTCGCCGACGCCGAACGCCAGGCCAGGACCGCCCTGGTGCTGGCGGACGACTGCGTGCGGACGAGCCGGGAGGAACTGTCGTTCGTGCGGGAGAGGTTCGGGGTGGTGAAGGGCGGGGCGGGGGCCGGCGAAGGCGGGGAGGCCGAGGACGGGGCGGAGGCGGCGACCGGGGCCCTCGTCCGTGCGCCGCGGGAGACGGAAGCGGAAGCGGTGACCGAGGGCTTCGCACGGGCCCTGCGGGGGGCCGAGGCCGAGCTGGTGGCGGCGTTCGCGATGTGGCGGAGGTACGAGGAGGGCTTCCCCGAGGGGACGGCGGCACGGCGGCAGGCGTTGGCCGGGGTGGTGGGGCGGTGCGCGGAGGCGGGGCGGCGGCTGGATGCGGAGGCCGCGGCCCTGGATCAGGTGCGGGGGCTGGAGGGACCGGGGGCCGGGGCGGCGTCGGAGGTGGCGGAGGGGCGGTTCCGGGCGCTGGCGGTACGGACGGTGGCCGCGCACGGCACCCTGGCGGCGCTCCGGGAGCGGTACGCGCCCTCCGCGACCGACCTCGTCACGGGCTCGGTCGAACAGGCCAAGGACCGCCTGCTGTTCGCCACCGCCCGCCTCAACGAGGCCCGCCGGGCCATCGACGCGGCCGACGGCGACCGCGCCGCCCGGAGCCTGCGCGCCGGCGAGGGCGCCGTGGCCCAGGCCGAGGTCCTGGTGAGCGGCGTGGAACGACTCGCGGCGCGGCTGCGGGAGGCCGCGGCGCTGGTACCGGCGGCCCTGACCGGCGCGGAGGCGGACCTGGCGGCGGCCCGGCACGGGCGTTCCCGCACCCCCCTGGCCATGGGCGAGCGGGCCGCCCGGCTCGCCCACGCGGACGGCGTACTGGCCGCCGTGCGGGAGGAGTTGACCGGCGCCCTCCCGTACGACCCGCTGGACGCCCTGCGCCGGATCACCCGCGCCGTCGGCCGGCTGGACGTGGGCCGCTCCGGCGTCCTGGACACGGCGGCGCTGCTCGTCGCCCACGCCGCGCTCGACTCGGCCGACGACTTCATCGCGGTGCACCGCGGCGCCGTGGGCCCGGAGGCCCGCGCCCGCCTGTCGGAGGCGGCACGGACACCGGTCACGGACACCGCCGCCGCGTTCGAGGCCGACACCGCCGCCAGGGAGGCCCGTACCCTCGCCGAACGCGACGTCCGCACCCACGGCACGCCCTACCCCGACACCACCACCGCCGGCCTCCCCGGCGCCGTCCTCGGCGGCATCCTCCTCGCCGAAGAACCCGACGGCGGCCCACCGGCGAGCTTCGGGGGGCCGGCGACGCGGGGCCGAAGGCATAGGCCGGCGCCTTGACAGCGCCGCGCGCCGGAACCGGGTGACTCCATCAGGTCCGGAACACCGGGGCGGACGGGCAGGGCGGGCGCGGGGAGAGGCGGAGCGGCGGCGACCGCGGCGGCTTCTCCGCGCCGCGCGGCGAATCCGTGGACGGGAACCGTCAGAACAGGCTCAGCAGCGCCTCCGCCGGGTCCGCGAACACCGCCTCCGCCCCCGGCAACGGCAACTCGAACCACACCGTCTTCCCCCGCGGCGTCCGCCGAGACCCCCACGCCGCGCTGAGCAACTGCACCAGCTGCAACCCGCGGCCCCCCTCGTCCGTGTCCCGAGCCCGCCGGCGCCGCGGCTGTACCAGCCCGCCGTCCCACACCTCGCACACCAGCGTCCGGTCCAGCAGCAGCCGTAGCCTGATCTCCCCCTCGCCGTACCGCAGCGCGTTGGTGACCAGCTCGCTGACCAGCAGCTCCGTCGTGTCGACCAGCGCGTCCAGCCCCCACCCGAGAAGCTGCGCCCGAGCGTGCTCCCGCGCCCGCCCCACACTCCGCGGCTCCCGCGGCAGCGTCCAGTCGCCGACGGACTCCGCCGGCAGCCCCTGCACCCGGGCCATCAGCAGCGCGATGTCGTCCTCGCCGTGGTGCGTGTTCAGGGTGTTGAGCACGTGGTCGCACACGTCCTCCAGCGGCCGCGCCGGATCCGTGAGCGCGCCGACGAACGCGTGCAGCCCCTCGTCCAGCGGATGGTCCCGGGACTCCACCAGCCCGTCGGTGTACAGCGCGAGCAACGAGCCCTCGGGCAGCTCGACCTCCACCTCCTCGAAGGGCTCGCCCCCGACCCCGAGCGGCATCCCGGGCGGCACGTCCAGCATCAGGGCGGGCTCCCCCGGCTCGACCAGCACCGGCGGCAGGTGCCCGGCGTTGGCGAACGTACATCGTCGGGTCACCGGGTCGTACACGGCGTACACGCACGTCGCGAGGTACACCTCGGAGTTGTCGGCGTCCCGCGGCTGCCGCGCCGTACGCGTCGCCTGCTGCACACCTCCCGGCGTGCCGAGCCCCCGCGCGATCTCGTCCAACGCGGACAGGACTTCGGCCGGTTCGAGGTCGAGCAATGCCAAGGTCCGTACGGCCGTGCGGAGTTCACCCATCGCGACGGCCGCCCGCAGCCCGCGGCCCATCACGTCGCCCACCACCAACGCCGTACGGTGGCCGGGCAGTTCGATGACGTCGAACCAGTCACCGCCGACCTCGGTCGCCGCGTTGCCGGGCAGATAGCGGCAGGCGATGTCCAGGCCGGACGCCTCGGGATCGCCCGGCGGCAGCAGGGAGCGCTGGAGGATCAGCGCCCGCTCGTGCTCCCGGCGGTACAGCCGCGCGTTGTCGATGCAGACCGCGGCCCGCGCGGCCAGCTCCACCGCGAGGTCCCGGTCCCGTTCCCCGAACGGCTCGCTGCCCTTGGTCCGCGCGAACCGCACGAGCCCCACCACCGTGTCGTGCGCGACCATCGGCACGGCGAGCGTGGACTGCACCAGGCTGCCCTCCTCGGCCGGCACGGCCCGCGGCCGAGCGGCGCGCAGGGCGTCCGCACAGGGGGAGTTGAAGGGGAAGTGGTGTACGGCGCCGACCTTGACCGTCTCACTGGCACGGCCGGCGGGCGCGTCCGCGACGGCGCTGGCGATGGCGACCCGGCGCAACTCGGCGCTGCCGTCGGCCATCCCGGGCGGGGTCTCGTCGCCGGTCAGCAGCCCCTGGTAGAGGTCGACCGTGGCGAGGTCGCAGAAGCCGGGGACGACGACGTCGAGGAGTTCGCGCGCCGTGGTCTCCAGGTCCAGCGAGTTGCCGATCCGGGCCCCGGCCTCGTTGAGCAGCGCGAGGTTGCGCCGGGCGGCCGCGGCCTCCCGGGCGGCGGCGCGGCGGGAGGTGACGTCGGTGGCGAGCCAGGCGACGCCGATGGGCCGGCCGCTGCCGCTGTGCACGCGATAGAGGTTGACGGACCAGTGCCGGCGCTCCTCGGAGCCCGGCACATGACCGGTGACGTGCATGTCGGTGACGGGATCGCCGCTCTCCAGTACCCGCCGCAGGGTCGCCGCGACCCGCTCGGCCTCGCCGCGGGGCAGATAGTCGAAGACCCCCCGGCCCCGGTGGTCGTCCGGGCTGCCGCCGAAGACGGAGGCGAACCGCTGGTTGACGCGGCGCACCCGAAGATCGAAGTCGATCAGCAGGAACCCGAAGGGGGATTGCCCGAATATCGCCTGGGACGCGGCGAGATCGGTCTCGATCCTGCGCAGGGTGCGGACGTCCACGACGATGCAGACGGCCGCCTTCTCGCCCTCCGCGGTCCGGGTCGGCATCACATAGACCTCGGCCAGCCCGTCCGCCCCGCGCCCGCCCTCCGGAGGGTCCGGCATCCGGAAGGGCACGACTCCGGTCCACTCACGCCCGTCGAGGATCTCCGCCATCTTGCGCTGACCCTGTTCCCGGAGGTCGGGGTCGATGAACGCCTCTATCGGGTCCATGCCCGCGGCCCGCGCGGCCGGGATGCCGAAGAGCTGCTCGGCGCGCAGGCTCCACTGGTCCACCAGGCCGTCGGGACCGATGGAGAAGGAGGCCACCTTTATGTAGTCGTACATGGAGCCGGGCGGACTGCTCTGCCACAGGGCGTCACCGGGCGCCGCCGCACCCGCGGCGGTCTGGTCCCTCGCGCCGTCCGACGGGTCCTCGGACTCCGCGGCCTTCGCTGGTATCTCGCTCACGCGAACCGTCCCCTCCAGCTCACCGCACCCGGTACCGGTCACCGGGGGCGGCTGCCCGCAGTATCCAGCACTCCGGCGCCGCGCGACACGGTGTTCACGATCACAGCTCGGTCCAGACGTTTTTCGGACCGCTCCGCGACAACACTTCCACTCTTCTAACCAGGGAACACGCCCCCGAATCACACACTCCGGGCCTGTCCGCGGGCCGGAGTCACACGGTGGACCACAGGGCGTCCGGTGTACACCCCCTCCGCCCCTTCGGGCGCCCCTGCCTCACCCCGGGCACCCCCACGCCACCCCGATGCGCCCCCGGCACCGTCACCCCGGTACGGCCAGCTCGAACCAGACGGTCTTCCCGCTCACGCCGGGGCGGGTGCCCCAGCGGCGGGAGGACCCGGCGAGCAGTTGGAGGCCGCGCCCGCTCTCGTCCTCGGGCCGCGCGACGCGCTCGCGCGGCAGGTCGGGGAGCGGGTCGGAGACCTCCACCAGGAGGGAGTCGTCGGCGCCGACGCGCCGTACGAGCCGCACGCCGATGGGGCCGGTGGCATACCGCAGCGAGTTGGTGACCAGTTCACTCACCAGCAGCGCGGCGAGGTCGGCGACACAGTCGAGGTCCCAGCCGTGCAACTGGCCGCGGACCGCCGCCCGGGCGCTGCGTACGGCTCCCGGTTCCGCGGGAAAGGTCCACTCGGCGCAGTCGCCATCGGTGTCGATCACGCCGATCACTTCCCAGGCCGCGAGCTGTCCGGTTTCGTGGGGTTAATTGGCCCATACCCGATAAGTGATGGCCAGTACCGTCCGGACGGTGGGAGTGTGGGTCGAACGGCGTACGCCGGTCGGGCCACGGAGCCGGGCGGCCCGCCGGCAACGGTTCCGCGCACCGGGCGGCGCCGCACCGGGGCACATCAGCGCGCCCCCGCCCCCAGGCGCCCCGCGACCTCCCGCACCGCGGGCACGTCCTGCTCCAGCCAGGGCACGTCCCACAGTTGCGCCGGAGTCAGCCAGCGCAGTTCGTCGTGGTCCTGGAGGGGTTCGGGTGCGGGTGAGCCGGGGCGCAGCCGCGCCGTCCACACCCACAGGACGTACGGGTCCCGCAGGGGCCATCGGCCGGGTACGCGCTCCACGGTCTCGGCGTCGACGCCGAGTTCCTCGCGCAGTTCGCGCACCAGGGCGTCCTCGGGCCGCTCCCCCGGCTCGACCTTGCCGCCGGGCAGCTCCCAGCGTCCGGCCAGGTCGGCGGGCGCGCTGCGGCGCGCGGCGAGCAGGCGGCCGCCGTCGAGCAGCGCGGCACCCACCACCACGGTCCGTTCCGTCATGGGCGTCATGGAGCGGAGCCTACGGGAGGCCCCGGGGCACGGGCGCCGCCGGTCGATCGCGGTCACCCTCCCCGTACGAGCGCCGCCGGGTCAGCCGCGGGCGCTGTCCCCGTTCTGCCCGAGGCGCTCGACCATGTAGAGCTGCTTGTGCCCCCGGTCCTCGAAGCTGTCGGCGATCTTCTGCGCCTCGGCCCGGGTCGCGTACCGGCCGACGCGGTACCGATTGCCGTTGTCGTCCTGCCGTATGACGATCCAGGGCAGGGAAGCCGTGCCCTCACTCATGGTCCGCTCCGCCCCCATCGCGCCCTTCACCCTTTCCGGCATCACGGGACCCCCATCCCGTCCCGGGCCCTCGCCGGGCCCCGCCTAAGGAAACCGCAATACGCATATGCCCGAGCGTACGCCCAACCTTTACTCAGCGAATACGCCTTTTCACAAAGAGGTACGCAACCAGTCAGAACGCAGGGGCGCACGAGAAGGAATGCGCCCTCGGTGAGCCGCTCGGACACATGACCCACAAAACCGCGCCCACCTGCGAAGACGACCGGACCCCGGCATCGGCGGCACGACCCGCGCGGTCCCGGCACCGGCGCACCCGCCCCAGCGCGAGCCCCGGCGTGTGCGCTACCTCACTCCGCGGCGCCCGGCCCTCACCGCACCGGCAGGTGGTACGCCACCCGGTACCGGTCCGCGGGAATCACCACGTCCGCGGTCTCCACGGGGCGCCCGGACGCGTAGTACGTGCGCTGGACGACCAGCACGACATGGCCGGGAACACCGCCGAGGAGATGCAGTTCCTCGGCGAGACCGGGGCGGGCGCCGACCTCCTCGGTGACGTTGTCCACGATGACGTCGATGGCGCGCATGCGCTCGACCACGCCCATCCCGCCGAGCGGCCCCTCCTCGGGCAGCATCACCGGGGTGCGGCCGGTGACGGCGAGCGGCTCCCAGGAGGTGGAGACCATCATCGGCTCACCGGCGTCGCGGTACAGGTACTTGGTGCGCATGACCCGCTCGCCGACCTCGATCCCGAGCCGCTCGGCGATGGCGGCCCCGGCCTCGGTCTGCCGGCTGCTGGACTCCCAGGTGCCGCGCACCGAGGCGTCGGCCTGCTCCTGCCGGAACGGGGTGGCGCCGCCGCTGGGGCGGTAGCCGGAGCGGGACACCCGGCGCGGCACGGGCCGTTCGCGCACGTACGTCCCCGAGCCCGAGCGGCCCTCGACCAGGCCCTCGGCCATCAGCACCTTGCGGGCCTCCAGGGCGACGGTGTCCGAGACGCCGTACTCCTCGCGGATGCGGGCCTGGGAGGGGAGCCGGGTGTGGGGCGGCAGTGAACCGTCGACGATCTTCTTGCGGAGATCACCCGCGACGCGCAGGTACGCCGGCTGCTCACCGAAAGTCACTGGCCGCTCCCATCAGGCTGTACAGACAGCAACAGCCTGGCAACCGTGGGTTGAGCCGTGCAAGCAAAGGCCAGAGAATCACTCGAAGTGATGACATCGGGCCGGCACGGCCCCCACCCAGCACTTTCTCCCCCGGGTGGGCACCCCTTCACACCTACCGGACGCCGGCCGGGGCCCCGGACAACTCCGGCCGCCCGAACGACAGTCCGGGGACACCGGTACCGTGCCTCTTACGACTTGTCACAGGTAAGCGGGACACAGGGGGCGGATTTGAGGGTGGAGAACCGGGTCGACGGCGCCGTCGTACGCACGGTGAACGGACTCACCGCGCGGTGGGGCGCCACCGCGGGGGGCGGCACGGTGTTCTCCGCGGCCGGGGTCTGGCCCCTGCTGGCCCTCCTCGCGGACGGCGCGGCGGGCCCCGCCCGGCAGGAACTGGCCGACGCGCTCGGCGTACCCGCGGACCGGGCGGCGGCCACCGCACGGGAGTTGCTCGCGGCCCTGGGCTCGGTGTCCGGCCTGGACGCGGCGCTCGGCCTGTGGACGCACCACGAGCTGCTGCTGCGCGAGGAGTGGCTGGCCCAGCTCCCGGCGGGCGCGCACGGCGCGTTCGGGGACGATCTCGTCACCGCGCAGGAGCGGCTGGACCGCTGGGCGGCGGAGCGGACCGGCGGCCTGGTCGAGCGGATGCCGGTGACGCTGAACCGGCAGACGCGGATGGTGCTGGCCGGCGCCCTCGCCCTGCACACCACCTGGCGCCAGCCCTTCACCGAGCAGCGGCTCACCCCGGAGTCGGGCCCCTGGCAGGGCCGTACCCTGCGCGGCCTGCACCGGCGCAGCGTGCGCCCCGACCGGGTGGGCGTCGCGGGCACCCCGGACGGCTTCGTCACCGCGCTGACCGTCCCCGGCGACAACGGCGTCGACGTCCATCTCGTCCTCGGCGAGGAGCGCATGACGCCGGGCCAGGTCATGGCCGCGGGCGTCGCCGTGGTGGAGCGCGCGCTCGCCCTCACGCCGGGCGGCGCGCTGCCGTACGGCGAGGTCGGGCCCGGCCTGCGGGTGGAACGGGAGCCGGCCGTCGCGCCGGAGCCGACGTCGCTGGACGTGCGGACGGTGGCCTACGAGGTGCGCGCGGACCACGATCTGCTGTCCCTGGCCGACCTGTTCGGCCTGAGGACGGCGACGGACGCGCGGTTCGGCCACTTCCCCGGGGTGAGCGCCCACCCGCTGGCCGTCTCGGAGGCGCGGCAGTCGGCCGTGGCCCGGTTCGGCGCCCTCGGGTTCCGCGCGGCGGCGGTGACGGCCGTGGCGCAGATGTACGGCAGCGCCGCGCCGCAGTACCGCTACGAGACCACGGTCGTCCGCGTCGCCTTCGACCGTCCCTTCGCCTTCCTCGCCACCGACCGCGACTCGCGCCTGGTCCTGCTGGCGGGCTGGGTGACCGACCCGGCGCCCTACCCGGCACCGGGTTACGCGGGCAGCGCCGGGCGGCCTACCCCCGGGCGCCCGTGAGGGTCAGCAGGGCGTCCCAGGTGCTCGCCTGACTCAGGTGCTCCTCCGTGGCGAACACGTAGCGCCAGGTGCCGAAGTCCCCGCGCCCGGTGACCTCCTTCGCCCAGGCCTCGGCCGCGGCCTTCTTGGCGAGCACCGGCGCCCCGGCCGCCTCGGCGTTCGACTTGCCCTCGACGAGCCACTGCGTGCCGTCCTCGCCGAGGGCGATGAAGTCGGGGAAGTACCGTGCGCCGTTGTCCAGTTGGATGTACGTGCCGCTGTGCGACTCCAGCCGCAGCCACCACTGCACCTTGGGACTGACGTCCATCAGCCGCGCCAGCTTGACCTCGGTCGACAGCGCGTCGAAGTGCACGACCGGGAGGATCGAGCTGCCCCAGCCGGTGTAGCCCATGCCCCGGATCACCTTGTCGGTGATGCCCAGCTGGGGCATGGTCCGGCCGGGCCACGGCTGGACCGGCGGCGGCAGCGTCACCTTCACCAGCTCGTGCTCGACCGTCGCGAGCTTCTGTTTGAAGCTGGTGACGACGAGCCGCTCCAGCTGGGTCAGGGCCAGCTCCGCGCGGGCCTCGCCCCAGGGCGTGCCGTCCCCCGCGTCCTTCTCGACCGCCGCGGCCAGGAACGTCCGTACGATCGTCTGCGCGGCCTCGACCTCGTCGGCCGTGAGCTTGAGCTGCGGCAGGTTGAGGATCCGCTCCTCCAGGTCCTCCCTGACCTTCGCGAGCGGCCAGCTGCTCTGCGTCCCCACGGCCGACTTCTCGTCCCGCACCTGGACGCTGAGGCCGCCGTCCAGCGCGTGCGAGGCGGTCAGCGCCTTGCGCTTCAGCTCCACCTCTATCTCGTGCTTGAACTGCCTGCCCTTCTCCGCGACGGCCTCGGCGCTGACGAAGGACAGGCTGTAGGTGTCCGGCTTCTCCAGCAGGCGCCTGCTCGGGAAGACGATGCTCGGGGCGCCCTCCACCGGCCGCATGACCTGCTGGATCTGCTCCTTCTCCGCACCGGCCTCGGCGAGCCGGCCCGCCATGTCGGCCATGCCGAGGTAGACGGCCTCGGACGTCTCGCCGTCGAGACCGCCGTCCCGGACCGGGGCGTCGGCGGTGAACGCCAGCATGCCCTGGGTCTCGGTCTCGTGGTACGCGGGAAGCGGGGCCGCGCCGCCCGAGGTCGCCGCAGCCGCCGTGCCCGGAGCGCTCGAAGCACCCGTCGCGCCCGAAGAGGCGCCCTGCCCCCCGGCCTTCCCGGCCCGCTGCGGCAGCGTGTGCTCCAGCAAAGCCTCCTTGGAGTCCAGCAGCCGCCGGTACGACTCGTGGGCGATGATGTCGACGCAGTCGACCATCGAGAAACCGACCCGTTCCCCGTACGGCAGGCGCAGGCCGCGGCCGAGGATCTGCTCGGTGAGGGTCTGGGAGGCGAGGGCGCGCCGGGCCACGATCACGCTGATGTTCTTGACGTCCCAGCCCTCCTTCAGCATGTCGACGGAGACCACGGCCCGCACCGGCGAGTCGGGTTCCTCGATGCCGGCGAGGGCCTCCAGCGCGTCCTCCTTGCTGCCGGAGGTGATCCGCAGCACCGCGCCCGGTTCGTCGACGAACCCGGGGCCGGCCAGGATCTCGGCGGTCTCGGTGGCCTCCTCGATGCTCTGGCAGACCACGAAGAGGACGGGGTTGACCATGGGCCGCCCGTTGCGCTCCGCCCACTGCCGGGTGGTCTCCTCCTTGACCCTGCGCAGATGGCAGGCGTCGGCCAGCTGGGTGCGGATGTCGGTGTGCCCGTCCTCGCGGTAGACGATGACGGGAATCTTGACCAGCTCTTCCGCGATGGCCTCGGCGAGGGAGTACTGGAAGACGACCCGGCCCGGCACGTTGCGGTCCGTCTCGTCCGGGGTCGCCGTCAGGCCCACCAGCGCCCGCGGCCGGAGATCACGTACCGCCTCGTGGAACCGCTTCGCCTCGCTGCGGTACACGTGGTGCTCGTCGGCGATGACCACCAGGTCGTCCACCGAGCGCAGATGGTCGTAGAGCGCGGTGCCGATGAACTCGTCGGTGGAGTAGGTGGCGCGCGAGGACTTCGCGGTCGGCTTGGTCAGCAGCTGGACGTTGAAGATGAAGACCTTGAGCGCGTCCGGGTCGTGCATGGCGTCGCCGACCCGGCCGCCCGCGTAGTTCTCCGGCGTGATGACGAGCGGCTCGTGGGTCGCGCCGGGCACGAACTTCGGGTGTCCGGGCGTGAAGTTGGCGACGGTCTTGCGCTGGATGGTGCGGCCGGGGGTGACGATGAGGATGTTGCGCACACCCTGGTCGGCGAGGTAGTCGATGAGCGCCCGGCAGATGTACGTCTTGCCGACACCGGTCGCCAGGTCGCACACGACCTCCCGGCCGTCCCCGGACCGGATCTCCTCCACGACCCTGGCCACGGCACGGCGGTTGGGGTCCCGCAGGGCCATGCGGGTCGCGAGGTCCTCGATCGCCGCCCGGTCGTATGTGATCCAGCTCAACGCAGCACACGTCCCTTCATGTCCAGCAGGTCCTGGGGGGCCTTCTTGATCCGCGAGCCGGGGCTGAGCCGCTCCAGGAGGCTCGCCGCCTCCCGCAGATAGCTCTTGGCCACGATGAGCACCCGTTCGTCCTCGTGCAGCGCCGCGACGACGGACCGCACCGTGCTCTCGGAGACGAGCCCGTCGACCACCGCGAGGCGCTGGCGCCCCTTGCCGCCGGCGAAGGGCGGCTCGGCCTCCGGGTCCAGTTCGAAGCCCGGCAGCTGGGCGCAGGCCGCCGCCGCGAAGGCGGCGCCCTCGACCCAGGGCGCGAGCAGGACCCGGCCGGCGAGGCGCTCGTACATGGACGGCGCGACCTCCAGGCGGCGGAATCCGCCGCCCTTCTCCCAGCCGGTGGTCTCGGAGACCCCGCCGGAGTCCTCGCCCTCGACCACCTTGCGCAGGCGCGGGAGCACGTACGCGTCGACCGTCTCCGGCTGCCGCTCCACCGTCACCCAGCGCCGGCCCGTCTTGTGTGCGACGGCCGCGGTGGTGCCGGAGCCCGCGAAGCAGTCGAGGACGATGTCGCCGGGGTCGGAGGCGATGGTGATGATGCGGTGCAGCAGCCGCTCGGGCTTCGGGGTGCTGAAGGCGGCGGCCCGGCCGAACAGCGCCGCGCTCTCCTTGGCCGCCTCCTCCGTGTGCCCGGTCTCCTGGTGGGTCCACCACGTGTTCGGCACGATCCCCGGCGCCTCGGAGAGGAACTGCTTCACCCGGGGCACGCCGAGGCCGCCCGCGCCGAAATAGATACGGCCGTCCTCCAGGAGCTTCTCGAAGGAGTCCCGCGTGGTGCGCCAGCACCGCCCGCTCGGCGGGACGTGCCTCTTCCCCGAAGGGGCGACGATCTCGTACGACAGATTCGGCCGCAGATTGGGCGCGCTGAAGGAGATGGACCGCCAGGGGCCGCGCGGGTCACCGTCCGGATTGGCGTAGTCGCTCGCCTGCTCGGGCTGGAGGGGCAGTTTGTTGCGCGCCGTCCGGAACCGGGCCGCGTTCTTGGCGTACACCAGGATGTAGTCGTGGGACGTCGAGAACACGGCGTCGTTGGAGCGGGAGTGGCGCCGCTGCCACAGGACGGTGGAGATGAAGTTGGACCTGCCGAAGATCTCGTCCAGCAGGACCTTGCAGTACGCCATCTCCGTGTCGTCGAGTTCCAGCCACAGGCTTCCCTCGTCGGACAGCAGGTCCCGGATGAGCAGGAGCCGGTCGCGCATCATCGTGAGCCAGATGGAGTGTTCGAGCCCGTCGTCGTACTGCGCGAAGGTCAGGCCCGTGTTGAACGGCGGGTCGATGTAGACGAGCTTGACCTTGCCCCGGTACTCGTCGGCGAACTCCGGCAGCCGGGTGAGCGACCGGAGGGCCTCCGCGCTGTCGCCTGTGATCAGCAGGTTGTCCCGGGCCCGCTCGCGGTCCTCGCGCGTCTCGCCCACGGTGGTCACGTCGGTCAGCAGGCGCGTCTCGGTCACCCGGACGTCGTCGCGGTCGACCCACTCGTAACCGCCGTCCTGGGTGCTGATGAGTGACCTGTCCTTGTTGACCCAGGACAGGCTGAGGCGCCCCGAGGTGCCCATGCTTTTCCTCCAACTGTCGTGACATCCGGAAGCGTACCGACGAGGACCGACAGTGCTGCCCCCGCACGGCGCGGCATGGGCTTTCCATCTGCAAATATACGGCTTCGCCGCAGGGGCGGTGCCCGCCAGGCGCCGGGTTCGGCGGGGTGCCTCGATGTCCGGCAGCGCCTCGTCGTGCTCGTCCCGTTCACCGACGACGTGGCGTTCGCTCAGGCGCGCGGTTCCATGATCTCCAGTGCCGGAAGGGCGTCCACGATCCTCATCGTCTCCAGGCTGACCGTCACGACCCGCCGGAGCAGGTCGACGATGTGGCGCGGGTCGTTCGACCAGTCGTTCGGGTCGTTGACGATGCCCGACGCCTTGTCCGCCTTCACCTGGTAGCGGTCGATGATCCACTCGATCGCGGAACGGGCGCCGAGCTGGTAGCGGTACGCCTCCTCCGGGATGTCGGTCAGCCTGATCCGGGTGTTGTAGACGATGGTCGAGCGGTCGGCCTGTCCCCTGGTCTTCGGGATCTTCATCTTGGTGACGCGGTACAGCTCCGCCGCCGGCGTGGCGGACGCGTCGCCGCTCACCGTCTCCACGATGCCGCCGTACGGCTTCACGCTCTCGTAGTCCGCGTGCAGCCCGGCGAGTGCGCGTCCGGCCTCGGCGAAGCCCCGGAAATCACTCACCTTGGGGATGCGCGGCAGGTTTTTCCTCAGGTCGGCGGCGAAGCGGGTGCGGTACTCGGGCGAGTGCAGCAGCGCGTAGGTGTAGTGGAAGACGTCGTCCTTGGTGATCGACGGGTCGTCGTAGGCACCGCGGAAGCCGGTGCGGGCCGCGTCGGTGATGTTGTCGAGGCGCCGGTAGCCCTTGTCGGCCTCCTCGTCGGCGGCGGCGAGCGTGAGCAGGTCGTCGGCCTCGGTCGCCCGGTAGGTGAACCGGGGGAAGAACTGGCCGCCCTCCGAGCCCCAGAAGTTGAGGTCCGGCACCGAGCGGACCATCAGCACGGAGAACGGCTTCTGGGCGCCGAGCCCCGTCATGTAGAAGCCGATGTTCTCGTGCTCGGGCGTCGGGAAGAGCCGGCCCAGCTGGTACACCATGTCGTTGAGCCGTGCGTCGTAGACCACGTGCTGCCTGGTGAAGGGCCGGTACGACGCCACGTAGGCGCGCCCCGGGTCGTAGGAGCAGGTGACGCCCCGGGCCACGTTCGACTTGTCGACGCGGTTCCAGCTGAAGCGGGTGGCGTCGTAGTCGATGAACTTCTCGGCGTCGTCGGCCCTGGGCTTGGCGAGGCCCGTCGCCCTGGCCTGCGCGGCGAACGCGGCGACCTGGTCGTTGTAGAAGCCGATCATCGACTCGACGTTGTCGGTGAGCCGCCGCTCGGAGAAGTTGTAGACCCAGGCGTCGCGGCCCGTCTTCAGCCCGCTGGAATGCACCTCGAAGACGGCCTGCGCGGCGCCCTTGCGGTCCTTGTCGCCGAGGGCCTGGTACCCGGCGAAGGCTTCGTCGCGCTGGTTGATCCAGTCCCCTTCGGCGTTGGGGGTCTTGCGCTCCCACTCCACCGAGTCCAGGTCCTGGGAGGCGAGGATGCGGAGCTTGTCCTCGCGGCTGAGGTGGTCGCCGATGTCGCGGTAGTACAGGTCGCAACCCGCCCGGTCCGTCGCGCCCTTGACGAGGATGAGCACGGCGACGGTGTTGCGGCTCCCGGAGCCGAAGATCTTCCCGCCCTCCTTGCGGGACTGCTCGCCCGCCGTGCGCTGGTTTCCGCGCAGGTTGTAGCAGTAGACGGCGTCGAACTCCGCGACCAGGGACCTGCGCAGCCCGTCCGCCGTGTTGCCGTCGATGTAGCCCCCGTTGGAGACCAGGGCGACGACGCCCTCGCCCCCGACGCGGTCGGAGGCCCAGCGGATGGCGCGGATGTAGGAGTCGTACAGGGAGTTCTTGTTGGTCGCGGTGGACAGCGCCGCGTAGGTCTCCTGGATGCGGGCGTCCAGGACGGGGTATTTCAGGTTCCTGTTGTCGTCGTTCTGGCTGTCCTGCCCCGCCGAGTACGGCGGATTGCCCACGACGACCATCACCGGCCGGCTCTTCTGCCTCTTCGCGCGCTCGCTGTTGCCCTCCGGCACGTCCATGCCGTCGAGCCGCGCGGCGCCGCCCTCGGCGAGCTGGAAGGTGTCGGTGAGCACGATGCCCTCGAAGGGCGCGTACGCCCCCTGCCGCCCGGTCAGGTCGGCGTACGCCGCCTCGATGTTGATCGCCGCGATGTAGTAGGCGAGCAGCACGATCTCGTTGGCGTGCAGTTCCCTGCCGTACTTGCGCGCGAGGTCCGCGGGCTTGACGAGGCCGGACTGCAGGAGCCGCACGGGGAAGGTGCCGGTGCCGGTGAACGGGTCGATGACGTGCACGCCCTCGTCGCCCAGCGAACGGCCGAGGTGTCTGGCGAGGGCCTGCTCGGTGCAGCGCAGGATGAAGTCGACGACCTCGACCGGGGTGTAGACGATGCCGAGCGCGTCGGCGGTCTTGGGCAGCGCGGTCTTGAAGAACTGGTCGTACAGCTCCACGATGACGCGCTGGCGGCCCTCGTGGTTGTCGATGCCCTCGGCGCGGACGCGGACCGAGTGGTAGAAGTCCTCCAGCGTCGTGGTCTCGGCGTCGAGCCCCTGGTCGTCCAGGACGTCGAGCATGCGCTGCATCGCCCGGGAGACCGGGTTGTGCTCGGTGAACGCGTAGTCCTTGAAGAGCGCGTCGAAGACCGGCTTGGTGACGATGTGCTGGGCGAGCATGTCGATGGCGTCGGCGTCGGTGACGCCCGGGTTCATGGTGCCGCGCAGTTCGCCGACGAACTCCTGGAAGGAGGTTTGCTTCTCGGGGATCGTCAGAGCCGCCTTGATGCACGTGACATGGCGGTCGGCGATCCGGGCGATGTCCTTGGCCCAGTCCTCCCAGTAGTGGCGCTCGCCGACCTTGTCGACGATGCGGGCGTAGACGGCCTCGCGCCAGTCGCCGATGGAGAAGAGGGCGTCCTGGATGTGCTGGGCGGTCTCCTTCGCCCTGGTGCCGCCGCCGTCCCGGTCGCCTGTCGTCTCGTCACCGGCACCGGCACCGGCACCGATGTGCCCGATGCCGATGGTGTCGGGCTTCTTCCGGTTCAGCTCGATCTGGTTGACGGTCGCGTTGAAGCGGTCGTCGTGCGCGCGCAGCGCCTGGAGCACCTGCCAGACGGTCCTGAAGCGCTGGTTGTCGGCGAGGGCCTGCTCCGGCGGCGTCCCGGCGGGCACGGCGACGGGCAGGATGATGTAGCCGTAGTTCTTGCCGGGCGCGGTGCGCATGACGCGGCCGACGGACTGGACGACGTCCACCACGGAGTTGCGCGGGTGCAGGAACAGCACCGCGTCCAGGCTGGGCACGTCGACGCCCTCGGACAGACAGCGGGCGTTGGACAGGATGCGGGCGCTCGCGGGGCCCGGTTCCTGCTTGAGCCAGTCCAGGAGCCGGTTGCGCCGGAGCGTGTCGAAGGTGCCGTCGACGTGGTCGACCTCGCAGCGCAGCACCTCGGCGTCGGCGTCGGCGTCGGCGTACGCGTCGACCACCTCGTTGAAACGGGCGGTGATCTTCTTGGAGTCGGCGATGGAACGGGCGAACGCGACCGCGCGCTTCATCGGCGCCTCGTCCGTGCCGAAGCCGCTGCCGTCGGCGAAGGTGCCGGTGCGCTTGGCCATGGCGTTCCAGCAGCCGATGATCTTCGCGGCGTCGTCCAGGTTCAGCTCGCTCGTCCCCCCGGCGAAGCCCGCCTGGAGCGTCCTGGCCACGACGCCCTCGTCCACGGTGAGGATGAGCACCTTGTAGTCGGTGAGCAGCCCCTGCTCGACGGCCTCGCCGAACCCGAGCCGGTGGAACTCCGGCCCGTAGGTGGCCTCGTCGTCCATCGACGCCACGACCGCGTCCGCGTTCCGGGCCTCTTGCTCGCTGTCGTCGGCGTACACCCGCGGCGTGGCGGTCATGTAGAGCCGGCGATCGGCGCCGAGGAAGCCGTCGTCGTGCACCCGGACGAACGCGGACTCGTCGTGACCGGAGAGGGTGACGCCGGTGGTGCGATGGGCCTCGTCGCAGAGGATGAGATCGAACCGGGGCAGTCCGCGCCGCTGTGCCGCGGCGACGGTCGCGATCGACTGGTAGGTCGAGAACACCACGGTGAGTCCGGGCGCTTCTCCACTCACCCGGGCGACCAGCCGCCCGGGATCGGTCGTGGCCGGCAGCGCGAGGTCGTGGACCGCCATGTCCCGCTCGTCGCCCCGCACCCGCAGCTTGCCGACCTTGGCGTCGGAGCAGACGGCGAAGGCGCGCAACGGGACCTCGCTCTCGTACGACCACTCGCGCAGCGTCTGCGCGAGGAGCGCGATGGAGGGCACCAGGAAGAGCACGCTGGTCCGCTCCCCCCGGCCGCTCCCGGCCCGCTCCCGCTGGAGCCGCTCCGCGATCTTCAGGCTCGTGAACGTCTTGCCGGTGCCGCAGGCCATGACGAGCTTGCCGCGCTGATGCCCGGCGAACCCGGCGAAGACGTCCTCGACCGCCGTGCGCTGGTGAGGTCGCGGCCGCTTCTTCTCCCGCAGCCTCATGCCGAACTCGCCGCCCGTGCCCGGCGCGGGCAGCCGCCATTCCACCGGGCTGTTCGCGATGTCCGGCAACCCGAGCCGCGTGACCGGGACTTGCTGCCCGTCCAACGCCGCCTCGGCGTGCTCGCTCCACCGGTCCGTGGTGGAAACGATCAGCCGCCGGGTGAAGGCACCCTTGCCGGACGCCGTGAGGAAGGAGTCGATGTCCTCCTCGCGGATCGTGTGCCGCGGCTCGTGGAACGTGCACTGGATCGCACAGAAACCGCCGGTCTCCCGGTCCTGCGCCACCAGGTCGATCCCGGTGTCCCGTCGGTCGTGCGCGGCCCCCGGCCAGTCCCCCCACAGCCACACCCGGCTGAACTGCTCGCTCCACTGCGGATCGGTACTCAGGTACCGGGCCACCAACTCCGCGAACCGGCTCCCCCGTTCGCGGTTCCCGGCCGCCCCCTCCCGGATCGCCTCCAGGACGTCGTAGACCGACACCGCAGCCCCGCTCAACGCTCTCCGCACCCCAGACCCACTCAGCCGCCGGACTCGCGCCAACCCTACTGGCGGGGCGGGACGGCCGTACCGGATCCCCGTGGCCCCCGGCCCCGCACCGCGTCGACCGGGAGCCCGGAACGGCACTCGGACGTCGAACCGGAACATCTACCGCGGCGCTCCCCCGACGGGCTGTGTCAGCGCACCGGCTCGGCCGAGGGAACGTTCTCCACCGCGCGCACCGACCGCGAGGCGACCATCGCGGCCGTCGCGACCACGTGGATCGCCGCGCAACCGAGCAGGGTCGCGGTGATCCCCGCGGCCTGCGACACCGGGCCGACCACGAGCTGGGCCAGCGGAACCGCCGCGATCGACCCGAGCATGTCGTAGGAGTAGACCCGCGCGAGCCGGTCTTCCGGCACGTGGTGCTGCAACGACGTCTCCCACGCCACGCCGTACTGCTCAAGGCACAGCCCGGCCACGAAGGCGGCGATCATGAGCAGCCAGGGCTCCGGGTACAGGGCGAGAGCCAACGGCAGGCCCGCGAACGCCACCACGCACGCCACGCCCAGCAACAGCAGCCTGCGCACCCGGATCCGCAGCGCGACGAAGGCACCGGCGACCATGCCCGCGGTCTGCGCGGCCAGCACGAAGCCCCACGCCTCACGCCCGATCACGGTGTCCGCGAGGACCGGGCCGAGGACCATCGTGCCGCCCGCGTGCGCCGCGTTGACGAAGAAGAAGGCCACGACCACGACCCAGACCCAGGTCCGCGAGACGAACTCCGTCCAGCCGACCCGCAGTTCGGACAGCACCCCCGGCCTGCGCTCGCCGGCGGCCCCGGCCGCCGGTACACGCACGAACGAGAAGCACAGGCCCGACAGCGCGAACGACAGCGCGTCCACCGCCAGGCCCCAGCCAGGGCCGGCGAACGCGATCAGCAGGCCGCCCAGCGACGCGCCCGCGATCATCGACGCGTTCAGCCCGAGGCGCAGCAACGCGTTGGCGCGCTGGCGCTGTTCGGCGGGCACCGTCTGCGGCGCGAGCGCCGAGGACGCGGGGAACGAGAAGGCGCTCGACATGCCGTTCACGGCCGCCAGCACCACGAACGCCGGCACGGACACCGTCCCGGTCAGCACCAGGACGGCCAGAAGCCCCTGGCTGACCGTCGACACCGCGGACGACCCCGCGAGCACGAACTGGCGGGGCAGCCGGTCCGCCACGACACCGCCCCACAGCAGGAACACCAGGTTCGCGATCGAGCGCGCCGCCACGACGACACCGAGCGTCGTGACCGACCCGGTCACGTCCCGCACGGCGAACACGAGCGCGATCTGCGCCATCGCGTTGCCGGCCATGGTCGTCACACGGGCACCGAGCAGCCAACGGAAAGCAGGATGCGCCAACGGCGCGAGTGATCCTCCCATCAGGGGCACCGTCCCAAGTGCTCCGTTCCGGAGATCCTTCGGGGGGCGATCCCGCAGGCGCTCGTGCGTCTGTCGTGAGGAAGGTGACTCATCGCTCCCCGCGGGGCCGCAGCCTGGGTCGGGCGGCGGCACTCGCGCGCCTCGTCTCGTCGAGTCGGCTGGCCAGCCGGACCACCGTCGGCCCTTCGAACAGGTCCGCGAGGGAAAGGTCGACGTTCAGGGCCGTCCGTATCCGGCCGACCAGTCTGGTCGCGGACAGGGAGTGGCCGCCGAGCTCGAAGAAGTTGTCGTCGATGCCGACGCGTTCGAGGTCCAGTACGTCCGCGAAGAGACCGCACAGGATCTCCTCGACGGGATCGCGTGGGGCCCGACCGCCACCACCGCCGAATTCCGGCGCGGGCAACGCGGACCGGTCGACCTTGCCGTTGACCGTGAGCGGCAGGGCATCGAGCACGACGAACGCGGACGGCACCATGAACTCCGGCAGCACCGCCGAGACCGAACGGCGCAGCCCTTCCACGTCGACCCCGACGTCCTCACCCGCTACCAGATACGCCACCAGGCGCTTGTCTCCCGGCCGGTCCTCACGCACGACGACCAC
>NZ_JBSFLI010000053.1:0-35738 GCF_053598955.1 Streptomyces sp. NPDC001056 | reverse complement strand
TCGACCTCCTGGAAGGAACCCGGGTCCAGGAGCAGCTCGATCCGCTCCCGTGCCGTCAGCTTGCCCTTGGCGTGCTGCGCCGCGGTCGCCTTCTCACTGGGGCCGTCCACGGCCCGCGCACGGATGTCGTGCAGTTCGGCGACCCGTCCGCGCGCGTCCGTCGGCTCGCCGGTCGGCTCACCCGTCGTCTCTTCCAAAACGGTCATGTAGCGACCTTACGAAGGACCCCAAGGAAAGCGAGCCGTCGACTCCGTACAGTCTCAGGCCCGTTTTCCTGGTACCAGTGAACAGAACCATGGCGGCGTGCAGCCGTTCCGACTGCTCAGAGGCCGCTTGCGTTGTAGGGGATCCACAAATGCGGCACCGAGGATCGACCCCACATTAGTGGGACGCGCATGCCATCCCTGGAGTGACACAGCCCCTCGGACGGCCCTCCGCCGCGGGCCCGCCCCCACGGTACGCGCAGCCGTCGTGCACATCCGCCGCCGGGCGAGCATAGTGACTTCACGTCACCGGTACGACACGCTGCGCATGATGTTGAAATCTAAACGGAATGGGTCTACCGTCTGAGTCGTTGGGTTCATTGAACGTTAAACAACTGACTTCTGGGAGGACGTCATGGGCTTCTTCAGCCGCAAGGACAACGCGACCGCCACCCCCGCGCAGGCCGCCGGCCCCGGCCTGGCCGCGCTGACCGGCGACTACACGATCGATCCCGCGCACACCACGATCGAGTTCGTGGCCCGCCACGCGATGGTCACCAACGTGCGGGGCGGCTTCCAGGACTTCACCGGCAGCCTGCACCTCGACGGCCAGGACCCGACCAGGTCCACGGCCACGCTCGACATCCGGATGGAGAGCATCGACACCGGCAACGCCGACCGCGACGGCCACCTGAAGTCGGCCGACTTCTTCAAGACCGACGAGTTCCCGACCATGACCTTCCGCTCCACCAAGGCGGAGTCCCTGGGCGGCGAGGACTACCGCATCACCGGCGACCTCTCCCTGCTCGGCGTCACCCGGCCGATCACCATCGACCTGGAGTTCAACGGCGTCGCCAAGGACCCGTTCGGCAACGAGCGCGTCGGCTTTGAGGGCAAGGCCGAACTGCTGCGCTCCGAGTGGGGCCTGACCTGGAACGCCGCACTGGAGACGGGCGGTGTCCTCGTCTCCGACAAGATCAAGCTGAACTTCGACGTCTCCGCGATCAAGAACGCGTGACCCGTCGGCGGCACGGCCTGCCCACTCCGAGCGTGCCCGGCACCCCTTGACGAGGGGTCGCCGGGCACGCTCGTCCGCCGTGCGGACGGGGGCAGCAGGATGTCGCCCCCCTCCCGTGCCTTCATAAGCGTTGCGTATCAGTCTTTCCCCCGGTGTCCGAGAACAGAGCCTGCGAGTCGGTCATTTGATAAGCGACTGCGTACGATGCCGCGCATGGATCATCTCGCCGATGCCGCCGCTCTCCGCCGTGCCGTCGTCCGGATCAACCGGCGGCTGCGGCAGGAACGCGGCGAGGGGGGCCTCAGCCCCAATCAGCTCGCGGTACTGGGCCATCTGCACGCGCACGGCTCGGCCACGCCGGGGCGCATCGCGGCGGAGGAGCGGCAGCGGCCGCAGTCGCTGACGCGGGTGTTCGCGGAGCTTGAGGAGGAGGGTCTGATCATCCGGGAGCCGGACGCGGGCGACCGCCGGCAGTCCGTGCTGACGCTCACCGAACCGGGGCGGCGGGCGCTGGAGCGGGACACGGCCGAGCGGGACCTCTGGCTCGCCGCGGCCCTGAGCACGCTCGGCGCGACGGAGCGGGGCGTGCTGACGCTGGCAGCGGCGCTGCTGGAGCGGGTCGGCGCGATGGAGATACCCGGCACGCAGGGCTGAGCACGGGAGTGGCGCGTGCCCGGCGCGAAAAGCCGTACCCGTCCCCGTGTCACACCCGGCCGCCCCGTCTCGTCCCAAGGTCGCGACGACAGCGTCGGACAGTGTCCGCGATGCGGAGAGGGTGATGGTCATGCGGGTTTTCGTGGCGGGCGGGACCGGAGTGCTGGGACGGCGGTTGGTGCCCCAGCTGGTGGCCCGGGGGCATCAGGTCACGGCGACGACGACGAGCGCGGCCAAGCTGGGCCTGCTGCAACGGCTGGGCGCCGACGGGGTGGTGATGAACGGCCTGGACGCGGCCTCGGTCGGGGAGGCGGTGGGCGGGGCGCGGCCGGACGCGATCGTGCACCAGATGACGGCGATATCCATGGCGCACGCCGGCAAGCCCGACCTCAAGCACCCGGACCGGTGGTTCGCGCTCACCAACCGGTTGCGCACGGAGGGCACGGAGCACCTGGTGGCCGCCGCCGAGGCGACCGGTGTCCCGCACATCGTCACGCAGAGCTACGCGAGCTGGAACGGCGTCCGTGCGGGCGGCTGGGTGAAGACCGAGGACGATCCGCTGGACCTGCTGGAGGGGACACCCGCGCACGTGGGGATGCTGGCGCTGCGCCGGGGCGAGGAGGCGGTGCTCGGGTACGGCGGCGCGGCTCTGCGGTACGGCGCGTTCTACGGCCCCGGGGCGATCGACGACCAGGTGGTGCTCGTGCGCAAGCGGCAGTACCCGCTGGTGGGGCGCGCCACCGGGTACAGCTCGTGGGTGCATCTGGACGACGCGGCGAGCGCCACGGTGCTGGCGGTGGAGCAGCGGGCGAAGGGCGTGTTCAACATCGTGGACGACGAACCGGCCCCGGCCGCCGAATGGCTGCCGCATCTGGCCGCGTGCGCGGGGGCCAAGCCGCCGATGCGGGTGCCGAAGTGGCTGGCGCGGCTGCTGGCCGGGGAGCAGGCGGTGGTGATGATGACCGAGGGCCGCGGCTTCTCCAACGAGAAGGCCAAGCGGGAGCTGGGCTGGGAGCTGCGCTACCCGTCCTGGCGGCAGGGGTTCCGCGAGGAGCTGGCCGGGAAGGAGCCGGCGTGACCACGGCGACCGGGCCCGGGGTGCGGCGGACGGAGGAGTTCGAGGCGCTGCGGCCGCTGCTGTTCTCGATCGCCTACCGCCTCCTCGGCAGTGTGAGCGAGGCGGAGGACGCGGTGCAGGAGACGTGGCTGCGCTATCAGCGGTCGGCGGCGAACCCCGCCTCCGCCAAGGCGTTCCTCTCCGCCGTCGTCACCCGGGTCTCGATCGACGTGCTGCGTTCGGCGCGGGTACGGCGGGAGGCGTACGTCGGTCCGTGGTTCCCCGAGCCGCTGCTCGACGACCCCTACGAGGACCCGGAGCGCTCGGCCGAGCTGGCCGACTCGGTGTCCACGGCGGCCCTGCTGTTGCTGGAGCGGCTCAGCCCTCTGGAGCGTGCGGTGTTCGTGCTGCGGGAGGTGTTCGGTTTCGGCTTCGCGGACGTCGCGGTGGCGGTGGGGCGATCGCCGGCCGCGTGCCGCCAGCTCGCGCTGCGGGCACGCCGCCACATGGACGCGGGCCGCACGCGCTTCACGGCCGACCTGCGCGAACGCGAGGAACTCGCCGGGCGCTTCTTCGACGCCTTCCGCGAGGGCGATGTGGACGGGCTGCGGGAGTTGCTCGCCGCCGACGCCCGGGTCCTCGGCGACAGCGGCGGCAAGGCTCCCCGCTGGGGCGCGGGCGTCTCGGGCGCCGACCGGGTGGCCCGGCTGCTCGCGGCGCTCCGGCCGCCGTTCACCCGGATCGGCGGCATCGTGGAGCCACGCCGTCTGAACGGCCAGCCGGGCGCGGTCTTCCGGGACCGGGAGGGCCGGGTCGTCAACACGTGGACCCTGGACGTCCTCGGCGGCCGGATCCAGACCATCCGCACCGTCATCAACCCCGACAAGCTGGCGCATGTGGGACCGGTGGCGGACGCGTGGGCGGTCCTGCGAGAGGCGGGGCTGACGCGGCGGCCGGGGTGAACCGGGGCGGGGCGGGGTGGGGTGTCCCGGGGGCGAGTGCGGGGCGGGGGCGTGCGGGGCGGGAGGCGATTGCGGCGCGGGGGCCGGGCGGGAGGCGCGTGCGGCGCGCGGGGGGCCGGAGACCGTCGGGGCCGGGAGAACCGAGAGCCCGGGTGGCTTCACGCGCCCGGTGGCCCGGGGGGGCGGGGTGACCCCTGGGGCCCGGTGCCCCGAGGAACCCGGTGGCGCCGATGGCCGAGACGGCCCAGGGCCGGGAGGAGTCGAGAACCGGCAAGGCCGAGGACGCGGAGCGACCCCGACGACCGAAGCACCCCAAGCCCCGGAGAGCCGAGAACCGGCAAGGCCGAGAACAGGGAGCGACACCAACGACCGAAACGCCCCAGGACCCGGAGAGCCGAGAACCGGCGCGGCCCCAAGGGTCGGGGAAGCCGAGGTCCGGCTGGCGGCACGGTGACCCGAGGGATCGGAGCACCCCTGACCCGCGGGCGGCCCACGGAATCAGAGCGGCCCCGAGGCCGGGGCGACCCAAGGGCCGGGACCGGTCTCCGGGCCGGAGGCCGGGGCGCCCGGCGGCCCGGCGGCCGAAGGCCGGAGAAGCGGAGAAGCGGAGAGCCGGGGACGGAGAGGCCCGACGGCCGGTCGGCCCAGGGACCGCGGCCGGGGCCCAGGACCTTTGAAAGGCCGGGACCGAGCGCGTCCTGGGCCGAAGTGATCCCGCAGCGGGACCGACGGAAAGGGTGGGTCAGTCGCCGAAGCCGCCGCCGAAGTCGCCGCCGTCTCCCCCGCCGAAGCCGCCGCCGTCCCCGAATCCACCGCCGAAGTCGCCGGGGTCGAAGTCGGTGCCGGAGACGTCGCCGCCCTGGTAGTCGGTACCGCCGAAGTCGCCGTAGCCGGCGCCGTAGTCGGCCGCGTAGGAAGGGGTGGACATCATGTTGCCCAGCAGGGTGCCGAAGAGGAGGCCGGGAAGGATGCCGCCGCCGAAGTAGCCGCCGGCCCAGGGGCCGTAGGCGGGGCCGGCGTCCCAGTAGGGGCGGCGGCCGTACTCCGTGTCGACCTCGCGGACCGCGGGGTCGCGGCCGTCGGCGAGACGGGTGGCGTCGGCGGCGCAGACCGGCACCTCGCGCGGGGCGCCGCCGGGCGGGGTCCAGGTGGCGTCGGTGACCGAGGGGCCGTGACGGGGGTCGAAGAAGCACGGCGGACGGCGCTCGGGCAGCGGGCGGCGCTCGCGCCGGGCCGCCAACTGGGCGAGGGAGAACCGGCCGTCCTCCAGCGCCTCGGTGACCGGGCGGACGTCCTCCGGCCTGACCGCCTCGGCCATCCGCTGCTTGGCCGTCTCGTAGGCGTCCAGCGCGCGCTCGTAGTCGCCACGCATCGCGTCGTCCGCGCCGGGTTCCGCCGGGTGGAAGTCGAGCCGGTCGAGTTCCTCGCCGAAGGCGGTGATGTCCTCGTCCACCACCACCCGCAGCCGGTCCAGCGCGGCCCGCTGCTCCTCCTCGCGCCGTCGCCGGCCCCGCCGCACCAGCGCGTACGCGCCCGCGCCGCCCGCCAACAGCACCGCGGCGACCGCGATCAGACCCGCGGCGGACCCGCCCCCGCCGCCCGCGGCGTGCCAGCTGCGCGGGGCGTGGCCGCCCATGTTGGCCAGGGCGCGGTCGGTGAAGTCGGTGAGCTGGGTCCTGGTGTCCTCGCCGCGGACGCTGCCGACCAGGTTCTGCCGGGCGGTCGGCGACATGACGGACGCGTCGGCGCGGGCGTCGAAGCGGTCGCCGAGCCGGATGCCGTACAGGCCGGTGATGCCGGTGGCCGCGCGCAGGTCGCGGAAGAGGTTCGCGGTGGGGTAGCCCGCCGGGAGGACGGCGATGAACAGTGGTTTGTCCGCGTCCTTGATCCGTTTCGCGAGCGCGTCGGCGTCCGCCCGCGACAGCTGGCCGGCGGCGGCCGGGTCGACGTAGACCGGGCCGGAGCGCAGGGCGCGGGCGATCGTGGAGACGCCGGTGTCCGCGCTCGCCCGGGGGGCGAACAACGTCGCCAGAACCAGGACGAGCACGGCCGGCAGCAGGACGGGGAGGCTTCGGGTCCGCGGGACGGCCTTCATGTCTCGACGCTACCCGAAGCCTCCCTCACGGGGTGGTTCAGGACGGTCCGGTCAGGCCGCCCGGTACGCCTGCGCCAGCTTCTCCACCGCCTTCCCGTAGTGGCCGGTCAGCAGCAGATGGTCGGCATCGGCGAACGGCTTCGCGACGGCCGCCGTCATCCGCTCCCCCGCCTTCTGCTGGACGAGCAGCCGGGCCTGCGTGACCAGGTCCCGCCCGGTCCGCCGATCCCCGCGCCGCTCGGCCGTCGCCGCCCGCGCGGCCAGCGACTTCAGGGTGTCCGCACCGCCGTGCGGGACGGCGGTGCGGGTGGTCAGGCCCCACCCGTAGGGGAACTGGGGGTCGTAGGACGCGTCGCCCACGTTGATCGGGAGCTGGGCCTCGGACTTCGGCCAGGTGACCGGGAGCTGCCCGGTGAAGGGCCGGGCGCCGTAGAGGACGTCGGCGACGCCCTCGCCCTCGGTGCCGGGCAGCCAGGAGGCCACCAGGGAGTCGATCTCACCGAGCCGGTCGCCGATGAGCTGGGGGCGGCCGGAGACGATCAGCACCACGCACTTCATCGCGCCGCACACCTTGTCCACGGCCGCCTGGTCGGCCGCCGACAGCGACAGGGAGTGCCCGTTGCCGACGTCGCCGACGCCCTCGGCGTACGGGGTCTCGCCGACGACGACCACGCCGACGTCGTACCCGCCGGTCGGCGCGGAGGCGTCCTTGGAGTACGTGACGTCGCCGCCCGCCTCGCGCATGCCCTGGAGGATGGTGGTGCCGGGCTCGGTGTCGCCCGAGGAGCCCTGCCAGGTGAGGGTCCAGCCGCCGGTCTGGTTGCCGATGTCGTCGGCGTTGGACCCGGCCACGTACACCTTCTCGCTCTTCTTCAGCGGCAGCAGCCCGCCGCTGTTCTTCAGCAGCACCTGGGACTCGGCGGCCGCCTCGCGGGCGACGGCGCGGTGGGCCGGGGAGCCGATGGCCGCGGCGCCGCGGGTGTCGGCGTAGGGATGCTCGAACAGGCCCAGCTCGAACTTCTCCTTGAGGATGCGGGAGACTGCGTCGTCGATCCGCGCCTCGCTGACCCGGCCCGCCTTCACGTCGTCGACGAGCGTGCCGCTGAAGTCCTTGTAGGTGTACGGCACCATCATCATGTCGACGCCCGCGTTCACGGCCGTGCTGACGTGGTCGGCGTAGTCGCCGGGGAGCTGGTCGATGGCGTTCCAGTCGCTGATGACGAAGCCGTCGAAGCCCATCCGGCCCTTCAGCTCGCCGTTGATCATGTCGCCGCGGGCGTGCATCTTGACCGCGCCCTTGCCGTCGCCGGTGATGTCGAGCGAGGAGAACGACGGCATGACCGTGCCGATGCCGCGCCGCACGGCGGTCCTGTACGGCGCCAGGTGGATGTCCTCCAGCTGCTGCCGGGTGACGGTGGTGACGCCCTGGTCGATGGTGTAGGTGCCGGTGGTGGAGGAGCCGTAGGCGGTGCCGCCGTCGCCGACGAAGTGCTTGGCGGTGGCGAGGACCTTGTCGTCGCGGCTCAGCTCGCTGCCGTCCGCGCTTCCTTGGAGGCCCTGGATCACCGTCTCCATGGACTCCACGAGGGCGGGGTCCTCGCCGAAGGACTCGTAGGCGCGGCCCCAGCGTTCGTCGCGGCTCACGCACAGGCAGGGCGCGAAGTCCCAGGGGACGCCGGTCGCGCGCACCTCGGCCGCGGTCACGGCGGCGGTCCGCTCCGCGAGGCCGGGGTTCCTGGTGGCACCCATGCCGATGTTGTGCGGCATGACCGTGGCACCGTAGAGGTTGTTGTGGCCGTGCACCGCGTCCACGCCGTAGATCAGCGGGATCTGGAACCTCGTCGCCTGCGCCTGGAGCTGGAAGCCGTCGATCATCCGCGCCCAGCCCTCGGGTGTGTTGGGCGTGGGCGTGGAGCCGCCGCCGGACAGCAGCGAGCCGAGGTCGTACGAGGCGATGTCGCCCGGCGTGGCCAGGCCCGCGCGCTCGGCCTGGGTCATCTGCCCGGCCTTCTCCGCGAGGGACATCCGGGACAGCAGGTCGGCGACCCGCTTCTTCACCGGCAACTTCGGGTTCAGGTACGGCAGTCCGTGCGCGTCGATGACGACCTGCGGGGTCTGGTCCGGAGCCTTGGCGCCGTCGACCGTGAGCTTGAGCGGGACGGTCTCGGCGGACTCGGCGGCCTTGTCCACGCGGGTGGGCACGCTGATGGTCCGCGTGCTGCCGGACGGCGCGCCCGCCGGGAAGGTGAGGGTGCCGGAGACCGGGGTGTAGTCCCGGCCCGCGGTGGCGGTGCCGCCGGCGGTGGTGTAGGTGACGGTCACCGGCTCGTCCACGGGCTGCTCGCCGGTGGTGGCCAGGGTGACCCGGACCTTGGCGGTGGCTCCCTCGGTCACCGGGTAGACGGGCGCGTCGGTGGTGACGGAGGCGTGCAGCGCCTGGTCGGCCTTGCCGTACAACTCCACGTCGTCCATGGCGAATTCGCCTTTGAGGCCGACCGGGAGCGTGACGGAGTAGCCCCACATCCGGGTGAGGCCCAGGACGTGGTCGATGCCGCCGACGGGCTGGTAGTCGGTGCGGTACGTGAAGTCGCCGAAGGGGATCTCGATCTGCTTCCAGCCGGTGAAGTCGTCGGTGAAGGAGGCCGTCCACAGCTCGGACGCCTCGCCGTTCGCGCCGCCGTCCTTGATCTCGAAGGCGACCTTCTTGCCGTTGTCGTGCCCCTCCCACCAGAAGCGGATGCCCTGATGGGCCGACCAGTCGTGGGCGGGCTGGTCGGCGGCGAAGTCATGGGTGAATCCGCCGTAGCCGCTGATGTCGTAGGTGCCGCTGAGCACCTTGGCGCCCTCGGGGGCGTCGGCGCGGTCGGCGAGGCGCAGCGTGGGCGGGTCGTCGCTGTCGCCGCCCCAGGTGAAGATGCCGTCGGCGGGCTGGGACGCGAAGGGCACCTCGCCCTCGAAGCGGTCGACGGGCACCGGTGGCGGATCGGCGGCGGCGTGCGCCGCGGCGGACAGGGGCAGCAGGGCGGCGAGCAGGACCCCGGGGACGAGCAGGGCGGTTCTTGGCCTTGGCATGGACCTTCCCTCGGCTCTCATGGTTCACTCATGGCTTAGCTCACGGCGTGAGTTAACTGACGGCACACCAACTCGTCAAGACCGCATGTCGGTTGAACCCGCCCGCACACCCCCGCTTGGTCGACCCGAGAGGAATTGCCTGGACGTGGCCGGCGCGTCGAGCGCGAACGGCACCGCCGTACAGCTCTACGACTGCAACGGCACCGGCGCCCAGCAGTGGTCGTACGACGCCACCACCCATGACGTGGTGAACCTCGCCGCGGACAAGTGCCTGGACGTCACCGACGACTCCTCGGCCAACGGCGCCCGTGCCCAGATCTGGTCCTGCACGGGAGCGGCCAACCAGAAGTGGCAGCTGCGGTGACGAGCGGCCCGGGGTCGGCTGGGGGACGATGAAGGGGTCCGGCGTCCCCCAGCCGGTTCGTCCCCCGGCCGGCTCGTCCCCGACCGGTTCGTCGCTCGCCGAGGGAGCGGGATCATGCGCGAGTTCCTGGTCGAGATCACCACCTCCGTGCCCGAGGGCACCACCGAGGAGCAGGTCGCCGAGCGGCGGGCCGCCGAGGCGGTACGCGCCCGGGAGCTGGCGGCCACCGGTCACCTCGTCCGGCTGTGGCGCCCGGTCGGCGAGACGCGCAGCATCGGGGTGTGGCGTGCCGCCGACGAGGCCGAGCTGGATGAGAAGGTGCTCGGTACGCTGCCGCTGCGGCCCTGGATGAGCCTCACCGTCACCCCGCTGGAGCCCCATCCGAACGACCCGGGCCGCGTCTGACGCCCTGCCGCCCCGGCGACCTGGAGCCCCCATGACCACACCGCAGGACCTGTTCCTCGTCAGCGTGGACGTCCCCGGCGCGCGCCCCGTGGAGCAGGGCGACCTGTCGCTGGCCCTCGCGGGGGCCGAGCTGGTCGACCTGCTCGGGACACGGGCGCTCACCCTGGACGGCGAGCGCATCGTGCCGGGTCCGGTGCTGGCCACCGGTGACCGGATGCTGGACGAGGCGGACGCCGCGCTCGTCCGGCAGGAGCCGTACGAGACGGTCGGGGACTGGCTGTGGCGGCGGGGGCGCGGGCTCGCCGCGGCCTATCACGACGCGCTGGACACCGAGGGACGGCTCACCGGGAAGCGGCGGCACTGGCTGCCCCGGCGCGGCGGGGACGAGGCCAGGGCCGACACGCCCGCACGGCGGCACGCGGCCGACCGCTGGTGGTCCCACGAGCCCGTGCTGACCGCCCTCGCCGTGCCACTGGGCATCGGTGAGGACCGCGCGGACGGCAACGAGGACGCCGACGACGCCGTCCTCACCGTGCTGGCCGCCGTCGGCGACGCGGTCACCGAGCTGACGGCCGTGCGGGAACGGCGGCGGATCGAGAACGCCGCCTTCGACAACATCTGGCGGGCGCCCTGAGCGTCGTGGGGCCGGGCGCCGCACCGCCGTACCGTCGAACTCCTACTTGGCCGGTTCCACGCCCGCCCGCAGCAGGCCGTACGTGTACGCGTCCTCCAGCGCCTGCCACGACGCGGCGATGACGTTGTCCGCGACGCCCACCGTGGACCACTCGCCGGCGCCGTCGGAGGTGGAGATGAGGACCCGGGTGGTGGAGGACGTGCCGTGGCGGCCCTCCAGGATGCGGACGCGGTAGTCGACCAGTTGCAGGCCCGCGAGCTGCGGGTAGATCTTCTCCAGGGCGACGCGCAGCGCGCGGTCGAGGGCGTTGACCGGGCCGTTGCCCTCCGCGGTGGCGACGATGCGCTCGCTCTTGGCCCACAGCTTGACCGTGGCCTCGTTGGCGTGGCTGCCGTCGGGACGGTCCTCGACGATCGCCCGCCAGGACTCCACGTCGAAGTACTTCAGCGCCCTGCCCTCGACCTCGCCGCGCAGCAGCAGCTCGAAGGAGGCGTCGGCGGCCTCGTAGGTGTAGCCCTTGAGCTCGCGCTCCTTGACGCGGGCCACCACCCGGCCGATCAGCTCGCGGTCGCCGCCGAGGTCGACGCCGAGTTCCTTGCCCTTGAGCTCGACGGAGGCGCGGCCCGCCATGTCGGAGACCAGCATCCGCATGGTGTTGCCGACCAGCGCCGGGTCGATGTGCTGGTACAGGTCCGGGTCGACCTTGATCGCGGAGGCGTGCAGCCCGGCCTTGTGCGCGAAGGCGGACACGCCCACGTACGGCTGGTGGGTGGAGGGCGTGAGGTTGACGACCTCGGCGACGGCGTGCGAGATCCGGGTCATCTCGCGCAGCCGGCCCTCGGGCAGCACCTTCCTGCCGTACTTCAGCTCCAGGGCGGCGACGACGGGGAACAGGTTGGCGTTGCCGACGCGCTCGCCGTACCCGTTGGCCGTGCACTGCACATGGGTGGCGCCGCCGTCGACGGCGGCCAGCGTGTTGGCGACCGCGCACCCGGTGTCGTCCTGGGCGTGGATGCCGAGCCGGGCGCCGGTGTCGGCGAGCACCGTGGCGACGACCGCGTGCACCTGGGCGGGCAGCATGCCGCCGTTGGTGTCGCACAGCACCACCACGTCGGCGCCGGCCTCCGAGGCGGCGCGTACGACGGCCTTGGCGTACTCGGGGTTCGCGCGGTAGCCGTCGAAGAAGTGCTCGCAGTCCACGAAGACCCGGCGGCCCTGCTCACGCAGGTACGACACGGTGTCGCGGACCATCTCCAGGTTCTCGTCCAGCGTGGTGCGCAGGGCCATCTCGACATGGCGGTCGTGCGACTTGGCGACCAGCGTGATCACCGGCGCGCCGGACTGGAGCAGCGCCCTGACCTGGGGGTCGTCCGCGGCCTTGGCGCCCGCGCGGCGGGTGGCGCCGAAGGCGACCAGCTGGGCGTGCCGGAAGTCGATCTCGTTCTGGGCGCGGGCGAAGAACTCGGTGTCGCGCGGGTTGGCGCCGGGCCAGCCGCCCTCGATGAAGCCGACGCCGAAGTCGTCCAGGTGCCGGGCGATGGCGAGCTTGTCCGCGACGGTGAGGTTGATGCCCTCGCGCTGCGCGCCGTCACGCAGCGTGGTGTCGAAGACGTGGAACGAGTCGTCGAGCTCGCTGGTTGCCGTCTCGGTCATGGTCTCAGGACTCCTGTTGTGGATCTTCGGTCTTACCGGAATGACCGGCTCCACCGTCCCCCCAATACTCCCCCGCGCTCGGTTCACGGCTGAAGGTGGGCCGTAAAACGAAAAAACCTCTCGCGGATGCGAGAGGTCTGCGCGCGGGTCGAGGACGACGGTGGCCACCCGCACCTGTTCGTACGAGATGGTCACTGCGGACCGGCGCGCCTGCTGCCAATAATCGTGGCGAACGTAAGCACGGGGGAAGTCTCGCACAGCGACGCCCCCGGCTCACCGTCCGTCTCAGGATGCGGTCGTCACACTGGACTCCCCCGCACCGATCGGCGCCTGTGTTCCGGCCAGATCCAGGTCCTTCGTCTCCCGCATGGTGACGTACACCACGAGCGACACGGCAGCGCAGCCCGCCACGTACCAGAAGAATCCGGACTCGATCCCGGCGTTCTTGAACCACAGGGCGATGTACTCGGCGGTGCCGCCGAAGAGGGCGTTGGCGAGGGCGTAGGGCAGGGCGACGCCCAAGGCGCGGACACTCGTCGGGAACAGCTCCGCCTTCACACAGGCGTTGATCGAGGTGTAGCCGGTGACGATCACCAGGGCGAGCAGGGAGAGGCCGAGTGCGGGCCAGTAGCCGCCGGCGTGCCCCAGCAGCTTCATGATCGGCACGGTCAGGACGGTGGAGCCGACGGCGAAGGTGATCAGCAGCGGCCGTCGGCCGACCCGGTCCGACAGGGCACCGGCGAGCGGCTGGAGCCCGGCGAAGACGATCAGCGCGGTGAAGGAGACGAGGGTGGCGGTGTCCTTGGACAGGCCCGCCGAGTTGGAGAGGTACTTGGTCAGATAGGTGGTGTACGTGTAGTACGCCACCGTGCCGCCCATGGTGAGCGCGATGACGAGGAACGCCTCGCGCCGGTGCCGCCACAGGGCGCGCAGGGTGCCACGCTCCTCGGCGGCCCCGGGGTTCCCGGCGCGGGCGGCGTGGGCGGCGTCCTCCTCGTACACCTCGCTCTCCAGCATGTTCCGGCGCAGGTAGAAGACGACGGCCGCGCCGAGGGCGCCGACGGCGAACGGGATGCGCCAGCCGTAGCTGTGCAGGGCCGTGTCGGACATGGTGCGCTGGAGGACGATCTGGAGGCCGAGGCCGATGATCTGGCCGACGGTCATGGACACGTACTGGAAGCTGGAGGCGAAGCCGCGCCGCCTCGGGTCGGTGGCCTCGGTGAGGTAGGTGGCGCTGGCCGCGTACTCGCCGCCCACCGACAGGCCCTGGAGCAGCCGGGCGACGAGCAGCACGAGGGCGCCGCCGTACCCCGCGACCGCGTACGTGGGCGCGACGGCGATCAGCACCGCCGAGGCCGACATCAGCGTGACGGTCAGCGTCAGCGCCGCCTTGCGGCCCCGGCGGTCACCGACCCGGCCCAGCAGCCACCCGCCGACGGGCCGCATGAAGAACCCGACCGCGAAGATCCCGGCGGTGTTCATCAACTGCGCGGTGGGGTTCCCACGGGGGAAGAACGCCCCGGCGAAGTAGGTGGCGAAGCTGGCGTACACGAACCAGTCGAACCACTCGACCATGTTCCCCGCCGAGCCGACCCAGATCTTCTTCCAGTGTTGGAGTCCCATGGCCGGTTACCTGCCCGGTGCCGGAGCGGACGATTCCTTTACACCGCCAGCCCCTCGTCGATGAACTCCCGTACATGTGCCATCACTTGCTCCCGGTCGACCCCTCGCAACCCGATGGCGACGTGGATCGAGAACCCGTCGAGCAGCGCGCGCGTCCTCGTGGCGAAGCGGTCCGCGTCGACCGCCCGGAACTCACCCCGCGAGATCCCCTCGGCGATCAGCGCGACGAGGTCCCGGTGCCAGGCCCCCTCGATCGCGGCCTGGCGGGCGCGCGCGTCCTCGTCGGCGTTCTGCGAGCGGTTCCAGACCTCCAGCCACAGGGTCCAGTGCGGATCGCGGTGGCCCTCGGGCACGTACAGGTCGACGTACGCCGCGAGCCGTTCCCGCGCCGATCCCGCCCCCGCGAGCAGCCGGCTGCGCGAGGCCCCGAGCCGGCCCTCGCTCCACTCCAGGGTCTGGAGCAGCAGCTCGTCCTTGGAGCGGAAGTAGTAGAGGAGATGCCCGCTGCTCATCCCCACCTCGCGGCCGAGCGCCGCCATCGTGAGCTTCTCCAGGCCGCGCTCGGCGATCATGCCCATGGCCGCGGCGAGCAGGTCCTCCCGGGGCGGGGCGGGGGTGCGCCGGCGCGGCGCGGAACCCTCGCTCACGCGGGCACCATCCGTACGGCGTCGGGCAGGAAGTGCGTCTCGTACGGCCCGTAGCACTCGGCGAACAGCGTCGCCACGGGCGCCCCGCACCCGGGGCACAGGAAGTTGGGCCCTTCCTGGCCGGTGGGCCCGCAGCACCCGGAGTCCTGGCAGTCGTCGTCGCCCACCAGGTGGCCGCGGGTGTCCTCGGGGTGGACCACCAGGGTGTCCCGGGGCCCGGCCGACATCAGGAACCCCGGCCCGTCGGGGTCCGCGACGGCGACGCCGGGCACCGCGGCCCCGGCCCACTCGGGGTCCGGGTGCGGCACGAACGGCGCTCCCGACGGCTCGGGGTCCACCGCGCAGGTCCCCCGCGGCACGGTGGAGGGCGCCTGCCGGGACCCGTCGGCGTTCTTACGGCCGCTGGGCTCGGGGCGCTCGGGCAACTGGGGCAACAGCCGGACCGGCTCGCAGAGACGACGGCCGCAGCCCGCACAGACCAGGACGTTCACCCGTATGTTCTACCCGACCCGGGACCCGGACGGCTGCCGGGCCGCCGATTGCCCGACGACCGGGGGCCGTCCCCGTGTCCGGATCACCCGGACGGCCATCCGGCCGAACCGCCGGCCCGAAGCGGACTCGTCGGGGTCAGGCCCGGCGGGACCTCGGCTGCTGCTGGGTGATGCAGTGGATGCCCCCGCCGGCCGCGAAGATCCGCCGGGCGTCGACCGGCGTGACGGTGCGGTCGGGGAAGAGGCGGGCGAAGATGCCGGCGGCGGTCTCGTCGCGGGGGTCGTCGAAGGCGCACAGGACGACGCCGTCGTTGCACAGGTAGTGGTTGATGTAGGAGTAGTCGGCCCAGTGGCCGTCGGCCTCCAGGACGGTCGGCGCGGGCACCTCCACGACCTCCAGGGCACGGCCGCGGGCGTCGGTCGCCGACCGGAGCAGGCCGATGACCTCCTGGGTGACCTCGTGGTCGGGGTGGGCCGGGTCCGGCTGGGAGTGGGCGACGACGACGCCGGGGCGGGCGAAGGCGGCGACGATGTCCACGTGACCGAGGGTGCCGTAGCCGAAGGGCGGGTAGTCGGCCGTCAGGCCGCGCGGCAGCCAGATCGCCTTGCTGGTGCCGAGGTGGGCGTGGATCTCCGCCTCGACCTGGTCCTTCGTCCAGTGCGGGTTGCGCTCGGGGCCGAGCTGCACGCTCTCGGTGAGCAGCACGGTGCCCTCGCCGTCGACATGGATCCCACCGCCCTCGTTGACCAGCCGCGAGGTGTACGTCTTCGCGCCCGCGAGGTCGGACACGTACGCGCCGATCTTCGCGTCGTGCTCCCAGCGGGCCCAGTCCTGGGCGCCCCAGCCGTTGAACGTCCAGTCCACGGCGGCGAGTCCGCCCCGGTCGTCGGTGAGGAAGGTGGGGCCGATGTCGCGCATCCAGGCGTCGTCCAGGTCGCGCTCCACGGTGTCGATCCCGGGGCCGAGCAGCGCTCGGGCCTCGGCCGACCGGCCGGGGCCGCAGACCACCGTGACCGGTTCGAAGCGGCGGATCGCGCGGGCGACCGAGGCCCAGGCGCGCCGGGAGGCGGCGAGGCCGTCGCCGTCGTCGAAGGTGGGGTTGGGGCCCGGCCACGCCATCCAGGTGCGCTCGTGCGGGGTCCACTCGGCGGGCATGCGGAAGCCGTCGGCGGCGGGGGTGGTCATCGTCGTGGGTCCTTGTCCTTGGATAGCCGACGTCACAGGAAGTAGAGGCGGTTGAGGGAGACCGAGTCGGCGGGCGCCGAACGCAGCGGGTCGCCGTCGAGGGTGACCAGGCCGGTGCGCCGGTCGACGTCGACCGCTCCGGTACGGGTGTTCAGCCGCAGGTCGGCGGGGCCGATGCCCCGGGTGCCGCGCACCGCGACCCGGCGGCGGCGCGTCGGCATGGTGTCGTTGCCCTGGTCCACGGCCGCCCGCGCGACGAAGGCGACGGAGAGGTCGGCCGCCGTCGCGCCGTACGCCCCGAACTGCGGTCCGAGGACGAGGGGTTCGCAGGTGTCGGTGGCCGCGTTGGGGTCGCCGACGACGCCGTACGCCGGGAAGCCGGACTTGAGGACGAGCTGCGGCTTGGCGCCGAAGTACTCCGGGCGCCAGAGCACGATGTCGGCGAGCTTGCCGACCTCGATGGAGCCGACCTCGTGCGAAAGGCCGTGCGCGATGGCGGGGTTGATGGTCAGCTTGGCCAGGTAGCGCAGCACCCGGGCGTTGTCGTCGCCCTCGCCGTCGCCGCCCTCCCCGTCATGGGGAAGGAGAGGCCCCAGCTCTGCCTTCATCTTCCCGGCCATGGCGAAGGTGCGCCGTACCGTCTCCCCCGCCCGGCCCATGCCCTGGGCGTCGGAGGAGGTGATGCCGATCGCGCCCAGGTCGTGCAGCACGTCCTCGGCGCCCATGGTGCCGGCCCGGATGCGGTCGCGGGCCATGGCGGCGTCGCCGGGCAGGTCGGGCTTGAGGTCGTGGACGGAGACGATCATGCCGTAGTGCTCGGCGACCGCGTCCCGGCCGAACGGCAGGGTGGGGTTGGTGGAGGAGCCGATGACGTTCGGGACGCCGGCCATCTTCAGCACGTTGGGGACGTGCCCGCCGCCGCAGCCCTCGATGTGGAAGGCGTGGATGGTGCGCCCCTCCAGCACCTTCAGGGTGTCCTCGACCGACAGGCACTCGTTCAACCCGTCGCTGTGCAGGGCGACTTGGACGTCGTGTTCCTCGGCGACCCGCAGCGCGGTGTCCAGGGCGCGGGTGTGGGCGCCCATGTCCTCGTGCACCTTGAAGCCGCTCGCGCCGCCCTCGGCCAGCGCCTCGATCAGCGGTGCCGCGTGCGAGGACGAACCCCGGCCCAGGAAGCCGATGTTGACCGGCCAGGCGTCGAAGGCGGCGAAGGCGTGGCGCAGCGCCCAGGGTGAGTTGACGCCGACGCCCCACACCGGGCCGAACTCCTGCCCGATGACCGTGGTCACGCCGGAGGCGAGCGAGGCCTCCATGATGCGCGGCGACAGCAGGTGGACGTGGGTGTCGACGGCGCCCGCGGTGGCGATCAGACCCTCGCCGGAGACGATCGAGGTGCCGGTGCCGACGACGACGTCCACCCCGTCGAGGGTGTCCGGGTTGCCCGCCCGGCCGATCGCGCTGACACGGCCCTCGCGGATGCCGATGGAGACCTTGCGGATGCCCTGCACCGCGTCGATCACGACGACGTTGCTGATCACCACGTCACAGGTCTCGCGCACGCCGGCGGCCTTCAGGTGCAGTCCGTCGCGGGCCGTCTTGCCGAAACCCGCGAGGAACTCGTCGCCGTACCGCTGGGCGTCGGACTCGACGCGGATGGTCAGGCCCGAGTCGCCGAGGCGGACGCGGTCGCCCGCGCGGGGGCCGTGGGTGGCGGCGTAGGCATGCGGGTCGACGTGGATCGCCCGGCTGACCTCGCGCCCCTTGGAACGGCTCATCGGTCCCGGCCCTTCTCCTCGTCGCTCGCGACCCCCAGATATCCGCAGGCCGCCGCCCTGCGCAGCGCCTCCTCCCGCGCGCCCGGCGCGTCCAGCGGCCCGTCCACCAGCCCGGCGAAGCCGATGGCGACACGCTCGCCGCCGATCGGCACCAGACCGACCTCCTCGCTGTCCCCGGGCCCGAAGCGCACGGAGGAGCCGGCGGGCACGGCCAGCCGCATGCCGTAGGCGGCCGCGCGGTCGAAGCGGAGGCGCGGGTTGGCCTCGAAGAAGTGGAAGTGGGAGGTGACGGAGACCGGGACGGTCGCGGTGTTGGTGACGGTGAGCCGGAGCACCGGCTCGGGGTCGGCGTGCCCGGGGCCGGGCAGCAGCGCGCCCGGGGCGTCCGCGCCCAGTCCGCCGCCGATGGGGTCGGCGACCACCGCGAGCCGGGAGCCGTCGTCGAAGACGGCCTCGACCATCACCTCGGTCACCACGTCGGCGACGCCCGGCAGCACGTCCTCGGGACCGAGCACACCGCGGGCGGCCTCGATCGCCTCCGCGAGCCGCCTGCCGTCGCGGGCGGCCTCGCAGACGGTGTCCGCGATGAGCGCGGTCGCCTCCGGCACGTTCAGTCTGAGACCGCGGGCACGGCGGGCCCGGGCCAGCTCGGCGGCGCCGAAGAGCAGCAGCCGGTCACGTTCCGTGGGGGTCAGTCGCACGGCCCGACACCTCCTTACCTGATCAGCACTTTAGAGCAGCACTCTAAACGCGGAGTTCAAGAAAGAGAAGGTCTCGTCAGCCCCTCGGGACGTGAGGGATCGAACATCGCTCAAAAAAGCGGAGGGCCGTCGCGGACTTCCTCCCGGGAGTCCGCGACGGCCCTGTGCGATGCCGCCGGGCGGTCAGCCGACCTTGTGCATCCAGCCGTGCTTGTCCTCGTTCATGCCCCGCTGGACGCCCAGCAGGGCCTCGCGCAGGCGCATGGTGACCTCGCCGGGGGTGCCGTCGCCGTGCGTCCACTCGTCGTTCTTGGTCTTGACGTGGCCGACCGGCGTGACGACGGCCGCGGTGCCGCAGGCGAAGACCTCGGTGAGGGCGCCGGAGGCGGCGTCCGCGCGCCACTGCTCCAGGGTGATCACGCCCTCCTCGGCCTGGTAGCCGAGGTCGCGGGCGACCTGGAGGAGGGAGTCGCGGGTGATGCCCTCCAGGATGGAGCCGGTCAGCGCGGGGGTGACGATCCGGTCGCCGTAGACGAAGGCGACGTTCATGCTGCCGCTCTCCTCGACCCTGGTGCGGGTGACCGCGTCGAGGTAGACGACCTGGTCGCAGCCGTGCGCGGCGGCCTCGGCCTGCGGGAGCAGGGAGGCGGCGTAGTTGCCGCCGGTCTTGGCGTCGCCGGTGCCGCCGGGGACGGCGCGGACGTGGTCCTCGGCGACCCAGATGGTGACGGGCTGGACGCCGCCGGAGAAGTAGGCGCCGGACGGGGAGGCGATCAGCAGGAACATGTACTCGTTGGCCGGGTGCACGCCGAGCGCGGCCTCGGTGGCGATCATGAAGGGGCGCAGGTAGAGGGCCGCCTCGCCGCCGTGCGGCGGGACCCAGTCGGCGTCCTGGACGAGCAGCGCGTCCAGGGCGGCGATGAACAGGTCCTCGGGCAGCTCGGCCATGGCCATGCGGCGGGCGGAGTTGCGGAAGCGGCGGGCGTTCGCCTCGGGGCGGAACAGCGCGATCGAGCCGTCGGGCTGGCGGTACGCCTTCAGCCCCTCGAAGATCTCCTGGCCGTAGTGCAGCACATGGGTGGAGGGGTCGAGGGAGATCGGGCCGTACGGCACGAGCTGGGCGTCGTGCCAGCCGCGGCCCTCGGTCCACCGGATCGTCACCATGTGGTCGGTGAAGTGGCGGCCGAACCCGGGATTGGCCAGGATCGCCTCGCGTTCGGCGGCGGCGAGGGGACTGGCGGAGGGCTTGAGCTCGATCGTGGGCGTCGTCATGAGTGATTGTCCTTCACCGGTTGTTTGTGACGGGCCGCGCTCACGCCTGACACCGGCTGGCGGCCGGTGCTCGGTCGTCCGAGCTTTCCCTCATACCGCGGCTCCGCGTTCGATTATCGCGCGCGGGCCCCGGCGGACGGAATCGGGTGGCGACGGCCCAGGGGTCGTGGTGGCGGCCCGGGGCGATGTTTTCACCCGGCGGAGACATGCGGAAGCCGCCGGGCGGTCCTGCGACCCGGCGGCTTCTTTCGGATGGAGCGCCGGGTCAGCCGGCTACTCGGGAGGCGAGCGCGTCGCCGATCTCGGAGGTGCTCCGGGCGGGCTTGTCCGCGCGCTCGGTGAGGTCGGCGGTGACCGCCGCGTCGATCCGGTCGGCCTCGGCGTCGTAACCGAGGTGACGCAGCAGCAGGGCGACGGAGAGGACCGTGGCCGTGGGGTCGGCCTTGCCCTGCCCGGCGATGTCCGGGGCCGAGCCGTGCACCGGCTCGAACATGGACGGGAACTCGCGGCCGGGGTTGATGTTGCCGGAGGCGGCCACGCCGATGCCGCCGGAGACGGCCGCGGCGAGGTCGGTGATGATGTCGCCGAAGAGGTTGTCGGTGACGATCACGTCGAAGCGCTCGGGCTGGGTGACCAGGAAGATGGTCGCCGCGTCGACGTGCAGATAGTCGGTGCTGACCTCGGGGAACTCCTGGGCGACCTTGTTGAAGATGTCGGTCCACAGGTGGCCGGCGAAGGTCAGCACGTTGTTCTTGTGAACCAGCGTCAGCTTCTTGCGCGGCCGGGCCTGGGCGCGGGCGAAGGCGTCACGGACGACGCGCTCGACGCCGTACGCCGTGTTGACGGACACCTCGGTGGCGACCTCGTGCGCGGTGCCCTTGCGGATGGTGCCGCCGTTGCCGGTGTACGGGCCTTCCGTGCCCTCGCGGACGACGACGAAGTCGATCTCCGGCTGCCCGGCGAGCGGGGTGGCCACGCCCGGAAGAAGCTTGCTGGGCCGGAGGTTGACGTGGTGGTCGAAGGCGAAGCGGAGCTTGAGCAGGAAGCCGCGCTCCAGGACGCCGGAGGGCACCGACGGGTCGCCGATGGCGCCGAGCAGGATGGCGTCGTGCCGCTTCAGCTGCGCGAGGTCCGCGTCGGTGAGGGTCTCACCGGTGGCGTGGTAGCGCTTGGCGCCGAAGTCGTACTCCTGGGTCTCCAGCTTCACATCCTGCGGAAGGACAGCCGAGAGGACCTTCAGACCCTCGGCCACGACCTCCTGGCCGATGCCGTCACCGGGGATCACTGCGAGATTGATGCTGCGAGACATGCGGGCACCCTACTCCTCGTCCCAGGTGATGACACGGGCCGTCCAGAATCCGGACGACCCGTGTCGGTGCGGGCGGCTCGGCGGACGGCTCAGTGGCCGGTCTGTCCGCCGTTGTCCCGGCGGTCGAGGGCGCGCTGGAGGGCTGCGGCGGCGTTCTTGCGGTCGGACTCGCTGGTGCTGGGCACGCGGCGGACGCGGCGGCGGACGGTCGTCTCGGCCATGGAAATCGACTCCTCGGACATGAAGGGAGTACGGCGATGAGGGGGGTGTTCGAGACGCCGGGGGCGGGGAGCGCCGGCCGCAGGGGTTGCCTGCACGGGGCCCGGCTCACGGCCGCCATTCGCTGGATCGAGCGAGACGTTCGGCTCCTTCCAAGCTAAGGGAGCCGCCCGCGTCTGTCTGCACAATTACTCGGACTTCCTACTATCTGAGACGGCGAACCCCCGAACACGCCTCTGAGCTGCACTTACGCGCGTTCGAGTGAGCGCAGGGTCCGGATCAGGGCGCCCACGGCACCGGGCCGGTTCCGGTGTCGTGACGCAGCCGACGCCGCGGTACGGCCGCGGCGCCCCGGTGAGGTGCGGGTATGACGGCCATGCCGAGCCCGCCGGCCACCATGGACGGCACCGCGCCGTCGTCCTCGGCGCTGACGGCGGCCGCCGGGAGCCGGCCCTGGGCGGCCCACCGATCCCGGGTGTCCGAACCGGAGTTCTCGGCCCGGCCCACGAGCGGCAGGGCGCGCGGGTCCGGGTGCCCCGCCGAGTGGACCAGGGAGTACGGCTCCTCCGGCAGGACCCCGCCGACCAGCCCGGCCGACGGCGGCCCCCAACTCCCGTACGGCGGTGACCTTCACCTCGATACCGGGGTGCCGGGCGGCGGCGCGCTCACCGGCGGGGGTGGGCCGGGCGCCGAAGCGGCCAGGCGAGCAACTCGGGGCCGCTGTCGGCTCGTTGCGCAAACGGGTCCGGGTGGTGCGGGTCGGCGTCATCAGCCCGTACAACACCCCCGACGCGCAGGAGGAGTTGTACGACTTCGCCGTGCCGCATCTGCGCGGCGGGGCACTGACGGCGGACGAGAGGGGGCGACGCCGCCGGGGAAGTGGAAACGGGCCGGGAAGCCTGTTCGGGGGTCAGGCTTCCCGGCCCGTGGCTCGGGTCAGGGCGGAGGTCAGCCCATGTGCGGGTACGTGTAGTCGGTCGGGGCGACCAGGGCCTCCTTGATGGCGCGGGTCAGCGTCCAGCGCAGGAGGTTCTGGGGGGCACCGGCCTTGTCGTTGGTGCCGGAGGCGCGGCCGCCGCCGAAGGGCTGCTGGCCGACCACGGCGCCGGTCGACTTGTCGTTGATGTAGAAGTTGCCCGCGGCGAAGCGGAGCTTCTCCATCGTGTAGGCCGCCGCGGCACGGTCGTTGGAGATGACCGAGCCGGTGAGCGCGTAGTCCGAGACCGACTCCATCTGGGTCAGCATCTCGTCGTACTTGTCGTCCTCGTAGACGTACACGGCGAGGATCGGGCCGAAGTACTCGGTCGTGAAGACCTCGTTCGCCGGGTCGGAGCACTCGATGACGGTCGGGCGGACGAAGTAGCCGACCGAGTCGTCGTACGTGCCGCCCGCGACGATCGTGCAGGTCGGGTCGGCCTGGGCGCGGTCGATCGCGGCCTTGTTCTTGGCGAAGGAACGCTCGTCGATGACGGCGCCGATGAAGTTCGACAGGTCCGTCACGTCACCCATGGTGAGGTAGTCGACCTCGGCCGCGAACTCCTCCTTGAAGCCCGAGTTCCAGATGGAGGCCGGGATGTAGGCGCGGGAGGTGGCGCTGCACTTCTGGCCCTGGTACTCGAAGGCACCGCGGGTCAGGGCGGTCTTCAGCACGGCGCGGTCGGCGCTCGGGTGGGCGACGACGAAGTCCTTGCCGCCGGTCTCGCCGACCAGACGCGGGTAGGAGCGGTACTTCTCGATGTTGTTGCCGACCGTCTTCCACAGGTACTGGAAGGTCTTGGTCGAGCCGGTGAAGTGGATGCCCGCGAGGTCGCGGTGCTCCAGGGCGACCTTGGAGACCTCGATGCCGTCGCCGGTGACGAGGTTGATGACGCCCTTGGGCAGACCGGCCTCCTCCAGCAGCCGCATGAGCAGCACGGCGGCGTGCGTCTGGGTCGGGGACGGCTTCCAGACCACCACGTTGCCCATCAGGGCCGGGGCGGTGGGCAGGTTCGCCGCGATCGCCGAGAAGTTGAACGGCGTGATCGCGTAGACGAAGCCCTCCAGCGGGCGGTGGTCCAGCCGGTTCCACACGCCCGGGGAGTTCGCCGGGGGCTGCTCGGCGAGGATCTGGCGGGCGTAGTGCACGTTGAAGCGCCAGAAGTCGACCAGCTCACACGGGCTGTCGATCTCCGCCTGCTGGGCCGTCTTGGACTGGCCGAGCATGGTGGAGGCGGCGATCGTCTCGCGCCACGGGCCGGCCAGCAGCTCGGCGGCGCGCAGGATGATCGCGGCGCGGTCGTCGAAGGACATCGCGCGCCAGGCCGGGGCGGCGGCCAGGGCCGCGTCGATGGCGTCCTGGGCGTCCTGCTGGGTGGCGTGGCGGCCGGTGCCGAGGACGGCCTTGTGGTTGTGCGGCTGCACGACCTGGAACGGCTCGCCGCCGCCCAGCCGCTTCTCGCCGCCGATGGTCATCGGCAGCTCGACCGGGTTCTCGGCCAGCTCCTTGAGCTTGGCCTCCAGGCGGGCACGCTCGGGCGAGCCGGGGGCGTAGCCGTGCACCGGCTCGTTGACGGGGGTGGGGACCTGGGTCACAGCGTCCATGAGATCCGAACTCCTTGTGCGTGAGCGGGTGGTGGGGCTCAGCCCTTGCTGACCATGCTGCGGAGGAAGAAGCGCAGGTTCGCCGGCTTCTCCGCCAGGCGGCGCATGAAGTAGCCGTACCAGTCCGTGCCGTACGCCGTGTAGACGCGCATGCGGTGGCCCTCGGCGGCCAGCCGCAGGTGCTCGTCGCCACGGATGCCGTACAGCATCTGGAACTCGTACTCGTCGAGCTTACGGCCGGCCTTGTGGGCGAGTTCCTGGGCGATGGAGATCAGACGCGGGTCGTGGGACCCGATCATCGGGTAGCCCTCGCCCTCCATCAGCGTCCTCAGGACGCGCACGTAGGCCTTGTCGATCTCGTGCTTCTGCTGGTAGGCGACCTCGGCGGGCTCCTTGTAGGCGCCCTTGACCAGACGGACCCGGCTGCCGGCCTCGGCGAGCCGCTTGGCGTCGGCCTCGGTGCGGAAGAGGTACGCCTGGATGACGCAGCCGGTCCCCGGGAAGTCCTTCCGCAGCTCCTCGTGGATGGCGAACATCGAGTCGAGGGTGGTGTGGTCCTCGGCGTCCAGCGTGACGGTCGTACCGATGGCGGCGGCGGCCTCGACGACCGGGCGGACGTTGGCGAGCGCGAGCTCGTGGCCGTTCTGGAGCGCCTGGCCGAACATCGACAGCTTCACGGACATCTCGACCTTCTCGCCGAGCTCCAGCTCCTTGAGGTGGTCGATCAGCGCGAGGTAGGCGTCGCGGGCGATGGTGGCCTGCTCGGGGGTGGTGATGTCCTCGCCGACGACGTCCATCGTCAGCTGGAGACCCTTGCCCGTCAGGTCCTTGATGATCGGGACGATGTCGTCCACCGTCTCACCCGGGATGAAGCGGTCGACGACCTGCTTGGTCACCGGGGCCGCCGAGATCAGGCGTCGCATCCGGTCGCTGCGCGACGCGGCGAGAATCACGGGACCCAGCACGGGGCACCTCCACAGACAAGCACCAAAAGGCCTGCACCCGACGTTTCGGGTACGGCACGGAGAACCACCGTGAAACCTACGGACCCCTTTGATCGTCGGCCATCGACAGCTGTCACGCATCCGTGCCCGGGATCTCAGACATCTGTATGAAAGTGGCCGGAAAATGGGGGAGAATGCCCGGGTGGCGGCGGATTACAAGGGTGATTACCAGGAACTGGTGGACGAGATCTCGGAGCTGCTGGGCGCGCCCGCGACGCTTGAGAACCGCGACTTCGAGCTGCTCGCCTTCGGCGCGTACGACAGCGACGACGAGCTGGACGCCTCCGCGCTGGACCCGGTGCGCACCCGCTCGATCCTGACCCGGCGTTCCACGGCGGGCGTGCGCACCTGGTTCGAGGGTTTCGGCATCACCCGCGCGACCGGCCCGGTCCGCATCCCGCCGAGCCCCGAGGCCGGCGTCTACCGCGGCCGGATCTGCCTCCCCGTGCGCCACCGGGGCGTCGTCCTCGGTTACGTCTGGCTCCTGGAGGGCGATCCCGGCCCGACGGACGCCCAGCTGACCGCGGCCATGCAGGTGGCCGGCCGGATCGGCGCCCTCCTCGCGGACGAGGCGGAGGCCGGGGCGGGCCTGAGCCGCGAGCTGCGGGCGGTCCTCACGGCCGAGGGCGGCTGGCAGCGGGACATGGCGGTGGCCGACCTGCGCACGGCACTCGGCCCGCGCGCGGACGGCCCCCACACGCTGGTGTGCGTCGCGCCCTGGCCCTCCCCCGACCCGGACGACGCGCCCTCCGCACGCTCCGTTCCCCATGCGGCGGCCCTGTGCACGATCCCTTGGGGCGCGGCGGGGCAGAGCCTCGCGGTGCTGGTCCGGCTCCGCTCGACGACGGCGGGGGCGCCGGCATCGGCGGCGGCGGGGAGGGTGCTGGAGGAGGCGGAGGGGATGTGGGGCGGCCCGCGGACGGCAGCACGTCCGGGAGCGGGCGGCGGTACGAAGGGCACGGCGCCGGGGTCGGTGGGGCGCGGGGCCGGGGCCGGGGCCGGGGCCGTGGTGGCGGCGGCTGCCGGGGTCGCCGGAGCGGGCGGGTTCGCCGGTGGTCCCGGGGCGGCCGGGCCCGCCGCCGGGATCGGCGACCCCCGCAGCGGACTGGCCGAGCTGGGCGCGGTGTGGCGGGAGGCGCGCGCGGCGGCCCAGGCGGCACTGGCCGAACCCCGCCTCGGCCCGGTCGCCGAGTGGCGCGGCATCGGCCCCTACCGCCTGCTGACCGCCCTCCCGCCGGAGTCCGCGCAGGATCCGGCCGCCGGCCCCCTCCTCTCCCCCGCCCACCGCGAGCTGGCCCGCACCGCCGAGGTCTACCTCGACCGCGCCGGCCAGGCGGGGCGCACGGCCTCGGAGCTGGGCATCCACCGCCAGACCCTCTACTACCGCCTCAACCGCGTGGAACAACTGACGGGCCTCGACCTGGACGACGGGGAGGACCGGCTGTTGTTGCACATGGCGTTGAAGAGGGCGCGGCTGTAGCGGGGCGGGGCTCAGCTCCGCATGGCCCCGGTCAGCGGGGCCAGCACACGCCATCCCACCGTCTCGTACAGAGCCCGGCCCTCCGGTGTCGCGACCAGCACACCCGCCGCGGCCCCCTGTCCGGCTGCGATCTCGACGAGCGCATGCATCACCAGGCGCCCCAGACCGCGGCGTCGATGAGCGGGATCGGTCTCGATCTGGTCGAGGACGAAGGCGCTGCCGGTGACGGCGACCTGGCCGCGAGCGGCGAAGGCGCCGTCGGCGGTGCGGACCAGGGCACGGGCGACGCCGGCCCGGGTCCAGGTGTCCAGCCGGTAACCGTCGGCCGTCGCCGGTGGGGTCTCGGCGCGGGCGGCGCGCACTGCGGCTGCCATCAGGAAGCCGGGTCCGCCGGCGAGGGACCAGCCGGGCGGGAGCCAGGCTTCGAGCATGTCGGGCGGCACGGGCGCTTTCAGCCATACGCCGGGCGCGGTGGTGTCCCCGGTGATCCTGCGGACGGCCGTTTCGTCGGCGGCCGACAGTACGTGGCGCACGACATGCCCGGGGAGGCCGACGTCGACCGTGAAACCCCAGGGAGTGGGGACAGGCGCGGCGGCGCCGCGCGAAACGGTCCAGCCGTGGACCCACGCTTGCACGGCCTCGGCCGCGTTCATGAAAGGCAAGACGCCCCCCTGTGCGTCGGCATGATCAGTGGCGGAGTCGTCCCGTCGGTCCCCGGTGTCCGAGCGCCCCGCCCGTCCGGCGAATCCCTCGCGGAGAGTGGTTCCCTCAGGGCGACGGAACGCCTGACGGGCCGAGGAAGACCTCGGCCCGTCAGGCGTTCCGCGCCCGCCCTCCACCCCGGTGAGCGGGGTGGAGGGGCGGGCGGAGGCGGTCTCAGGCCAGGTTCACCGACCGGGCCGACGCGGCGCCGATCTCGGACGCCACCTCGGCCAGCACTCCCGGCGTCACCGTGTCGTCCACGGTGAGCACGGCCAGTGCCTCTCCGCCCACCGTCGCGCGGGCGACCTGCATGCCGGCGATGTTGAGGCCGGCCTCGCCGAGGATGCGGCCGACGGTGCCGACGACGCCGGGGCGGTCCTCGTAGCGCAGGACGAGCATGTGGTCGGCGAGGGCGAGGTCGACGTCGTACTCACCGACCGCGACGATCTTCTGGACGTGCTTGGGGCCGGCCAGGGTGCCGGAGACCGACACCTCCTCGCCGGTGCCGAGCGTGCCGCGCACGGTCACCACGTTGCGGTGCTCGGTGGCCTCGGAGCTGGTGGTGAGGCGGACCTCGACGCCGCGCTCCTGGGCGAACAGCGGCGCGTTGACGTACGACACCGTCTCGTCGACGACGTCCTCGAACACACCCTTGAGCGCGGAGAGTTCGAGCACCTTGACGTCGTGCTGGGTGATCTCGCCGTAGACCTCGACGTCCAGGCGTACCGCCACCTCGCCGGCGAGCGCGGTGAAGATGCGGCCGAGGCGCTCGGCGAGCGGCAGGCCCGGCTTGACGTCCTCGGCGATGACACCGCCCTGCACGTTCACCGCGTCGGGGACCAGCTCGCCGGCGAGGGCGAGGCGGACCGACTTGGCGACCGCGATGCCCGCCTTCTCCTGGGCCTCGTCGGTGGAGGCGCCCAGGTGCGGGGTGCACACGACCTGGTCCAGCTCGAAGAGCGGGGAGTCGGTGCACGGCTCCTTGGCGTACACGTCGAGGCCGGCACCGGCGACGCGGCCCTCCTTCAGCGCCGCGTACAGCGCCGCCTCGTCCACGATGCCGCCGCGCGCGGCGTTGACGATGCGCACGCTCGGCTTGACCTTGCGCAGCGCCTCGTCGCCGATGAGGCCGAGGGTCTCGGGGGTCTTCGGCAGGTGGACGGTGATGAAGTCGGAGACCTCGAGCAGCTCGTCCAGGGACAGCACCTTGACGCCCATCTGGGCGGCGCGCGCCGGCTGCACGTACGGGTCGTACGCGACGACCTTCATGCCGAAGGCGGACATGCGCTGCGCGACCAGGGCGCCGATGCGGCCGAGGCCGACGACGCCGAGGGTCTTCTCGGCCAGCTCGACGCCCGTGTACTTGCTGCGCTTCCACTCGCCGTTCTTCAGCGCGGCGTTCGCCTGCGGGATGTTGCGGGCGGTGGACAGCAGCAGACCGCAGGCCAGCTCGGCCGCGGTCACGATGTTCGAGGTCGGGGCGTTGACGACCATCACGCCGGCCTTGGTGGCGGCGGAGACGTCCACGTTGTCCAGGCCGACGCCCGCGCGGGCGACGACCTTGAGCTTCTTGGCCGCGGCGACGGCCTCGGCGTCGACCTTGGTGGCGGAACGGATCAGGATCGCGTCGACGTCGGCGATGGCGGGGAGCAGCTCCGCCCGGTCGGCTCCGTTGCAGTGCCGGATCTCGAAGTCCGGGCCGAGGGCGTCGACGGTCGCAGGCGAAAGCTCTTCGGCGATGAGTACGACGGGTTTCGAGCTCACGTGGGTCCTCACAAGTCCAATGCGGACGGCCGTCCCGACGGCCGCTGGCGGAGGGGTGCTAGCCGCGTGGAAGACGCACGACGCTGTGGGCCTGACGCGTTTGTTGTGCAGCAGTCTAGTGGCGCCACGGTCATCGTTTTGCGCCGCTGCGGAAGTATCACCCGGACGTGGAACTCCATTTTGTAGCCCTTCCCGGGTGCATGGCGAACGGGGGCCGGAGCAGCATGCCCCGGCCCCCTGACGTGAGGCTTACGCCTCCTCGTTCACCCAGCTCATCAGCCGGCGCAGCTGCTTGCCGGTGGTCTCCAGCAGGTGCTCGGAGTCCTGCTTCTTGTACTCGTTGTACTTCTTCAGGCCGCCGTGGTACTCGTCCATCCAGTTCTTGGCGAAGGTGCCGTCCTGGATCTCGGCGAGGACCTTCTTCATCTCGGCCTTGGTGGCGTCGGTGATGATGCGCGGGCCGGTGACGTAGTCGCCCCACTCGGCGGTCTCGGAGATGGACCAGCGCATCTTCTCCAGGCCGCCCTCGTACATGAGGTCCACGATCAGCTTCAGCTCGTGCAGGCACTCGAAGTACGCGATCTCCGGCTGGTAGCCGGCCTCGGTCAGGGTCTCGAAGCCCGCCTTGACCAGGGCGGCCGTGCCACCGCACAGGACGGCCTGCTCGCCGAAGAGGTCGGTCTCGGTCTCCTCGGTGAAGGTCGTCTTGATGACGCCGGCGCGGGTGCCGCCGATGCCCTTCGCGTACGACAGGGCCAGCGCGAAGGCGTTGCCGGAGGCGTCCTGCTCGACGGCGGCGATGCAGGGCACGCCGCGCCCCTCCTCGTACTGGCGGCGCACCAGGTGGCCCGGACCCTTGGGGGCGACCATGCAGACGTCCACACCCGCCGGGGGCTTGATGAAGCCGAAGCGGATGTTGAAGCCGTGGCCGAAGAACAGCGCGTCGCCGTCCTTCAGGTGGGCGGCGATGGACTCCTCGTAGACCTGGGCCTGGATCGGGTCCGGGACGAGGATCATGATGACGTCGGCCTCGGCCGCGGCCTCGGCCGGGGTGACCACGCGCAGGCCCTGCTCCTCGGCCTTCTCCTTGGACTTGGAGCCCTCGTGCAGACCGACCCGGACGTCGACACCGGAGTCGCGCAGCGACAGGGCGTGCGCGTGACCCTGGCTGCCGTAGCCGATGACCGCGACCTTGCGGTTCTGGATGATGGACAGGTCGGCGTCAGCGTCGTAGAACAGCTCGGCCACTTTGGGTTCTCTCCCTATGTGTGCAGGTGGTGCGTCCCACCGTATGCCGGTGAGCGGTGAGGTAGTTCGGGGGTCTCGCCATACGGGCGGCGGATGATCGCCGGCCGCCCGTACGGGTCCGTGGTGGGTGTTACGCCGATCGGTCGAGAGCGCGCAGCGAGCGGTCCGTGATCGAACGGGCGCCGCGACCGATCGCGATGGTGCCGGACTGGACCAGCTCCTTGATGCCGAACGGCTCCAGCATCTTGAGCATGGCGGACAGCTTCTCGCCGGAACCGGTGGCCTCGATGGTCACGGCCTCCGGGGAGACGTCCACGGTCTTGGCGCGGAACAGCTGGACGATCTCCACGATCTGGGAACGGGTCTCGTTGTCCGCGCGGACCTTCACCAGAACGAGTTCGCGCTGAACCGCCTGGGTGGGCTCCAGCTCGACGATCTTCAGCACGTTGACGAGCTTGTTGAGCTGCTTGGTCACCTGCTCCAGCGGCAGTTCCTCGACACCGACCACGATGGTGATGCGGGAGATGTCGGGGTGTTCGGTGACGCCCACCGCGAGCGAGTCGATGTTGAAGCCGCGGCGGGAGAACAGTGCGGCGATCCGGGCGAGGATGCCCGGCGTGTTCTCCACCAGGACGGAGAGCGTGTGCTTGGACATGGTCTTTTTACGTCTCTCTCGCTCAGTCGTCTTCGCTGTCGCCGAAGTCGGGGCGGACGTCCCGGGCGGCCATGATCTCGTCGTTCGAGGTGCCGGCGGCGACCATCGGCCACACCATGGCGTCCTGGTGGACGATGAAGTCCACGACCACCGGACGGTCGTTGATGGAGTTGGCCTCCTCGATGACCTTGTCCAGGTCCTCGGGGCGCTCGCAGCGCAGGCCCACGCAGCCCATCGCCTCGGCCAGCTTCACGAAGTCCGGCACCCGCGTGCCCCGGGCGTCGGGGTTGACGTCGTCGGGACCGCTGTGCAGGACGGTGTTGGAGTAGCGCTGGTTGTAGAACAGAGTCTGCCACTGGCGGACCATCCCGAGCGCGCCGTTGTTGATGACGGCGACCTTGATCGGGATGTTGTTCAGGGCGCAGGTGGTCAGTTCCTGGTTGGTCATCTGGAAGCAGCCGTCGCCGTCGATCGCCCAGACCGTCTGCTCGGGCCGGCCGGCCTTCGCGCCCATGGCGGCCGGGACCGAGTAGCCCATGGTTCCGGCGCCGCCGGAGTTCAGCCAGGTGGCGGGGCGGTCGTACTGGATGAAGTGCGCGGCCCACATCTGGTGCTGTCCGACGCCCGCCGCGAAGATGGTGCCCTCGGGGGCGAGCTGTCCGATGCGCTCGATGACGGCCTGCGGGGACAGCGAGCCGTCCTCCGGCCGGTCGTAGCCGAGCGGGTAGGTCTCGCGCCACCGGTCGAGGTCGCTCCACCAGGCGCTGTAGTCGCCCCGGTGGCCCTCGCTGTGCTCCTTCTGCACGGCCTGGACCAGGTCGGCGATGACCTCGCGGGCGTCGCCCACGATGGGCACGTCGGCCTCGCGGTTCTTGCCGATCTCGGCCGGGTCGATGTCGGCGTGGACGATCTTGGCGTACGGCGCGAAGCTGTCCAGCTTGCCGGTGACGCGGTCGTCGAAGCGGGCTCCGAGGGCGACGATCAGGTCGGCCTTCTGCAGCGCGGTGACGGCGGTGACCGCACCGTGCATGCCCGGCATTCCCACGTGCAGCGGGTGGCTGTCGGGGAATGCGCCGAGCGCCATCAGGGTGGTGGTGACGGGCGCTCCGGTGAGTTCGGCGAGGACCTTCAGTTCGGCGGTGGCCCCGGCCTTCAGGACGCCGCCGCCGACGTAGAGGACGGGCCGCTTGGCGGCGGTGATCAGCTTGGCGGCCTCGCGGATCTGCTTGGCGTGCGGCTTGGTGACCGGGCGGTAGCCGGGCAGGTCCATGACCGGCGGCCAGGAGAAGGTGGTCCTCGCCTGGAGGGCGTCCTTGGCGATGTCGACCAGGACCGGGCCCGGACGGCCGGTGGAGGCGATGTGGAAGGCCTGCGCGATGATCCGCGGGATGTCCTCGGCCTTGGTCACCAGGAAGTTGTGCTTGGTGATCGGCATGGTGATGCCGACGATGTCCGCCTCCTGGAAGGCGTCCGTGCCGATCGCCTTGGACGACACCTGGCCGGTGATCGCGACCATCGGCACCGAGTCCATGTGGGCGTCGGCGATCGGGGTGACCAGGTTGGTGGCGCCCGGTCCGCTCGTCGCCATGCAGACGCCGACCTTGCCGGTGGCCTGGGCGTACCCCTCGGCCGCGTGGCCGGCGCCCTGCTCGTGGCGGACCAGGACGTGACGCACCCGGGTGGAGTCCATCAGCGGGTCGTACGCCGGCAGGATCGCGCCGCCGGGAATGCCGAATACCGTGTCAGCGCCGACCTCCTCAAGGGAGCGAATGAGGGACTGCGCGCCCGTGACGTGCTCGACGGGTGCGGAGTGCTGTCCTCCGGATCGGGGCCGGGGCTGCGGGTGATGGGCCCCGGTGGCCTGCTCGGTCATCGGCTTCTCTTCTCGATGCTGAGGGTTTTTGCGAGGTTCGGGCGGAGTTCGGGTGTCGTACGAGGGTCACTCGTGCAACAAAAAACCCCTCGTGCCGTAAGGCAAGCGAGGGGAGCACGCCGGTGAGGGTCGCTGGGGATTCCGGATCGCGTTCCGGTGGGTCCCAGCTCAGCCGACGCGCTGTCCAAGTACGAGAATTCGGGTGCGCATGGCACTGACCCTCCCCCCGGGGCGCACCACGTGTCAAGTGGGTGGGACGGGCGTCTCAGAATGTGAACGAAGGGCACTGCCGCCTCCGAAAACAGCGGGTACTCCTCCGGTGTACACCCCCGCGGCGCCCTTCACGCCCAAAAGACCCTGCGAGTCTCTCGCCCGGCCCGCAAAAGCCGGTTCGGCGGACGCGTGCGCCGCGCCGGCCTGTGCGTGCGGTCCGGCCTGTGCGTGCGGGTCGGCCTGCGCGTGCGGGTCGGCCTGCGCGTGCGGTCCGGTCGATGGGTGCGGCACCGGGCACGCCCCGGCCCCGAGGGCCCGGCGCAGCCGGTACTCGTCCAGCGGGCCGGAGAACGCCGCGCCGGTGCCATGGGTGCACCCCATCGCGCGCAGCGCCACCGCCTGCTCGGGCAGGTCCACACCCTCGGCGACGGACTGGAGCCCGAGATCGCCGGCGATCCGCAGCAGACCGCTGGTGATCTTGTGCAGCCGCGCGGAGTCGACCACGCCTTCGACCAGGCCCCGGTCGAGCTTGAGGATGTCCACGGGCAGTCTTCTCAGCGCCGTGATCGCCGCGTGGCCGCTGCCGAACCCGTCCAGCGCGATGCGCACCCCGAGCCGGCTCAGCGCGGTCAGCCGCCGCTCCAGCTCGTCCAGGCCGAGCCCGGGATCGGTGTCGGCCAGCTCGATGACCAGCGCCTGGGGCGGCAGCCCGAACCGGGTCAGCAGCGCCTCCACCGAGCCGGGCGGGAGCGAGCGGTCCAGCAGCCGCCGGGCGCTCATCCGCACCGCCACCGGTACGACCAGCCCGGCCGCCGTCCGCTCGGCGGCCTGCGCCACGGATTCCTGGAGGATCCAGCGGTCCAGCTCGGCCGACTTGTCACCGTCCTCCGCCACCCGCAGGAACTCGGTCGGGGTGAACAGCACCCCCTGCGAGGAGCGCCAGCGGGCCTGCGCCGAGACCGCCGTGATCCGGCCGTCGTCCAGGCACACCACGGGCTGGTGCAGCAGCGCGAACTCCCCGTCGTGCAGCGCGGCGCGCAGCCGGGTGGCCAGCTCCGCCTTGCGCACGACGTCCTGCTGCATCTGCGGCCGGTACAGCTCGACACGGCCCTTTCCGGCCGATTTCGCGCGGTACATCGCGAGGTCGGCGTTGCGCAGCAACTCCCCCGCGCCGAGCCCGGGTTCGGCGAAGGCGACGCCGATGGAGGCGTTGACCCGGACGTCGTTGCCGTCGATCGCGTACGGCTGGGAGAGGGTCGTCCTGAGGCGGTCGGCGAGCTCCAGGATGTCGCGCTCCCGGGCGGCGCGGTCATGGGCGCCGTCCCCGACGATCAGGGCCGCGAACTCGTCGCCGCCCAGCCGGGAGGCGGTGTCGCCCTGACGGACCGCGTCCTGGAGTCTCCGGGCGGCCTGGACGAGGAGTTCGTCGCCGGCCTGGTGCCCGATGGTGTCGTTGACGGCCTTGAAGCCGTCGAGGTCGATGAAGAGCACCGCGGTGCTGCGCAGCGCCGCGCCCCGGTCGGTGGCCCGGCGGCCGGACAGGGCCTGCTGGACGCGCCGGGTGAACAGCGCGCGGTTGGGCAGGTCGGTCAGCGGGTCGTGCTCCGCGTTGTGCTGCAACTGCGCCTGGAGGCGCACTCGTTCGGTCACGTCGCGGCTGTTGAAGATCAGGCCGCCGTGGTGGCGGTTGACCGTGGACTCGACGTTCAGCCAGCCCCCGCCACCGGAGCGGAAGCGGCACTCGATGCGGGTGGTGGGCTCGGCCTGCGGGCTCGCCGCGAGGAAGCGGCGCACCTCGTGCACCACGCCGCCGAGGTCCTCGGGGTGGATGAGGGCGGCCAGCTCGGTGCCGACCAGGTCCTCGGCGGGGCGGCCGTAGACCCCGGCGGCGGCCGGGGAGACGTAGCGCAGGATGCCGTTGGGCGCGGCGATCATGATGACGTCGCTGGAGCCCTGCACCAGGGAGCGGAAGTGGTTCTCCTTCTGCGCCAGTTCCTGGGTGAGGGTGATGTTGTCCAGCAGCATGATGCCCTGGCGGATCACGAGGGCGAGCACGACGCAGCCCGCGGTGATCAGCACCACGTGGTCGGGTCTGCGGCCGTTGAGGACGTTGTACAGGATGCCGAGCGTGCACACGGCGGCGGCGAGGTACGGGGTGAGCGCCGCGAGCGAGCCGGTGATCGGGCGGCCGGCGGGGTAGCGGGCGTGGTCGGCGCCGGGGTGGTGGACCGGCTCGGTGCCCGGGTAGGGGCCGGGCCCGGCGGCCGGGAACAGGCCGGGCCCGGCGGCCGGGTGGCGGCTCGCCTCGAAGTCCGTGGGCGAGCCGTGCTCGGCGCCCCCGTACGCGCCGCACTCGCCGTCGGGGTCCCGGCTGTGCTCGGCGGACGGGTCGGGCGCGGGCTGCGGCCGCCGGCCGGCGGCGCGGGGTGCGGGCACGTGGTCGGAGGCCGTACGGGCGTACCCGTCCGCCGGCCGCGGCCGGGACCCGCCGCCGTGCCGCGGCGTGGCCCAGGGGGCGTAGGCGAGCAGCAGCGAGCCGGCGAACCAGCCCGCGTCCAGCAGTTGCCCCGAGCGGTAACTGCTGTGCAGCAGCGGCGAGGTGAACAGCGCGTCGCACATCACGGTCAGGGCGAGCGCGCCGATCGCGGTGTTCACGGCGGTACGGTTGCCCGGGGCGCGCCGGAAGTGCAGGGCGAGGACCATGCTGACCAGGGCGATGTCCAGCAGCGGATACGCCAGCGACAGCGCGGTGTGCGCCACGCTCGGCCCGTCGAACCGGGCCGCCTGGGCGAGCGCGAGGCTCCACGACAGGGTGAGCAGGGAGCCGCCGATCAGCCAGGCGTCCAGGCCCAGGCAGATCCAGCCCGCCCTGGTCACCG